>JAKSNX010000034.1 GCA_024405815.1 Paludibacteraceae bacterium | reverse complement strand
TTGATATGCACCTGAAGTCAGATTACTGCCGTTCAGCCACACCGCTTAAACTTGCCGCCACTCCGTTTGGCGGACACTATTGGACCAATGCCCCAGAGGGTTCTTTGATTAACACCACGTTCTACACTGATAAGGCAGGATTAGGTGTATATAAGATAGGGTATGAGGTTAAGAATGAGCACGGCTGTGTATCTTCTGATTCCGCTAACATACAAGTTCGTGGTACGGACAATCTTGCAATCTTTGACCTTGAGCCGGTATATTGCAGTCCGGAGGGTTCGGTTACAATATTCGGATTCCCTACAGAAGAGGGTGAAGGGTGGTTTACGGGTCCTTCGTTCCTGACTATAGACCCTGTAAGGGAAGGCTATGCCACAATGGATTTGACGCAGGGCAGACATACATCATCATACGATGTAACCTATCACTTTAAGATAGATTATCAACTTGCTACAGGTGAGACGGAGTATTGCGAATCCACCCTTACAAACCAATTCCGTATCTTGAATGAGGCATCGGATTTTGGCGGTTACGAGCATCTGTCATATATATGTGGTGATAGGGATTATGTATTATTGCAAGCAAATCATACGGCAAATACAGATTTTATTTTCAGTGAAAATGATTCTCCTGCGTTTAAGGATAATCACGATGGTACTGCCTTTATCTATCCAAAACAATTGGATAAAGGTATGTATTCCGTAACCATGAAACACTATTTGGTAGAGGACGGCGATACAATTTGCGGAACATCTAAAGTTAAGTCATTCTATATAGAGAGACTTCTTGACATACCACAAATAGGTTTGTACTGCCGTGACGGTAACAATGCCATAAAGATGGCAAAATCTGAAGTTGGTGTAAAATATACATTAAGTGTAAACAATAATTTCTTTGAAGATCGCATAGGTACAGGTGACTCTTTGCAGTTCAAGGCTCTTGACGGACCATACGATATTGCACTTTGCAAGATAGAGGCATCTGACCATGGTTGCCGTTATGCTATGTCAAAAGTCATAAGTGTGGAGAAACTGAAGATGGAGTTTGACACCAAGAATATAACCTGTAACGGCTTGTCTGACGGTCAGTTTACAGCCACAGTAACAGGTGGCAGATTACCATATGACCATCAGCTTACACAAACATCGGGTGGCACAATATCTGTTAAGGATTCACTTGATATGAACCTTAACGTAGGTGAGTACCACTATTCTGTAACAGATAGTGTGGGGTGCGAGCGTACAGCAGATTTTGAAATAACACAGCCTCAGGAGCTTACAGTTACAATACAGAAACAGGAGGTTAACTGTACAGGCACAAGCACAGGTATGTTAAGGGCTGTACCGCAAGGTGGTACAGGTACCCCTTCTTACAAGTGGATAGACCTTAATACAGGTTTGGAAGTTGGTACAGACGCTACGCTTATAGATGTTCCAAGCGGAACTTATCAGGTTACAGTAACCGATGTTAATGGTTGCACAGCGTTTGCTACAGAGACCCTTGTAAATCCAGAACCGTTAAAGGCTGTTGTTACAAGAGTTAAGAATGTAGATGTTATTGGCACTGCTGAGGGTGAGATAGATATAGCCGTTCAAGGCGGTGTTGAGCCGTATTCATATCATTGGTCGGGTAGGAGCATTACCCCTGCTACAGAAGGTTTGCAGAATCAAACAGAACTAATGGCTGGTAATTACTTTACAACAGTAACTGATAGTCGTGGCTGTACGTATGATGTATCTGCTGTAGTGACAGAACCTACACCATTTATAGTTATAGATAAAATTAAGAATGTAAGTTGCAACGGCGGTTCAGATGGTTATATAAATCTTACGGTATCTGGTGCTACCCCTTATTATACATACTTGTGGACTCACCCCGATGGCACCACAACCACAGATAAGGATGTTCTTAATGTAAAGGTAGGAATGTATCATGTAATGATTACCGATGCAGTGGGTAATGTTTATGAGAATGATTACAAAGTAACAGAGCCTCAACCACTGACTGTTGAGACCATTATTACATCCAATATTGAAGAGAAATGTTATGGTGACGCCACAGCAAATATTGACATTGCAATCAATGGTGGTACGGAACCATATAATGTAAAATGGATAGGAGTTACTCCGGAACAGATAACGGATTCAGCACATGTATTCAATTTGCCTGTAGGAACTTATACTGTTGAAATAGTTGATAAGAACAGTTGTGAGACATCTCTTTCACAAAATATAACCCAACCTGCCAAACCTCTTGCAATAACAACAGCTCTTATAAAAGAGAACGTATGTAGCGGAGAGGGTGCAGGCAGTATAGAGATTGAAGTGGAGGGTGGTACAGAGCCATACACTTACCTATGGACAGGTTCAGGAGTTGTAACTGACCAAAAGAACCAATATAACCTTAACGGAGGTGTGTTTGGTGTTAATATCACCGATGCCAACGGTTGTACAATAGACAGAACATTCACGCTGTTTGACCCTGCACCTATAAGCATAACCGCATACGGTGAGAACCTTACATGCTTTGAGAGCAGTAACGGAAAAGTATGGTCAGAGGTTAGCGGAGGTGTATATCCGTACAGTTATGTATGGAGTTATGACGGGGCACAAATCTCTACAGATTCCATTGTGTCATCACTCAACAAGGCAGGTTCATACTATGTGGAGGTTACAGATAAATTAGGTTGCACAGGAAACTCTATGTATGAGATAACCCAACCTACAGAATTGACTGCATCTACAGATATTTACAATGTTACATGTAACGGTACTGCTGACGGTATGGTTACAGTAACACCACAGGGTGGAGTGGAGGCTTACAGTTACGCATGGTATAACGTAGCGGATATGTCAACCGTAATATCCACACTTTCAGAGGCGGCTAACTTAGAGCCGGGTGCATACAGGGCTAATGTTACCGATGCAAACGGCTGTTCATTGCAGACCGAGGTGCTTACAGTAACGCAACCTGAAACATTGACCATATCATACACTAAAGATGATGTAGCCATATATGGTGAGGCTACAGGTCAGATTGCAGTAACACCTGCCGGTGGCACACCTGCATACACATATTTGTGGACATCGGGTCCAAGCATTACTGATGCAAACAAGCACGATGACGTAATAGTAAACTTACTTGCAGGAGATTACTTTATAGAAGTTACCGATGCTAACGTATGTGTAGCAAATGAGCATATAGTAATAACAGAACCAACTGTTCTTGAGGTAACTGAGACAATTAAGAATGTAGTCTGCAACGGAACCGCTACAGGTGGTATAAATCTGTCTGTTTCAGGTGGCAAAGAGCCGTATACATACGCATGGACATCAGATAAGGGCTACTCAGCCTCTACTGAAGATATATTGAATATAGTTGCTGACAAATACACAGTGATAGTAACAGACGCTAACGGTGCATCTGTTACAAGAACCTTTGAAGTAACTGAACCTGATGCACTTACAGCAGTTTTAGACCCTGCCGCATCTGTATTAAGCGTAAAATGTTTTGGAGATAAGAGTGGTGCTATAAAGATGCTGTACAGTGGTGGTACTACACCATATACAGCAGTGTGGAACGGACCTGATGCACCAGCCGTACCTACAGACATTTCATATATAGACAATTTAGGTGCAGGTACATATTCTCTAACATTGACCGATGCCTATGGTTGTGTGAACAATACATTCAGTACAACCATTACAGGCCCTGCGGCGGCACTCAATATAGAGGGTGTTGTTACAGATACCAAATGTGCGGAAGATAAAGACGGTGCCATTGCACTGACTGTAACAGGCGGCGCCACACCTTATACATATAATTGGACAGGAGACGAGGGTCTTGTACCCGATGCTCAAGACCAGACAACCCTTGTTTCTGGCGGAGTGTATAGGGTAGAGGTTACAGACGCTAACGGATGTACAGAATCCAAAGTATTTACATTGGCAGAACGTACAGAAATGGCTATATCTCTCACCTCACAAAATGAGCCTTGCTTTGGTGATAGTAAGGGTGTGATAGCGGCGGCTGTCACAGGCGGAACAGGAGCGTATGTTCCAGAGTGGGTCAATAGTGACGGCTCTTGGAAATCCTCTAACTTAACAGAGGAATCGCTTAAGGCGGATACATACACATTCACCGTAAAAGATGAAGCAGGTTGTGAGCGTAGCGGTTCAGTGGAAATTACAGAGCCTAATGTACTTACAGTATCGGCTGAAGCCCCAAGTGTGTTATGTGATGGTATTTTAGACGGTGAAGCATACGCCAATATACCAGAAGGTGCTGGTACAAAGCCATACACTTATACTTGGTATGATGATAGTGGAACTGAAATTGGCCACGGCTCTCATCTTGCCCATCTTGGTGCGGGATATTACACTATAGGAGTTGCAGATGCCAATGGTTGTCAGGCTTCAGATAATTTCTTGATAAATGCCTCATCTATGATAGTTATAGATGTGACATCAGTTCACAATGTATCTGTTCACGGAGGTAATGACGGTAGCATTGAGGTTAATGTTACAGGCGGTACACCACCACTCACTTACTCTTGGACAGGGCGTGGAATAGACCCAGCAAAACAAGGTGATTTGAATCAATATAATCTTGTTGCTGGCACATACACACTTACTGTTAAAGACCAGTTTGAGTGTACAAAGAGTGTTGTGGTAACTGTTACAGAGCCTGCCACAATGATAGTTACACCTGTGATAAATCAGTTGACATGTAACGGAGATAAGGGCTATATTGAGTTAAGTGTTACAGGTGGTGATGAACCATACGTTTGCAGTTGGACTTCAACTAAGGGATTCACCTCAGACCAACTTCTGATTTATAATCTTGAACCCGATATATATTCTGTTGAGATTACAGACCAGCGTGGTAATAAGTTTAATGCAAATTATGAGATTTATGAGGTGTTACCTGTAGAGTGGACTTTATTAGAGTCAAGCAAAACAGAATTATCTTGTTATGGTGACAGAGACGGATTCCTGAACTTACAAGTTACGGGTGGTAGCAAGCACTATAATATTACTTGGCATGGTCCTAAGGTAGCCAAAACAGGTGTGTTCAATATCTCTAATTTGGAGGCAGGAATATACACAGCTTATATAGAGGATTCAAAAGGTTGTAAGCCTTTGGAGCAGTTCACCGCTGAGGTTACACAACCAGACACCATAGTGTTAAAGGCCGATTTGGTAAATAACGTATGTTACGGAGATAAATCGGGTTCCATTACATTAGACGTTACAGGTGGTGTTCCTGAATACACATATCAATGGGCTGGTTTTGGGGTTATATCAGATAATAAGGACCAAACTAATCTGCTTGCCGGCAATTACAATCTGAAGATGGTTGATAAGAATGGCTGTAGCGTTGACACCACATTTGTAATAACATCGCCTATTGAGTATAAGGCTGTTATTACGGGAACTAATGAGGTGTGCAACGGTGATGAGGTGGAGTTGCAGATAAATGTGGCAGGTGATTCACCTTGGAATGTGGAATACACAGATGGTTCAGACATATTTACAAAAGTTATGACAGATAATGTGGAGCCTGAAATGGTTTCACCTGATAGAAACTGCACATACTCACTTATTAGCGTTACAGATAGTAAGGGTTGTCAAAATAAGGTATCGGGTAGTGTGCCTGTAACTGTAAATGAAAAGCCTACACTCTCTATAGTCAGTGCAGAGCATGATTGCTGTTTAGGTAACGACATACACGTGGAGATGTTTGCCGGCAATGGAGAGAAATGGTTTGTTTCTTATACTGACGGTTCAATGGATTATATAGATGGTCCTTTCACAGACCAGCATATAGTTCTGTCTATTACACCAACATCTACAGGTAAGCAACATTACACTATCACTAATGTTTCAAATGGTGATTGCATTACAGAGGTTAACTATGAGTTTGATGTGGATGTATATCAATATCCTAATCTTGCAGTAGAGGTTCCACCTGCGGTATGTCAGCCAAATCCTATAGAGGTTACATTACATCCTACAGGAGACGCTCCATGGCATATAACATACTCATTTAACGGTTCTCATTTTGAGAAGGATATTACCGCCGATGGTGAGGTTATATCACATGTACCAACAAGACCCGATAATATATTTGTATTTGAGTCTATCCGTTCAGGAGAGCATTGTACAACAACATTGGGCAAGCAACTGCAATGTAATGTAGGTATGTTGCCAAAAGATGCAACTCTTGTAACAGGTCCTAATCTTGTATGTATGGATTCTCACTATGAGTATCATGCGGCAGACATTCTTTATGCAGATAAATATGAGTGGGAACTACCTGCAGGATTCACTATTATGAGTGGTGCAGGAACAGCTAATATAACAGTGGCTACAGATAATACCGCAGTTAGTGGTGAGATAAAGGTTAAGGGTGTGAACGATTGTGGCGAGGGTGGTACTTCATCTATGTTTGTAGAGATAGTGAAACCTATTACCGCCATAGGTGAAATATCGGCACCTCTGTATGTTTGTGAAAATGCAGCGTTGTTTGCACTATCAGTTTCTGATGTGCCAGAGGCTACAGATTATGAGTGGACGGTACCTACAGGATATTCCATAGTGTCGGGTCAAGGCTCAAGAAGCATACTTGTAGAGATAGACATATTTGCCAAGAGTGGTAATGTGTCTGTAGTTCCAAGCAATGCTTGTATGAAGGCAGAACCAATAACAAAGTATGTTACAATAAGACCTTTGCCTATAGCTGAGGCTGGTATAGACTTTAATACAAATTGTGCTACCGATGCCAAGTTGAATGCCAAATTAGCGGCTTCAACTACTGCTACATGGACACTTGTATCGGGTGGTGCCACCATTAAAGATGTGGCAAGTCCTACAACGGCAATAAGCGATATAGCATTTGGCATAAATGAGTTCCGTTGGGACGTTACAGACGGTTACTGTCTGAACTATGATACAGTTGCGGTAACTTGTGATAATCCAGGTATAACAGAGCCTGAAGAGACTGATATTACAACTTGTGAGAATCAAGTTCTACTGCGTGCCCCAGAGCCTAAATTCGGACAAGGTAGGTGGACACTGATTTTTGGCGATGGTGATGTTCTTACCCCTGATTCAAATGAGTCATACGTAGTGGATTTAAGCACTAAGGTTACCAATGTGGTACGTTGGGAGGTATATCACGGAGCATGCAGCAATACAAGAGATGTGAACATAATATCAAATAACCTGTCTAAATTGGCAGATGCAGGTGAAGATGGTGTAACCCTTGACGGTACATACAGATTGAGTGCCCGTATGATTAACGTTCCTAATGTTCAAGGTACTTGGGAGGTTGTAGATGGCGGTACAGGCACAGTAGATGACCCACATGCAGAGAATACAATAGTCAGAGGTCTGCAAGCGGGTATAAGCACTGTACGCTGGACATTGAAGGGTTATGGTTGTGAGGCATACGATGAGGTTCAAATACGCAGTGTTGATGAGCCTGAAGCATCGTATAAGGTGGATAAGGATGCTGATTGCGTTCCGTTTACAGTGTTCTTTAATAACACAACCATAGGTGATGCCACCTACAAGTGGGATTTTGGAGACGGATTCTCATCTGAGATACGTAGTCCTGAGCATACATACACAAAGGCAGGCACATATACTGTAACTCTTGTTGCAACGGGCAAGCGTAAGGCAGACCGCTACAGCGGTAAGATTACCGTATATCCATCGCCTGAGGCTGACTTTACATCGGGTGACAGACAACTTTACATACCTCATGCAAAGATTCAGTTCAGAAACAATACAGATAAGACTACCGCTTGGTTGTGGGATTTTGGAGATGGCAGAACATCTACAGAAGAGAATCCGCTGCATGAGTATTTTGAAGACGGACTATATACGGTTTCATTTGCTGTTACAGATGTCAAGGGCTGTAAGGACACATTGGTTATGAAGGATTATGTAAATGTATCTAAAGAATCGTTTATAGTATTCCCAACAGCGTTTGTTCCTAATCTGGAGAGTGCAAACGGTGGTGCCTATAATCCGGAGGAGAGGGCTCTTGATGTGTTCCGTCCTGTATTCAGAAATGTAGATACATATACTCTGATGATATACAACCAATGGGGTACGCAGGTATTCCAATCAAATGATATACTTATAGGTTGGGACGGTTACTACCAAGGTAAATGTGCTATGCAAGGTACATACGTATATAAGGCTGAAGGCAAGTATAAGGACGGCAGTTCATATCGTGTATCTGGTAATGTATTATTGGTAAGATGATGAGAAGGAAAAACATATTGGCTATTATAACCCTGTCTGTCATAGGGGTTGTACAATGTGTGGCACAGGATTTTCTGTTGTCTCAGCCATGGTCTGCAACAACCGTAATAGCACCTTCTTTTGCAGGTTTTACAAATGGCGGTAAGGTATATGCGGTGTATCGTAATCAGTGGTCATCAATTAAAGGTTCTCAAACAGGGCTTGTAAGTTATGACCAATATTTCCACCCCATACGTTCATCGTTTGGTGCAAACCTAAACTATACATCTTATGCCACAGGCATGCTTGCACAGTTGCAATTTAACATACAGTACAATTATGCCGTACAGATGACCAAGGATTGGTATTTCCGTCCAGGATTGCAGATAGGTGTGTTCTACAGGACGGTGGACCCAAGTAAAGCCACTTTTGTGGACCAAATAGCGGCAGATGGTTCCGTTGTAGGTGTAACCCAATTCTCGCCTACACAGAGTTCTCTTGTAAGGTTTGATGCTGCGGTTTCAATAATGTTCCACGGACCATATTTCTTTGGCGGTGTGTGTGCAGACCGTCTGCTTGGAAATAATGTGTCGTTCACAGACCAGCCATCTACAAAGCAGTACTTTAAACTCAATGTATTTGCAGGTGGTATGATTCCTATATCGCAAGGTTTGGGTAAGTATGACCCTAAAGATGATGTTACCATAGCAGCACTTTACCAGTGGCAAGGTCAGTACCATCAGATAGATATTGATGCTATGTACCACCGTAAATACTTTATGGTTGGTGTAGGTTATAGGGGTATTCCGTTCTACAGCCCCGATGGACTTACCAGTTCTGATGCCTTTAAAGTTATGGTAGGTGGCTCATTTGCAGGGTTCAGCCTCTCTTATAGCTACGATGTAAGTGTGTCTAAGCTTGTTAATGTATCAGGCGGTAGCCATGAGATTGTACTCTCTTACAGGTTCTTGGAGATGCGTCCTAATGACCGTAGGTTCTTCTGCTACTAATTACCCGATGTTTTAACCCCTATCTGACGTGCAAATTCCTCTTTAAGTGAGATGGTTATGTTGGTAGAGATAATTCCGCTTACCAAGTGTATCTTGCTTAACAGCTCAAGCAGCGATGCGTTATCTGCTGTATAAACCTTAAGAAGTAAAGAAGATTTCCCTGATGTTATGTGGCACTCCACAATTTCAGGGAGTTTTTTTAGCTCCTCTGCTATGCTTGCAATGTCTGCATCGGGTTGGAGATTTACCGATATAAAGGCACAAGTGTTATACCCAATAAGGCTTGGTTCAAGCAAGAACACACTGCCTTTAATAACCCCTATACTTGTAAGGTGCTGAATGTGCTGATGAATAGCCGCACCCGATACGTTACATATACGGGCAATCTCCAAAAATGGAGTTTTGGCATTCTCAGACAGTATGCTTAATATTTTAAGGTCAAGTTTATCTAAATTCATTTCTTGTTAAAATATACGTCAAGTAGATTGTGTGCCGCTACAAAAGAACTTATCTCATCATTTACAACCTTATGGCTGTAGTCCTCAAGCATCTCTTCAATCTTAGGATTACGATAGAAACTGTTTTTCAGAGCCTCATCAATAGTCTCTGTCATCCAATATTGAGTCTGACGGCGACGCTTTACGTCAAAATATCCGTTGCCCTTACAGTGAGCCACATAACGCTCTATCATATCCCAAATTTCAGGAATGCCCACCTTGTGGAATGCTGAGCACAGCAGAACCTCTGGTATCCAACCACTCTCATGGGCTGGGAATAAGTGCAGAGCATTCTTGAATTGAGCTTGGGCAAGTTTAGCTCTCTCTAAATTATTGCCCTCTGCCTTGTTTATTATTATGGAGTCTGCCATTTCCATAATGCCACGCTTAATGCCTTGCAGCTCATCGCCGGCACCAGTAATTTGGATTAGCAGAAAGAAATCAACCATAGAGTGGACTGCAGTCTCAGACTGACCCACGCCTACAGTTTCAATAAATATATTATTATAACCTGCTGCCTCGCATAGAACTATGGTCTCTCTGGTCTTGCGTGCCACACCGCCCAAAGAACCTGCCGATGGAGAAGGGCGTATAAAAGCCTTATCGCTTACAGATAACTCTTCCATACGTGTTTTATCGCCCAAAATAGAGCCTTTTGACAGTCCGCTACTTGGGTCTATGGCAAGAACGGCAAGTTTCTCACCCTTGTTTACAAGGTGCATTCCAAGTGCCTCTATAAAAGTACTCTTGCCTGCTCCAGGTACGCCTGTTATGCCTATCCTTACGGATTTACCTGCAAGTGGCAGGCACTTTTCTATAATCTCCTGTGCGGTCTTGTAGTGGTCTGGATTAGTGCTTTCTACTAATGTTACAGCTTGTGAAAGAATTGATATATTACCCTTGGCTATGCCATCTACATACTCAGCTACACTAAAATCGTGTTTTTTCACTCTTTTTTTTAGGTACGGGTTTACAGATGGTGGCTGTATTATTCCTTGATTTACGGTAAGACCTTTAAAATCTGTATTGTTTTCTATATGTTCCATATCAATTCTTGTAGTAAATAACTAAAAAGAGGCTGACCGTTTATGTCAGTCAGCCTCTTTAAAAATGCTGTCAAACCATTATTGTGCAGGTTTTGCTTTTGGTATAACCTCGCCCTTGATGTTAAGAACTATAACTTTAGACTCATTAGAAGCATCGTGATACTTAACTGTGATGCTCTTAGTAAAGTTACCTGGACGACCTGCAGGGTTGTAAGTAACATTGATGAATCCTTTTTTCTTAGGAGCGATAGGGTCTTTTGTCCATTGAGGAGTGGTGCAACCGCAAGAAGCCTGAACATTATCAAGTGTTATAGCACTCTTGCTTATGTTCTTGAACTCAAATGTGGTGGTTACCTTACCACCGTCCTCTTGAATCTGACCAAAATCGTGTACACGTTCTACAAATTCAATTGCTTGGTTGTCTTGAGCAAACAATGTTGCAGATACAGCCATCAAAATACCTAAAAATAAAATTTTTGCTTTCATTTCTTTAAATATTTAAACGTTATTTTTTTTGTTTTTCAGTTTATTAGACGCAAAGGTAGTAAAAAAAGTTTAATGTTGTTACTTTATAAATAAAAAAAATCACTACTCGTGGCTTCGCCACTTACTCCCACTCTATAGTACCTGGAGGCTTGTGAGTTATATCATACCACAAGGCACCGGCACCGGCGTTCTTGAGTTCATTCCATAACTTACGGAGCAGTGACGGGTCTATGGTTGCAAAGTTTGCAGTCATAGCCTCGTTGCTGTTTACAGGACGCATAACAACGCAAGGCTTATTACCAACGGTAAGCGGAACCAAAACCACAGGCATTTGCCAAATGGATTGATACAGATTGTTATCCTGTATAAACTTGGTGCATATATGGTCAAAAGTACGCAGTTTGTCAAAATTCTCACGAATGGCATACTGAGCGATTGGTTTTGGCATATCATCGCTAACGGCACCTACCTGCCATACTGCACGGTTAATCTCCTTAAAGTGATTGGTTATCTCTGTGCTGAATTTCTCACAATCTTTCCAAGTTACGTTTGCACTCTTTAGCAGGAACGGCTGTGCGTATGTACGTCCGTCACCTTGAACACCTACGCTTTTTATAGGTAGTGCCACACCGGAAATGCCGTTATCAGAAAGGTATTCATTAAGCCCTGCTATATCACTGTTAGTTGCGTATGTGCCACACCCGTCACTGCACAGCATTCTAACACCAAGTCCAGGACCTGGGAATGGGTGTCTCCAAACAAGTGCTTTAGGAATGCCAAGTTCCTCGCCAAGCATACGCACCTCATCTTTATATAGGTCTGCAAGTGGTTCAAGCAGCATACCCTTTTCCATTAAATCCATAACCTCTTTAACCCTATTATGGTGGGTCTTTATAAGGTCTGCGTTCTTAGTGCCGCCACTCTCTATGGTATCGGGGTAGATAGTGCCTTGAGCCATCATCCACTCATTAGGGTCAAGATTAAGCTTTTGCATCTCCTCATCTTTTACCTTAATAAAGCGTGCCCCTATAAGCTTGCGTTTCTGTTCAGGTGCGGTAATGCCTTTTAAGTCAGACAAAAATTCCTCCGATGCGTCAACAATCCTTAAATTATTCATTCCTTCAGCCTTCAGAAACTCCATAATCTGGCTGCTCTCTCCAAGACGCATCATACCGTTATCTATATGCAGACCAAGTACCCTGTCAGCCCCTAACACTCTGTTTAGCAATACAAAAGCGACTGTACTGTCAACTCCGCCGGATACAAGCAGGAACACCTTGCGGTCACGCACCTCATTGCGTATTTTATTTGATATAAGCGGCAGATAACTCTTCATATCCCACTCACGCTTGCAACCGCATATATTTATAAAGTTATCAAGCAGTTTCATTCCAAACTTGCTGTGCGTAACCTCAGGGTGGAACTGAATGCCGTAAATCTTCTCATTATCAAGTGCTACGGCGGCAGTAGGACAGTCTTTTGTAGATGCAATTATTCTGTACCCCGATGGCAGGTTCTCCACCACATCGCCGTGGCTCATCCACATCTGAGACTCAGCAGGAATATCTTTAAGCAGAGGGTGTGCCGCCTCTTTAACCTGTAGCATTGCAATGCCATACTCCTTAACCTTGCCAGCCTTAACGGTGCCGCCTTTCTGTGAAGCAAGCAGTTGATGACCATAGCATATACCAAGTTTAGGCACAGGTATGTTTATTATATCGGGGTTATACTCAGGGGCATTCTCATCATATACACTTGATGGTCCTCCACTATAGATAATGCCCATAGCGTCTTTAAGTTCCGATACAGGCGAGGCAGGTGAGTGGATTTCAGTAAAAACCCCTAATCTTCTAACTCTGTTTGCAATAAGATGGGCATATTGCCCTCCAAAATCAAGAATTACTATTTTTTGCATAGCGTGTAACAGTTTTTCAACAAAGGTACAAAGTTAAATAAATTTTCATTAAATTTGCACTCTGCAAAAGTATAGTTATGAACAGGTTTGTTAATTTCTGTAGAGAGTGGTCACTGCCCATATCCATAACGGTGGGGATAGTGTCATACCTTATATACCACTCGCTATCTCTGAGTGCAGACGTAAAGTGTGCCGTAAGAGAAACTACAGATATATTACAGCCTCTTCTTATTTTCCTGATGCTGTTTATAACTTTTTGCGATGTGGCACCTAAAGATATGCGTATAAAAAGGTGGCATATAATACTGTTTGCCATACAGACGGTATTGACCATCGTATTCGGTATGCTTGCACTGTACTCTACAGGCGATAGCAGACTACTATATGAGGTTGCCATGTCATGTATAGTATGCCCAACAGCCACCGCATCGGGGGTGGTGACAAAAAAATTAGGAGGCGATGTATCGGGCGTGCTTACCTATATAATACTAAGCAATCTGTTGGTTTCAATACTGATACCTACGTTTGCACCCCTTATAAATCCGTACCACGATTTGGATTTCTGGAGTGCGTTCATAAAAATAATAGTAAAGTTATTCCCTATATTGGTGGGTCCTTTGTTCCTGGCTTGGATAATAAGATACGCATTGCCTAAATGGCACGCTTGGGTGCTGGTACGTACAGAGTGGGCATTCTATATTTGGATAATACTGCTTCCACTTGTTATGGCAGTGGCTACCAAGACACTGGTTCACAGCCATATAAGTTATGCTATGATGGGGCTGTTTGTGGTGGTGTCATTGGCATGTTGCCTGTTTCAGTTTGGCGTAGGCAAATGGATAGGGCGGTTTTATGGTGAGACTGTTACCGCAGGACAAGCATTGGGGCAGAAGAACACCGCATCGCTGGTATGGATGGCATACAATTTTATGACACCTGTAGTGGCTGTGGCAGGCGGACTTTACGCTATATGGCACAATAATTTAAATTCCTATCAGATTCATAGGGCAACAAAAAATAAAAAGCAATGAAACACACATTTTTAGTAATTTTTGGTTTGGCGTTATCGCTCACAGTTATGGCTCAGGAGCCTGAGTATAGGTCTAAAAACTATCCCGATGGAGGAGGTCTTATGTACGATGGATATTTTATAGGCGACAAGCCTGTGGAAATAACCCGATATACAGAAGGTGGGCATGTCAAGTCTTACCAGAAGTTTGACTCAGATGGCAATTCCACCATAAAAATATATACATCTACCGCCACTTCGCTTGCAGAGGGAGCATACAAAGGCAAGAACCGTGACGGCAAGTGGCAGTTCTATTCCACACATGATGGTACACTGCTTATTACAGTTACATATAATAATGGCATAAAGGATGGTCTTGCAGAGTTTTTCTTTCCAAGCGGCAAGCTGATGGAAACTGTAAATTATAAAAACGACACATTAGACGGAGAGCGTGTGCAGTATTTTGAGAACGGACAGAAACTTGCGGTCATACACTATAAAAACGGTGTGCTTGATGGTGCGTTCCAATCATTTATAGATACAGGTGAGCCTGATAGTGAGGGCGTATTTGTAAACGGCAAGCGTGACGGTGTATGGAAGTTCTATGATGAGAAAGGTGCTGCAAAAGAGTACAAATTTAAGAATGGTAGATGCAAGAAATATGAGGATATGCTAAAGAAAGCCGATATGGAGAGTGAGATAGACCCTCATATTCCGGAACCG
>JAKSNX010000033.1 GCA_024405815.1 Paludibacteraceae bacterium | reverse complement strand
TTGCGAGCACTGCGGACGTATCCTCATAGACCCTGAGATGGGTGCTGAAAAATAACTTTAGCGATTACACAAAGGTGGTTATCGTCCGTTAGGGAAAGTGTTGTTCATCTCATACCATGCAGCATCAGAAGGATGTGTGTAGTCCTTGCACTTGTTACGTTTTCTAATCAGACTTTGATAATCTACTACGAAATGTAATGAAATTGAGTGTATGGTGGTGTTGGATATGGAACCTTGCGTAACAGGTGTTTCAAATGAGTATGCTATTCTCATCAACGAATATTGGGTTAAAGGTTGGGAATATACAAAATGCAACACAAAATTAGTGACCGTGTAATTCCTGAATTTTTCAACTTTAAGTCCTAATCCACCCATAAATCTTTGTATTTTTGCCACAAAACCAAGTTGAATATCATTCATACCTCCCTGATATTCATAAATTCCATAACCAGTAAAATACATGTGGGTGTTTCTGCGTGATATATACGGATGAGAGTATTCCAACTGTACGGCAAAACGCCTGTAATATAATTGTGGAGTATATACAGAGCGTAATGAACTATAAAATGAGGGATTATTAAATCCTATTAAGTGAGCTACAGAAAAACCATAATTTATGATGATTGGCATCTTATAAACAGTACTGCTTATTGTTGTTTGTCCAAATATGCCAGCCGACATATCGCCCGACCACACAGTTTCGTTATTCATATACTTTAACTCCGCCGATTCAGGCAGTACTTTTCCATAATAAACATCAAGTTGGTCGCCAAGCACCATCTTATCCTTGTTAATGTGGCTTGATGACACATCACCACTAATACCAACCCGCAATGTTGAATATACACCATTGCGGTCATACAATTTCAAACCAACGGAAAATGCAGGGTTAAGGGTTGCCACATTCAACAATCCGTTACCCTGATACTCATTATTGGCGGTAAGTCCAAATCCCAATGTGGCGTTTTTTACACCAAACCCTATTTCGGCAGAAAAATGTCCGTCAATAAACATACTTGGCTTATGGGTATAATTGATTTGTGCACCCAAATCACACTTAAACAAGCCCTCCGAACCGCAATAAGCAGGATTATAATAGCCGTACCAAAGGAACGGATGTGCAATACGTGCATCTTGGCTGTAAACGCCCAATGCTATTACAAAACAAATCAATAACAATATGTATTTACACCTACCTGACATCGGGTTTATTTTTGCAATAACAACACACTACCCCTTTGCAGCGTTTCACCACCTGTTTTTTTACTATTACCATACGGATAATCTGAGCTATCAATGAAAGTTGCCTTAGCTTTCCAAGTATAAACATCTTGAGGCATCTGCTTCCCTTTTGAATCACAGCCGTTCCAACCTTCATTAGGCTTACCCTCCGCATCTAACGATGTGGTGTGGAAAATTCTGTTGCCGTACATATCAAACACTTCCAACTCATACTCTTTTAACCCGATACCCACTCCGTTAAACGTTCTCACTTCAGGTATCACTCCGTTAGGAGAGAATGTATTTGGAAAAAATAGACCTTTCATAAGTGGATGATACTCTACAGAATACGTATCAGTACAACCATATAGATTCGCCACTGTAAGAATCAAATCCTTAACATCATTATTATAAAATTCTTCAGTAGTGTCTGAGCATGTAGCAATTTCTGTTTTATAAGGTAAAATCCAACGGCATTCATCGGCACCGTATGACTCATTGTGCAAATAAACCACCTCTGGTCTCTCCTTAACAACCTTATCGATAGTAAATTTGGCTTCAGGCTGAGGATAAATCTTAATCATTCCTGTTTGAGAAGACTTGCAACCATATAAATCCTCAAAATAGAATTTAGGATAATAAATTACAGGCTCTAACGTATGGTTAGTATATGTGTGACTGTCTGATGACTCAGGATAACCAGTACCCTCGTAATCCACTGTTGTATAATATTGTATTGAGTATTCAGGCGTATAGACAAATGGTCCGCATGAATCTCTCTCTAAATTAAGAATCACTGGCTCTGGAACAGGTTTTACATCTACCATTACAGAATCAGACGCAGGACATGAACCAAAATTATTTGCTATCACTGTCACTTTTACCTTATATTGTCCCTCTTCTGTATATGTATGTTTTGGAGCAGATGACGTGGAATGTGTACCATCGCCAAAATCCCATTCAACTCCTTTGTAATCTGTCATAACATTTAATCGTGGCACAAGAGTATCTTTTAAGCATTTAAATCTATCTACGTTTAATTCATACTCCGGACCTGCAAATAATGTAATATCCACAGAATCGCTTTCTACAGAGCCACAACTTGTTGACACCGTCAATTTAACCTTATACGGTCCCACATCATTATATCTGGTACAATTTTCGTTAGGAGCGTATGATTTATGTCCATTGCCAAAATCCCATGCGTACGATAAAATTTCAGAGTGGTCTCTCACCTTTATTGTCTTATCAACAAAACATACTTCGTCTCCGATACAGGCATTTTGAGTCAAAGTCAAAAGTTGAGGCTTGATAATCGGGGGAACTACATACATTTCTCTGTAAGTGGTGTCGGCACCACATCTGTTTTCTGCAATAAGCATTATGTTATATACAGTATCCTTATCAAACCTTGTTGTGAAAACATGCGGATTAGGGAATCTTTCATCACTTCTTAGTGAGCCGTCTCCAAAATCCCAAATAAAATGCATACCGTCAGAATTGCCTAACGATTCATTTTTGAATGTAGTTGGAACGGGAGAACAACCTTCACTCAAGCCTAAACTGAAAACAGCCTGAGCCATTGCATACACATTTATTGTCTCTGTTTCTGTTGTGGAGCCACAGTAATTATCTACAGTAAATGATATGTCGTATGTTTTATCATACCCTATGGCTTGGAATCCCACAGGTGACGGAACAAATTTTTCATCTGTACCATACACTCCGAAATCCCACTTGAACGTAGTTCTTAACGAATCAATATAATCAAATTCAGGGGTGATTTCTGGCGTAAACACAGAACAATCCGCATATTTTGATAATTTTATTTTTTGGTCGGGTATTTTCTCCACCATCAGTTTTTGTGACAAAGAATCCACACAACCATTACCTGCCGTAATTATAAGTTTTACATCATATACCCCGATGGATTCATATATGTGGTTTGTCTCACTGCCTGTTGTACCATCTCCGTAATCAAACAGGAAAGTACTTACAGAAGGGTCTGCTTCTGTATTGAATACCATTGGATTATTATGCAAGCAGAAATCATCATTTGAGAAACCTGTTTTGGGCAGCGGCATAACAATACCCCTTTTATAATCCTTGTTTTTACAACCATCACTACTTGTAATTGTGTATGAAATAGAATATTCACCCTCTTCTATAGGCGGATTAAAATAGTATTTCCCATCAGAGCCTTTAGAAACCTCATTACCTGCCCAAATGCCGTCATCAGGTGTGGCGGTCAGCAATCTTGGCTCTATGTCTTTTGAACATACTACAATATTATCACCAATTGACATAGACGGATATTCAGGCACTAATATATCCATTGAACTTACGGCGGTGCAACTCTTATGTTGCACAAAATAATCTACTTTATATGTACCTGGTGCATTAGGATAAAACTTACCGTCTCTAAGCCATTCAGGCTGCGTTTCCAAACTCCAAGTTCCATCAGCGGGAATCGCCACAAGTGTATAAGGATTCATATCAAACTCTTCTGCAATGTTGGCACATACATAATCGGGTTTTGTAAGAGTAATCTCAACAGGCTCGTCTATTACAATCTTAGCAGATGCAGTCTCTGTGTTACAAACAGTTTCCGCATTTATTTGAATAGTATATTCACCCCATTTACCAAACTTGATTTTGGGTTTCAAAGAGGTTTTGGTACCTTCAACATACTCAACGTTATCTTCAGGAGTAACACTCCACTCCACACTTTTAATATTGGCTTCTTCTCCGGCTATTTGAAGCAACTGAGCGGCATCAAACATATACTCCCCACATACTCCTTCAATATCATCTATAGAGAATGTAACATTATCTTTTGAGGCAACAACAAATTCGGCATCTTTTGAGTAGCAGAAATTTGATGCGGTAACTTTAATATTATATTGACCTTCTTGTGAAAATTGTATTGTAGGCTTGGCATCTGTCGATTCAGAAGGAGTCACACCATCTGGCGGAGTAACAGTCCATTTATATGATATTTGCTGGTCTGTTGCCGTTTGATTATCAAACTCAACCTTAATTGGCACACACTCTCTATCTTGTGTCATTTCAAGTTTCAAGTCAAACTTTGCATTCAGTATTTCAATGGCTTGTTCAGCGAACAAAGCGGAGCCACAACCTATATCGGGCATTGTAACCCTGATTTTATATTGACCTGCATCCTCAAAACTAAATGTAGGATATTGGGCATTTTTATCATCTACCGTATAACCCGATGTAAGTTCATTTCCGTCTTTATCATACACACTCCAAGTAGGTTTCTTTTCAACAACATCAAACCATCTATATTTTACAATGGTGTCGCCTATAGTTATATTTGTTTCTGTACAGCCTATAGATAACTGAGCCAAAGACACCTCTGGTGATTTGCGTACAATTAAAGTTGCATTATCTGAGTTCACAGAACAATCAAGAGTATCCCCTTCTGTATCCAATGTATAAATTTTGCAAAAATATACAAATGTCCCAACCTCGTTTGTAGATGGAGTATAAGATGTGTTTGTAGCGTTTTCTATTTTTTCTCCGTCTTTAAACCATTGATATGCAAAGATATTAGTACCGCCCTTACCTTTTACAGACCAAGCAGTTGCCGCATTGCCAACACAAAGCGTCTGTTCTGCCAGCTGAGCCTCGTCCACCTGAGGACCTTCAACCGCAGTCATCGTTTTAGAGCCTTCTGCCTGAACGCAACCCGATGTTTCAAATTGAACCATAACCTTATATGTATGGTCGCCTACAGAAGATATTGCCACAGGCTTATATACAGAATCTGTAGCACCTGCAATAACAGTGTCATCAAAATACCATTGGTACGCTTTGGCAACAGCCTCTCCATTAACAATGGCAGTCAATGAATCGGGAACACCCCCTGCACATATTGTCTGTTTACCATTATATGTTATTGACACAGTTGGATTATCAATCACCTTTATTACGGCGTCTCCCGATGCACTTGATGCACAACCCTCGCCTTCTCTACTATCCTTAACGTTTTTCAGATGGTATGTGTCAATTTTTTTAGATGACACATCTGCATCAATCGAGACTGAAGATTGTCCCGCCTCTGTAAGCACCGTTTTATCCTGTCCACCATTTATTGAATATGTAAATTCATACGGTGGAGTGCCATAATTTGCAGAGAACACAATTTTTGGCGATTCAGCACCCACACACACGGTAGCTCCACCTGAAATCTGTCCCACAACAGATGGCAGAACAGAAACTACAACATTAAAATCCTTCCCGTTACAGTTTTCTGATACAGGGCTTAATTTATATGTTACTTTTTTAACACTATTTGTAGAGTTTATAAGATGTCCTGTAACAAGTTCGCCACCTTGTCCCGATGTTCCACCTGTTACACCCGACTCTGCATCATATACAATCCATGTGTAAGTAGTTCCGGCAGGGACAACGCCATGCTCTCCATTTTTAATAGGTATGTTGTAAGTACCATCATTACAAACAGTGGTTTCAATTGTAGAATTTATTTGTACTACAGGGTTAACTTTTATTCTCACATCAAAATTATCGCCAACACATCCGTCTTTAGTTGGTGTGACGCTATATGTTGCTATGGCAAACTTGTCTGTCTTGTTATGCAACGTTGCATTGATAGTTGTAGTGCCACTGCCTGAAACACCTCCGCTAATACTATCCTCTGCCACCGCAGGTACCGCCCAAGAATAATTTGTATTTACAGGCACAATGCCATCAGTGTCATTAACAGGCGTAACAGAAATTTGATAATCACTACAAGTTGTAGCGTTTATAGTTGAAATTGACGGACGTGGCTTTATAGTAACATTCACAGGGAATGCTGGAGCAGGACACTCCATACCCTCCTTTACAGGTGTTACCATATATTTTAGCGTTACAGATTGATTTGTTTTGTTTACTAAATTGCCCTGAGAGAATTTTTCCTGATTATTCCCCGATGTTATACCTGTAACAGATGATGAAGCTGGTGCGTCCCATTTATAAAGCATTCCCTCTGGAATAATATTGTCTCCAGTCCACTCCATCGGGGGAACATTATCCCCACTGCAAATTGACTTAAATTGGTCTTGAATCAGCACACCTGGCTTAACTTTAACCTTGACTTCAAACTCTGCTCCATCACAATTATTGATATTTGGAGTTACAGTATAAATTACATATTGCTCTGAGTCTGTAGTGTTTCCAAGTTTGTCGCTGATTGAATTCTGATATGATAAGCTGCCTCTTGCACCCATTCCTGACGGGTCCTCCTTAACAGTCCATTTATATTTAGTTCCTGTCAGAACCTTTCCGTTTCTGCCATTTTTAGGAACAATTGAAAATGACGTGTTATTACAAAAAGTTGTATCCATAGGAGTAATCACACTCTTAGGATATGCGGTAATTGTAAATTGTCTTTCTGTAGAACCGCATGTTACATCTGCTTTTACCGTTATCTTAACGGAAATTGGGGCATCTGTACTATTTGTGGTATTAAATGAGGCTATTTGGCTCTCTTGTCCTTCTGTTTTTGGCATTCCAATTTGAGTAGCTTTGGCTTTATCCGCCTCATCAACTTTCCATGAGAATGTGGTCCCACTTACCGTACTTGAAAATTTAATTACATTAGAAGCACTGCCGTCACAAACAGATTGATTATTTATCGGGTTTAATTTTGCACCTGGCTGAACAGTTATAGAGTAGCAAATGGAATCTCCCGGACAGTTCAGTTTATTATAAGGGATAATACAGATATTTGCAGTCAAAGGCCCATCAGTCTCATTTACAGTGGTAAAAGCGGGCACTTCCTTTTTATTGTAATACGAACCTCTATCCAATCCAATATAATCACCCGATACAATATATGTGATATGGTTTACTACAGGGTCATTGGGGAATTTTGTTTTCCAAACTATCTCCTCACACTTTTTGGTATCGTGGTTATAAAAATCATATTTCCCATAATCCAATGCCGTAGTTGTAAGATTATTTATTTTTTCTCCCTTACAAACATTCTTGCTATTTTGACGGATAATTTTGGGTAATGGAATTACTGTTGCCTCTTTATAAATTGTATCAGAACCACAAGATATTTTATCTTCTCCTGCATAAGCAACCAAACGCACCGTATATATGCCTGGACAACTATATGTATGAGACGGATTTATTTCGTTTGAGGTTGGTGATTGATCTCCAAAATCCCATTCGTAAAAGTGAACCACTTCACACAAATAGTCAATAAATTTTCTGGATTCATTAGTAAATTTGGTGGGACTACCTAAACAAGTAATCTGATTAAACGAAAATCCAATCTCTCCTTGCCTTTGAACGTATGCCGTAAAACTAAGTTTTTTTGCTCTTGCCTCATTACAACGTGAAATTACATACACAGTTGGTTCCCAATACGTACTATGATATGATAAATCACAATATGAAACATTGTACTCATGCTTGATAACACCTCCGCTCTCTTTTAATTCATCATTAGATATCTTAACAGAATAATTAAAAGATTTCCCTTGAAACTCATAAGTGTTGACATCCGTGGATACATCATCAAACCAAATATAGTAGTCACAATATTTATTGTTTTTATCTGTGTACGCTCCGTCTTTTATTGTAAAAGACAATGTTCCAGGAATATTGCATAATAGTTGATTATCCTCCTCAAATGATATGGAAGGAAGTCCCGTAGGGCAATCATCTTGTGCTAACGCCGACAGTGAAAATACAGTCAGTATTAAAAATGTAAAAATTATTTGCAGTAAACCTATGTAAAGTTGTTTCATACGCACCCTTTTTATTTATGGTAACGATTGCGTAATTAAAGGGTGTAAAGGTATGAAATAATTTTTAAAATTTAAATTTATTTTGAGGAAAATAAGCCATTATGAGAATCGCTGCTGAAATGTGGCAGGGGACATTATCATCTCCATAGAGGTATATTGGGGTGTCATTCCCATTTTTTTGTAGAATGCTTCTGCTTCGTTATTGCCTGTCCAGACATGCAGGGTTATATTGTATGCTCCAATGGTTTTGGCATACTCTTTTGCAAAGTTAAACAACGCCGTGCCTATTGACTTATGTCTGCTGTTTTTATCTATGCAGATATCGTCTATGTACAACGTTGTATAACTGTGCGTATTAGAGGTCTCTTTATTGTGTATTACCTGAAAGAAAAGATGACCTAAGACATTGTCGTTGTCATCTACATATACAAAAGTTGGCGTTAAAGGGTTATTTATAATACCCTTTAACTGCTCTTCTGTATATTTTGCACCATCTTTCTTATATAAATCGGGGCGTATATTGTGATGAACCAATAACACCTGTCCAAGCAGACGGTGTATTCCTACAATATCTTTTTCTAATGCTTTGCGTATCACAGTGGTTTTGCCGCAGCCTCTTTATTTTCCTCAGCCTTTAACTCTTTATAGAACTCAATGTGGGCAAGGGTATTATATGGATGCACAAACAATGCCGCAATACCAAATGTAATAAGGCAAAGCAACCACCAACCAATAAAGGTAATGTCTAGTACAAACAACTCCCATTTATGACCATACATCATTTTCATAGAGCGCTCTATACACTCATCTGAACCCAGCTCAGGATTCTCTGCCGCAATAAACGGTGTCATAGAGTATGCGTATGACTTTATGATACCAGGTATTATAAATAACAAGCCCCACAAGAATGTGTAAAGTGCCACAAGCAATGATAAAACCCAATAACGCATAAATTTGGTTTTAAAAATGTCTATCATAGTTTTTAAGGCATCTGTCTGATAGCCATTATAGAACCCAAGCAACGCTACACTATACACATACATTAAAGGAACAAGCACACATACAGTAAGCAAAAAGCTGATAACTGATAGAACTGCTATTCCGTTTGGTCCTCCGCCAATATTAAAACCTTGACATATCCAACTTACAACAAATACAACAAGTGTTGCTAAAACCGCTGGTTTCCAGTTGGCAACAAGTGCATCGTATGCACTTTTTCTGATTTCTGAATAAATTTTCATAATAGTTAAAATATTAAGTTAATCATTTATTTAATTTATACTCCATTTATAATATTAGAAAGCCACACTGCAACTTCCACTAAAACAAACAATAATAAAATAATTTTATTATGCAATGCCTTGTTTAACTCATCATAAATTAATTTTAAATATTGCTTTTGAAAGATCATATCAACCGAAATTATAAACGGGAAAAAAATCAAAAAAGCAACACAAAGCACTACATTTGGATTTGTTAGAATGGATTTATAAAATTCACCCCTAAGGAACAATAGAGTGGCTCTTGTAAGTCCACATCCTGGACATGGAATATGGTATAACAACTTAGTGGGACAAACCACAATATTAACTTGCCCCTCCGTACTAAATGCAATAGTAAGCCAAATTAGAGCTCCTAAATAAATTATTGCAGAAACGATGTAAAATCTTTTAATATATATATTGTTGAGCCTTTAGAAGATTAACATCTCTGGTAGCACCCATAATGAGAAATAAATCAATAATGGACCATACACCACAACCACCACATGTCAACAATTTAAGTACTCCCAAGCCTGTTTGACCTATATAAAAACGATCGGCTCCAAATCCACCTAAAAAGAAAGAAAATAGGAGTGCTGTTAATGGCTTTTTAAATTGAATACATGACAACATTTGCCACTTTGAGTCATCAAGTGCTAGCAATCTAGTTCTGATTGCTGGAATTTGTTCTGCACGGAAATTTTCCGAATTAGACATTAAAAACATGTCAACTTTTTGTGAATCCATACTTTTGTAGTTTTTTAAAGATAAATAAAATAATATTTTGTTTTAACTGTTTTGAACAGCCTATTTTTTCACAGCTTTGAAGCTCATATCAAGACTCTTTACAGAGTGTGTTAACGCCCCAACAGAGATTACATCTACACCACATTCAGCGTAATCCCGTATAGTATCGTAAGTGATTCCACCCGATGACTCTATCTCATATTTACCATTAACCATCTGCACAGCCTTTTTAGTGTCCTCTATAGAGAAATTATCAAGCATAATACGGTCAATGCCACCAACATTCATAGCCTCCTGCAGCTCATCAAAGTTCCTTACCTCAATCTCTATTTTTAGTTTTTTACCTTTCTCTTTAAGATATTTCTGTGCCGCTGTTATGGCATTGGTTATTCCACCGGAGAAATCCACATGGTTGTCTTTAAGCAGAATCATATCATAAAGCCCTATGCGATGATTCTCTCCGCCGCCTATCTTTACTGCCTGTTTTTCAAGCAATCTAAGTCCAGGTGTAGTCTTACGTGTGTCCAATACTTTGGTTTTAAGCCCTTCAAGTCTCTTTACGTATTTACGGGTAGTGGTGGCTACTCCACTCATACGTTGCATAATATTTAGCATAAGACGCTCTGTCTGAAGCAGTGAAAGCACCTTACCCTCAACCTCAAACGCCACATCACCTGGCTTTACCTCATCGCCGTCATTAAGGAATTGGGTCATTTTAAGAGTAGGGTCAAAAGCGTTGAATATCTTTTTAGCAACCTCCACGCCTGCCAATACACCTGTATCTTTTATTATAAGGCATGAACAACCCATTTCTGTAGGTGGAATGCAGCAAAGCGAGGTGTGGTCACCATCGCCTATATCCTCCGCAAACCAATACTTTATAAGTTCATCTAAATTATCGTACTCCATATCTAAAAATGTAGTATATTTGTACATCATATTCGGCACAAAATTAAACAAAATAAATGAAAATAACACTATTGGCGGTAGGGAAAACTACTGATTCCATTGTAGAGAACCTTACAAACATATATATAAAGCGTCTGGAACACTATACAGATTTCAAATTTGTAACAATTCCTGAACTTAAGAACACAAAAAGCCTGAGTGAGGCTGACCAAAAGCAGAAAGAGGGGGAGCTTATTCTAAAGGCTATCCCTACGGGTAGCAGAGTGGTGCTTCTTGATGAGAAAGGTGCAGAGTACACATCGGTTGAGTTCTCTCAAAAAATAACCGCATACCAGAACAGCGGTATTAAGAATGTGGTGTTTATAATTGGCGGTCCATACGGTTTCAGCCCCGATGTATATGCCGCCGCATCAGAAAAAATATCACTCTCCAAAATGACATTCTCCCATCAAATGGTACGTGCCATATTTGTAGAGCAACTTTACAGAGCGTTCACCATAATAAAGGGTGAACCTTATCATCATCAGTAAAAAATTATTTTGATTATATGAATATTTAGTGTATCTTTACACCAAATGTTACAGCGGTAAAATTTACAGCCATCATATACCTAATCCCTCGTCTGCAAAAAATGCTTCGGTTGAAAATAAGGGGATATTTTCCATCCACTGTTGATTAATGTATGGTTTCATTGAAATACGCAAACCTTTTAATTTCTGTGCAGCAAATTCATAATTAATAAAGGTTGACAAAGACTTTGCATGAACATTATCTTCTGCTTTAACCTCAGTTGGAACTATCCTATTACAGCCTTGCACTATAAAATCAACTTCCATAGCAGAATTGTCCTTTGAATAGTAAAAAACGTTCTTATCCATCTCATCATGCAATTCCAATGACTTGATTTGTGTTAAAACAAAATTTTCAGTAAAAGCCCCTTTAAATTCAGAGAACACCTCCATACCAAGGAGCATTTTACTAGAGCGTGTACCAGCCATATATGCTAATAATCCATGGTCAAGCATATAAACTTTAAAAGCAGATTCGTCAGCATAAAATTTCAACGGCTCAACTGGTTTTAAAGTGCGTGGAATCTTATAAATCAAACCAGCATCGGCAAGCCACTGCAACGCTTTTTCAAAATCAGATGCCCTACCACCTTTTTTTATGGCTCCAAATATGAATTTTTTGTTTTCTTTTGCCAGTTGAGCAGGGATACTATTCCACACCTGTCTTATACGCGCAATCTCTGTTTTAGTGTGTTTCCCCATATCCTTACTATAATTGGCAAGTATTGCACGTTGGACTTTACGTACCTCTGCGGCACTATGGTTTTCAATCCATATTGACACCGCTTCAGGCATTCCTCCAACAAAATAATATTGCCGCAGGTACTCCGTTAATGTATCAAAATGCAGTTTCATTGAATCCCAATCCAATTTTCTGACCGCTTCTGCAAGCAAATCACGGTTGTTTGCCAACAGAAACTCATCGTATGTCATGGGGTACATACGCATGTCATCAACCTTTCCAACTGGATAACTCCCATTTTCACGTAGTGATATGCCAAGCATAGAACCTGCAACCACAACATGTAAATCACGTTTTTCCTCACAAAAATATTTTAATGACGGTATCCCATTCTCCACCTCCTGTATTTCATCAAAAAATATCAATGTCTTACCTATAACAATCTTACACTCATACGCTTGCTCTATTTGATATATGATACGTTCAATATTAAAATCAGCAAACAATCCACTTGCAAATTTATTGTTATGGCAGTTGATGTACAGCATATTATCAAACTCATTCTTTCCAAACTCCTTTACAATATACGTTTTTCCAACCTGTCTAGCACCAAGCAACACAAGCGGTTTATGCTTTGGATTGTTCTTCCACTTCAGCAATTCTGCATAAATATTTCTCTTCATTTTACGCAATTATTAATCAATGTGCAAATATACTAATAATTAATTATTTATGCAAATCAACATACATTTTTATGGGGGAATATTTGTAAAAGAACAACATTTTTATGAGGGAATATTTATTGATAAACAACATTTTTATGAATTTTCCACCCAAAGATTGCGGTTATGATTGATATTATGGGAGATAGGTAACAGAAGAAACAGAACGGGAGATATACTATTGTGGCTACACCCAAGACTGTTGCCTGTGTCATTCCGCAAGTACTCCACGGTACAAGCGGCGATGTTACTGTAGCACCATCTTCACAACTGCGTGACAGCAGTCTGTTCTCATAACCCTGACTTTCATATTCCTCCTTGAACATATCGGCAGTAAGTAGAATAGAAATATATTGGTCTCCAGTAACAATATTTAGGAATGTACCGTTTATTATTGTGGAAGCAACCAATCCCACTCTTGTACGAACCAACTTACGGAAAAGTGTATGTGAAAAACTTTTTAACATTCCACAAGCGTTCATAACGCCTCCAAACATCATTGCGGCAAGTATAAGCCATATAGTATTAAGCATTCCAGCCATGCCTCGTGTGGCTACAAGGGAGTTTAACAAAGGCAAGCCTGTTTCTATTGAAGTGCTTACGCCAAGCATTTTCATTACCCCGATGTAAAGACCGCCAGCTGTTAATGAGCCATCTGCCGAACCTCCACCTATTTGCATAAGAATTTGAGGCTGAAAAATCAGTGCCACTATTATACCCATTAGTGCTGATACAATAAGTACAATAAGAGATGACACCTTTTTGTAAATCATAAAACCTGTAATAGCAGGTACAATAAGGAACCAAAGGGATATTGTAAATGTATCTTTCAGGGCATTTTCAAATTCAGATGTATCCTGTATAACTATATCATTGCCTACAAAACCTGCAATAGCAAATATTATAAGCGATATAAGCAGAGAAGGAACTGATGTGTATGCCATATACTTTACATGTGTAAATAATGGCGTCTCAGCGGCACTTGATGCAAGCACTGTAGTATCGCTAAGCGGAGACAGTTTATCACCAAAATATGCACCGGATATAATGGCTCCTGCAGTCCAACCGTCAGAAAACCCGAATGCCCGCCCAATGCCGATAAGGGCAATGCCTATTGTTGCTATTGTGGTCCACGATGAGCCGGTCATCAATGACACCAAAGCACATAACAGACACGCTGACATCAGAAAAATACGAGCGTCAATCAATTTTACCCCATAATATATCATCGTAGGTACTATACCGCTAATCATCCATGAGGCAGACAGCATTCCTATGGCAAGCAAAATAAATATACTTAAAGATGTGGTGCGTATATTGGCACTTATGGACTCTTCCATACAGTTCCAACTTCTTTTACATTTCCAGATACCAAGCCCTACGGCAACAAAAGAGGCTGCAAACAGGGCTATCTGTGAAGGACCTGCAAGTGAGTCTGTTCCAAAAAATATAATATTTATTGAAAGCAGCCCTATTAGCACAATAATTGGAATTGCACTAATCCAAAAAGGCGGAAGTGTCTTATTGCTCATTTCACAGTATTTGAAAACTCCACTTTTACGTAGTTTATTAGTTTCTCTGCACCGCCGCCAGGTATTACATTGGCTATGGCTTCAGAGAATGTAAGCCAACGGGCTTCATCAACCTCAGATGCAGACATGCCGCTAAGGTCTTCAGAGTCCACTGTGGTAAGGAAATTAACCATCAGGGTATTGGTTTTGGCAAAATAATAGGTGTATAGGTATTTTACAGACGATGGCCTCATACCCATCTCCTCCATCATCTCACGTGGCAATGCCTCCTCTGCCGTCTCCCCTATGTTTATGTAACCTGCCAAGAAATTGAATTTCTCACGCCCGTACTGCCTCATCATAAGCACCTTTGTCTTATCCTTATTAAATATTGCAGTGCATACAGCCACATTGAATTTAGGGAAACGGTACTCCTTACATGTATCACAATATGGTACAAGTTCAGACTCTCCGTCACAAGGCTTCAAAACCAACGGAGAACCACAAACACTGCAATATTTTTCCTCATACATCATTTTAATCTCGCCTACGGCTCATTAAAATATATATCCTTTTCTATTGGGGCATATCCCCAATTTTCTGCTACGCAGAACATGTTTGTCGTGACTCGGCATAGCCCGCAAGCGGCTCTGCCCTCGCTACTCCAAACACTCCCTACGTGCTTCGCACGGCGTACTTTGTACGCTTGTCGCATACGGCTCCTCATACATCATACATCATACATCATACATCATACATCATACATCATACATTAACCTCTTGATAAATATCCCTCAGCCCTCTGCCTTTATTGTCATATTCAAATCCGTGACCCACCACAAATCCGCCGGTCATTTCAAACCCTACATAATCAGGCTCTATATTAAATTTTCTTTTACCTTTCATATTAAGAAGCACCGCTATCTTACATGACTTAGCCCCTTTTGACTGTAGATATTCCTTAAATCTGGTCATAGTGTAACCAGTGTCTATTATATCTTCAAGAACCACAATATCACGCCCTTTGACAGGTGTTGTCAAAGGCATTTCCTCTATTATGGTGCCTGTACTTTCATTGCCTCTGTACGATGACCACTTGACAAACGCCATCTCATTAGGAACGCCCATCTCCATCATAACGGCAAAAGTGAACAAGGCACCTCCGTTAAGCATGCATATATAAAGAGTGTCTGGCTTATTGTCAGCCTTAATCTGCTGTGCCAACTCCTTTATCCTGCGGTCAATAGCACTGCAATCCAGTGTTTTTGCAAATTTATGCCCTTCTATTTCTATTGTTTCCATAATA
>JAKSNX010000032.1 GCA_024405815.1 Paludibacteraceae bacterium | reverse complement strand
GATAATTCCGCCCCATTTGCTCCAGCAGGGCAATCAGATGATCTTCCTTTCTAATCAATTGTAAAAAACTTTAATGATGACGGTATAAAAAAGCCTGCTCCTAAGGGGGCAGGCTTTTGAATTGGAACTTATTGTAATTACAAATTGTTTTTCTCTATATCTTTAAAGTATTTGTAGGTTCCTACACGGAGTTCATCTGTGGCTGCCTCATCACAAACTATTATGCCTTTGCGGTGTGTTTGTAGGGCGGATATAGTCCATAGGTGGTTTACGCTGCCCTCTACTGCGGCTGCAAGTGCACGTGCCTTGCCGTGACCGTTTACAAGAATCAGCACCTCTTTAGCATCCATAACAGTGCCTACACCTACTGTAAGTGCTGTTTTAGGAACTTTATTTACATCATTCTCAAAAAATCTTGAGTTTGCTATAATGGTATCAGTAGTAAGAGTTTTTACTCTGGTGCGTGAACTTAGAGATGAACCTGGCTCATTAAATGCAATGTGCCCATCGGGTCCTATACCACCAAGGAACAGGTCTATGCCACCTGCCTGTGCAATTCTCTTCTCATAACCCTCACACTCAGCCTCAAGGTCAGTGGCATTACCGTTAAGAATATTCACATTCTCTTTTTTAATGTCTATATGGCTAAAAAAGTTATTCCACATAAATGAGTGGTAACTCTCTGGGTGGCTCTCTGGCAAGCCCACATACTCGTCCATATTAAAGGTTATAACATTGGCAAAAGATACTTTGCCAGCCTTGTTAAGTGCAATTAACTCCTTGTACATGCCAAGAGGAGATGACCCCGTAGGCAAACCAAGAATAAAAGGTTTCTCTTTAGTGGGTGCTGCTGCGTTAATTTTATTTGCAACATAATTTGCAGCCCATTTTGACATACTGCTGTAGTCAGGTTCAATAATTAGTCTCATAAAATTTAATATTTACGGAGCAAAGGTAATTTTTTTTGCTTTTATTATTGCAAAAATATTTGTGTTTTTTATGGTGATTTTTCAAAAAAATTACAATTTGTAAGTAAAACTGCTATTTTATAGGGTAAATTGATACCGCACACCCACCTCCTGCCGCTAATTTTATTTTCAACTTACTGCCCGATGTCACTTTCTTGGTACTAATGGAGTAACTCTCAGGGTTGGTTATCCAATCGGCATCTTTTCCATCGGCGTAGATAGTTGCCAAATATGTTTTATCGGGGTCAAGAAAATCTAAATAAAATTCAACAGTACGCTTGTTTTCATCTGTAATAGCCCCTATAAACCAATTTTCAGTTCCTTTTGCCTTACGTGCTATGGTTATGTAGTCGCCAGGCTCCGCCTCTATAATTTTGGTGGTGTCCCAATCTACCGCCACATCTTTAATAAATTGGAATGCATCTTTATATAGGTTGTAATTCTCTGGTAGGTCTGCCGCCATCTGTAGAGGACTGTACATAGTTACATAAAGGGCTAACTGCTTGGCTATGGTGGAGTGCACCTGACAGGTATTGCCAGCCTGATAGTTAGCCATTTTAATCTTGAATATGCCAGGAGTGTAGTCCATAGGTCCACCCATAAGGCGTGTAAAAGGCAGAATGGTCTCATGCTCTGGCGGATTGCCTATGCTCCAAGCGTTATACTCATTACCCCTTGCAGCCTCGCACGCCATTAGATTAGGGTAGGTGCGGTGCTGTCCTGTGGGGCGTACAGACTCATGCTCATCTATCATAATGCCGTTCTCTGCCATCTTTTTTATAACTCTCTCATAGTGCTGCACCATCCATTGTCCGTCATGGGTCTCACCTCTTGGAATTATCCACCCCACATAGCCTGTCTTTACAGAGTTATATCCATGTTTTTTCATAAACCCGATGGCTGAGTCAAGTCTGCGTTCATAATTTGTGGCTGAGGCAGAGGTCTCGTGGTGCATAATAAGGTTCACACCTTTTGATTTTGCATAACTGCTTAGTTCCTCAACATTAAAATCGGGGTAGGGGGTAACAAAATCAAAAACCTCCTCTTTCCAGTTTCCTGCCCAATCTTCCCAGCCTACATTCCAACCCTCCACAAGCACTCCGTCAATGCCGTTCTCTGCCGCAAAATCTATATAGCGTTTAACATTTGCGGTATTGGCTCCGTGTCTGCCGTTAGGTGTAAGAGTAGTCCAATCAGTGTCTGCAAGTTTTATGTTAAACTTATCGGCATAGTTCCACGATGATTTATTAGGCACATGCATCTCCCACCAAACGCCAACCATTTTTTGAGGCTTAATAAAGTCTGTATTCTCTATTTTACAAGGCTCGTTAAGATTCAGAATGGTTTTGCTTGCAAGAATATCGGCGGCGTTATCGCTTATAAGAATGGTACGCCAAGGAGTTTTACAAGGGGTCTGCATAAAAGCCTTTACGTCTGTGGCACTGCCAGCCAAATGTGCCTTTAGAGTATAATTATTTACATTTACATCTAAAAGCATGGCAGGGTAGTCACTCAGTGCCGCCTCAAAAATATTTATATAAATATTGTCATCTGTTTTTAGCATTACAGGCGATTGAATGCAGTGCTTGTCTATAATTTTATGGGTGCCTATACCCTTACCATCACATAATCTTGTGTCTATTCCGCTGATTTTAGTTGTAGAGTAGTAATATTCATTGGAATCATCGTTGCCAGGAATCCAAAATGCTTTATGGTCTCCTGTAAGGCAGAACGATGTAGCCTCATCTGTTACCTGAAAATATGCAAGTTTTTGGTTTGGTTCAAACTCATAACGGAACCCCACACCATCATCAAATACGCGGAAAACAATATCCATTTTGCTATCGCTGGCATATTGCTGCAGGTGAATCCGTAACTCATTGTGATTATCTGTTATCTCTTTAACCTCACCCCAAACAGGTTCCCAAGTCTCTGAGACAGAGCGTGTCTTAGTCTCAATAATCTTAAAGCCATACGTAAGGTCTATGCCTTGTTTAAGCCTAAATCCCATAGGACTGGGCTTTATCACCTCTTTATTGTCAAATAATACACTATAAGATGGATTACCTTCATCGCTCAAGTGGAAATCCACTTGTATTCTACCAGATGGCGATGTAACGCTCTGAGCCCACAGAGATGCAGATATAAACAGCAGGGCTGTAATAAGTAGATTTTTCATAGTATGTAAAATTTGATTAAAAGATAAGAGTGATTAAAAAGTGCCAATCGTTGAAGCACCTTTTAATCACTCTTGTGATAACAGTAGATTTTAGAAAGAATCCTCGTTGTCTGAGTCGTCAGTATCTATGGAGTTCTTTTTAGCCTCCATAATCTTTTCGTACTCTTCACGGGAAGCAACTATAATCTTGTCAAACTCAGCAAGACCTGTACCGGCAGGAATCAAGTGACCGCAGATAACGTTCTCTTTCATACCTTCCAGTTTATCAACCTTACCGTTTATGGCTGCATCATTAAGAACCTTTGTGGTCTCTTGGAATGAAGCGGCGCTCATAAAGCTTGTAGTCTGAAGTGCGGCACGTGTAATACCTTGAAGTATCTGTTGTGATGTTGCAGGAACAGCGTCTCTGGTCTCAACCAAACGTAAATCCTTACGTTTAAGCATACTGTTCTCATCACGCAGACGGCGTGCAGTTACAATCTGACCATTCTTGAACAATGTGGAGTCTCCTTGGTCTGTTACAATCTTCTTACCCCAAATAGCATCGTTCTCAGCCATAAACTCTTGCTTGTCAACTATTTGTTTTTCAAGGAAACGTGTATCACCCGGGTCTTCAATCTCAACCTTACGCATCATCTGACGTACTATTACCTCAAAGTGCTTATCGTTGATTTTTACACCCTGCAGACGATATACATCTTGTACTTCATTAACAATGTACTCTTGTACTGCTGTAGGACCTTTTATTGCAAGAATATCAGATGGTGTGATAGCACCGTCAGACAGTGCGCCTCCGGCACGTACAAAGTCGTTCTCCTGAACCAGAATCTGTTTTGACAGTGGAACAAGATATCTGCGCTCCTCGCCACTCTTAGATGTTATTACAATCTCTCTCTGACCTCTCTTAATCTTACCGAATGTAACCTCACCATCAATTTCTGATACTATAGCTGGGTTAGACGGGTTACGAGCCTCAAACAGCTCTGTAACACGTGGAAGACCACCAGTGATATCACCGGCTTTGCTTACTGCTCTTGGTATCTTGAACAAGATTTGACCAATCTTAACCTCTGCCTTCTCATCTATAGATATGTGAGCACCTACAGGTAATGCGTATGTACGTACAACCTCGCCTTTGCTGTTTAGAATTTGTGCGGATGGTACTTTGCTCTTATCCTTAGATTCTATGATAACTTTCTCCTTAAGACCAGTCTGCTCATCAGATTCTGTCTTATAGGTTACGTTCTCAATCATACTCTCAAATGCCATGGTACCAGTACTTTCAGAGATGACTACAGCGTTAAATGGGTCCCATTCGCATATTACGTCACCTTTCTTTAGAGTATCGCCACTCTTAACAAATAGTGATGATGCGTATGGAATGTTTTGCTGAGTAAGAACTATTTTTGTAGTAGGCTCAATGATTCTCAACTCTGCAAGACGGCTTACCACAATGTTAGTGCCATCTTCTGCCTTTACTGTTCTTAACTCATCAATCTCTATTATACCATCGTAGTGAGATACAATCTTGTTCTCCGCGGCAACGTTGGCGGCAACACCACCCACGTGGAATGTACGAAGTGTAAGCTGTGTACCAGGCTCACCGATAGACTGTGCCGCAATTACACCTACAGCCTCACCCTTCTGAACCATACGGCCTGTGGCAAGGTTACGTCCGTAACATTTAGCACAAACACCTTTCTTAGACTCACAGGTAAGAACTGAACGGATTTCAACCCTCTCAATAGGGGAGTCTTGAATTATCTTGGCAGCCTTTTCTGTGATTTCCTCACCCGATGGAACAATTACCTCACCAGTAAGTGGGTGTATGATATCGTGTACAGAAACACGACCCAAAATTCTATCATATAGAGAGGAAATTACCTCTTCATTGTTTTTAAGCTCAGTAGCTACAAGACCTCTAAGTGTACCGCAATCCTCTTCTGTTATGATTACATCGTGGCTTACATCTACAAGACGACGTGTCAGATAACCAGCATCGGCAGTCTTTAGAGCTGTATCAGCAAGACCTTTACGGGCACCGTGAGTAGAGATAAAGTACTCCAACACAGACAGACCCTCTTTAAAGTTTGCAAGAATTGGGTTCTCAATAATCTGACCACCCTCTGCACCAGCTTTCTGAGGTTTAGCCATAAGACCACGCATACCTGATAGCTGACGGATTTGCTCCTTAGAACCACGGGCACCAGAGTCAAGCATCATAAATACAGAGTTGAAACCTTGGTCGTCCTCAGAAAGTTGTTTCATAAGGATATTAGACAACTTGGAGTTAACGTGAGTCCATGTATCAATTATCTGATTATAACGCTCATTGTAGGTGATGAATCCCATGTTATAATCATTAAGGATAGCCTCTACCTTGTCATAACCTTCTTGTACAAGAGCCTCTTTCTCTTTAGGTATAATTACGTTCTCAAGGTTAAATGACAGACAGCCCTTGAATGCCATATAGTAACCCATGTTCTTAATATCATCAAGGAAATCGGCTGTGCGGGCAACTCCGCAAACTGCAATAACCTTGCTAATAATGTCTCTCAATGATTTCTTAGAGAGCACCTCATTGATATATCCCACCTCTTTAGGTACGCACTCGTTAACAAGTACACGTCCTACAGTGGTGTCAATAAGTTTTGTAACTATATTGCCGTTTTCAACATCGGTTGTCTTTACGGTGATTTTAGCATTAAGTGAAACCTTATGCTCATTGTATGCTATGATAACCTCTTTTGGAGAGTAGAATTTATAACCCTCTCCAAGAGCCCCTGGACGTGGTTTTGTCATATAGTAAAGACCAAGAACCATATCCTGAGAAGGTACTGTGATAGGTGCACCGTTAGCAGGGTTCAGAATGTTGTGAGAGGCAAGCATAAGAATTTGTGCCTCAAGAACAGCCTCGTTACCCAATGGGAGGTGTACAGCCATCTGGTCACCATCAAAGTCAGCGTTGAACGCCGTACATGCAAGTGGGTGAAGTTGGATAGCCTTACCTTCAATCATCTTAGGCTGGAATGCCTGAATACCAAGACGGTGTAGGGTAGGGGCACGGTTAAGTAGAACAGGGTGTCCTTTCATAACGTGTTCCAATATATCCCAAATTACAGGGTCTTTGCGGTCAACTATTCTTTTAGCGGACTTAACAGTCTTTACAATTCCACGCTCAATAAGTTTACGAATTACAAATGGTTTGTACAGCTCTGCCGCCATCTCTTTAGGAAGTCCGCACTCATGCATTCTAAGCTCAGGACCTACCACAATTACAGAACGGGCAGAGTAGTCAACACGCTTACCAAGCAAGTTCTGACGGAAACGTCCTTGCTTACCTTTAAGGCTGTCAGACAATGATTTAAGAGGTCTGTTGGCATCTGCTTTAACAGCAGTTGATTTACGTGTGTTGTCAAATAGTGAATCCACAGCCTCCTGTAACATACGTTTCTCATTTCTTAAGATAACCTCAGGAGCTTTAATCTCTATAAGTTTTTTAAGACGGTTGTTACGTATTATTACACGACGATACAAATCATTTAGGTCTGATGTGGCAAAACGTCCGCCGTCCAATGGAATAAGAGGACGTAAATCTGGTGGAATGACAGGGATAATCTTCATTATCATCCACTCTGGTTTGTTTACATCTTTAGATGCTCTGAAAGACTCTATTACCTGAAGACGTTTTAACGCCTCTGTCTTTCTTTGTTGAGAAGAATCTTTGCTTGCCTTGTCTCTTAAATCAAAAGAGAGTTTGTCCAAATCCAAACGTACAAGCAAGTCATAGATTGCCTCAGCACCCATCTTAGCTATGAACTTGTTAGGGTCTGTATCTTCCAATAAGTGATTCTCTTTAGGAAGATTCTCCATAACCTCAAGGTACTCTTCTTCTGAAAGCAAGTCGCCTTGAACATAGTCTGATATGGTGCCGCTTTGTATTACTATATATTTCTCATAGTAAATTACAGCATCAAGTTTCTTGGTTGGAAGACCTAAAAGGTATCCTATCTTGTTAGGTAATGAACGGAAATACCAAATATGGGCTACAGGAACTACAAGTTCTATATGTCCCATTCTCTCTCTACGTACTTTCTTCTCTGTTACCTCAACACCGCAACGGTCGCAAACAATTCCCTTATAACGGATACGCTTGTATTTTCCGCAATGACACTCGTAATCCTTTGTAGGACCGAATATCTTTTCACAGAAAAGTCCGTCACGTTCAGGCTTATATGTACGGTAGTTAATGGTTTCTGGTTTTGTAACCTCACCGTAGGATTGTGATTTCAGCTCTTCAGGCGATGCCAACCCGATGGTAATCTGCTTGAAACTGTTTTTTTGCTTATTATCTGTTCTAAATGCCATAGTTCAATTTTTTTACTCTAATTTAAGACTTAGACCCAAACCTCTCAATTCATGTAACAATACATTAAGTGACTCTGGTATGCCTGGTTGTGGCATCGGGTCTCCCTTGACAATAGCAGTGTAAGAATCTGCCCTGCCCTTAACGTCATCAGATTTGATGGTAAGGATTTCTTGTAGCACATGAGCTGCACCGAATGCCTCAAGTGCCCAAACCTCCATCTCACCAAAACGCTGACCACCGAACTGAGCCTTACCACCAAGAGGTTGCTGTGTGATAAGAGAGTACGGACCAATGGAACGTGCGTGCATCTTATCCTCAACCATGTGACCTAACTTAAGCATGTAGATTACACCTACGGTTGCAGGTTGGTCAAAACGCTCACCGGTACCACCATCGTATAGATAAGTCTTACCATAGCGTGGAATTCCAGCCTTGTCTGTCCATGTGTTCAGGTCATCAAGTGTGGCACCGTCAAATATAGGTGTTGCAAACTTAACGCCCAACTCCTTGCCAGCCCAACCAAGTACAGTCTCAAAAATCTGTCCAAGGTTCATACGAGAAGGCACACCAAGTGGGTTTAGAACAATATCTACAGGGGTTCCGTCTGCAAGGAACGGCATATCCTCACGTCTAACTACACGGCTGACAATACCTTTGTTACCGTGACGACCTGCCATCTTATCACCAACACGGATTTTACGTTTTTTTGCTACATAAACCTTAGCAATCTGCATAATACCCGATGGAAGCTCATCACCGATGGTAAGATTGTACTTCTCCCTCTTTAGACGTGCATCCAACTCCTTGTATTTACGCATATAGTTAAGAATCACGTCTCTGATAAGGTCATTCTTATGGGCGTCAGTTGTCCATTTGCTTAATTGAACTGACGAGTAGTCAATTTCAAGTAATTGCTTTTGTGTAAACTTGTTACCCTTAGCTATTACATCAGCACCCAAGAAATCCTTAACACCTTGTGAAGTCTTACCGTTGGTAAGCTCCATAAGTTTCTTGACAAGAATCTCTTTCAAGGCACCAGCCTCTTTCTGGAACTTCTCATCAAGCTCTGCCAAATCATTTTTCTCCTGTGCTTTTGTCTTTTTACCCTTCTGTACCTTGCTGAATAGGTTAGTGCCAATAACAACACCCCTTAGAGAAGGATTTGCCTTTAGAGATGCCTCTTTAACATCACCAGCTTTGTCTCCAAAAATGGCACGTAACAGTTTCTCTTCAGGAGATGGGTCAGATTCACCCTTAGGTGTGATTTTACCTATAAGAATGTCTCCCGGCTCAATAAGGGCACCAACCCTTATTATACCGTTCTCTTCCAAATCCTTAGTGGCATCATCGCTTACATTAGGAATATCCTTTGTAAGTTCCTCCATACCACGTTTTGTCTCGCGTACCTCAAGAGAGTACTCATCAACGTGAACAGAGGTCATTATATCCTCACTAACAATGCGCTCGTTGATTACAATAGCATCCTCGTAGTTGTAACCCTTCCAAGGCATGAATGCAACCTTTAGGTTCTTACCTATAGCCAACTCTCCGTTTTGAGTAGAGTAGCCCTCAGTAAGTATCTGACCTTTTACAACTCTGTCGCCCTTATGAACAATAGGACGCATATCAATAGTTGTACTTTGGTTAGTCTTTAAGAATTTAGATAGTTTATATTCCTTAACCGGAGAGTCAAACATTGTGAATAACTCCTCATCGGTGTAGTCATATTTAATTTTAATGCAAGTGGCATCTACAAACTCAATAACACCATCTCTCTCTGCTGTAATCTGAGTTCTTGAATCCCTGATTAACTGACCCTCAAGGCCTGTACCTACGATAGGAGACTCTGTGCGAAGCAGAGGCACTGCCTGACGCATCATGTTAGAACCCATCAATGCACGGTTAGCATCATCGTGCTCCAAGAATGGGATAAGTGCGGCGGCAATAGAGGCAATCTGTTGCGGAGCAACGTCCATGAGTTCCACCTCTTCAGGTGCTACAACAGGGAAATCAGCATCTTGACGTGATTTAACCTTGTTGCGGATAAAGTTGCCGTTGTCATCAAGAGGAGCATTACCCTGAGCAATTATCTTGCCCTCTTCCTCTTCTGCTGTCATATAGACTATATCCTCTTTATTAAGGTCAACCTTTTTATTTGCAACCTTACGATAAGGAGTCTCTATAAATCCAAGGTCATCTATCTTTGCATATACGCAGAGAGAAGATATAAGACCGATGTTTGGACCTTCAGGCGTCTCAATAGGACATAAACGTCCGTAGTGAGTGTAGTGAACGTCACGAACCTCAAATCCTGCTCTCTCACGAGAAAGACCGCCAGGACCCAATGCAGAAAGACGACGCTTGTGTGTGATTTCAGCAAGTGGGTTGGTTTGGTCCATAAATTGTGACAAGGCATTTGTGCCAAAGAATGAATTTATAACGGAAGAAATGGTCTTGGCGTTTATAAGCTCAATAGGTGAGAACACCTCATTGTCACGGACATTCATTCTCTCACGTATGGTTCTTGCCATACGAGCAAGACCAATACCAAACTGATTGTAAAGTTGCTCACCTACAGTCCTGATTCTACGGTTGCTCAAGTGGTCGATATCATCTACATCGGCTTTAGAGTTAAGCAGTTGAATCAGATATTGTATAATGGCTATAATATCTTCTTTTGTAAGTACCTTTATCTCTGTAGGTATATCCAAATGAAGTTTCTTATTTATTCTGTATCTACCTACATCACCTAAATCATATCTCTTGTCAGAGAAGAACAGATTAGTGATGACTTCACGTGCTGAGGCATCGTCAGTAGGCTCTGCATTTCTTAATTGGCGGTAAATATAATAAGCCGCCTCTTTTTCAGAGTTACTTGGGTCCTTTTGCAGTGAATTATAAATGATGGCATAGTCAGATTGATTTATGTCTTCACGGTGAACCAGAATTGTAGGAATGTTTGACTCAAGAATTTGGTCTATATGTTCTTGTGTAAGAACTGTCTCACGGTCAATGATTACCTCATTACGGTCAATAGAAACCACCTCGCCGGTATCCTCGTCAACAAAATCCTCAACCCAAGTTTTAAGCACACGTGCGGCAAGAGTCCTGCCTATGCATTTCTTTAGAGTTGTTTTATTTACCTTGATTTCTTCTGCAAGATTAAATATCTCCAAAATATCTTTATCACTCTCAAACCCGATGGCACGTAGCAATGTAGTTACAGGTAATTTCTTTTTACGGTCAATGTAAGCATACATTACGTTATTTATATCTGTAGTGAACTCAATCCAAGACCCACGGAATGGAATGATACGTGCAGAATACAGTTTGGTGCCATTGGCATGAAGGCTCTGCCCGAAGAATACACCAGGAGAACGGTGAAGTTGGGATACAACAACACGTTCAGCACCGTTTATTACAAATGTACCTTTCTCGGTCATATAAGGAATAGGACCAAGATAAACATCTTGAATAACGGTGGCAAAATCTTCGTGGTCAGGGTCTGTACAATACAACTTCAGTTTTGCCTTTAAAGGAACACTATATGTAAGGCCTCTCTCAATACATTCTTGTATTGTATAACGAGGAGGGTCTACATAATAATCCAAAAACTCAAGAATGAAATTGTTACGGGTGTCCGCTATTGGAAAGTTTTCTGCGAACACTTTATACAATCCTTCGTTTTTTCTTTTTTCCGGTGGAGTGTCCAGTTGGAAGAAATCCTTAAAGGATTTTAATTGAACTTCCAAAAAATCAGGATATTCCAGTGGATTTTTTATAGAGGAGAAATTTACTCTTTCTTTAATCTTACTCATATAAGAGGATTTATAAAAACAACACTTTTTTTTGAAAAACACAAAAGGTCTAGAACCTTATTGCTAAGGTTCTAAACCGTAAGTACCTGATAAACAGGATAATTACTTCAATTCAACTTCTGCACCAGCGTCAGTTAATTGTTTTTTCATGTTTTCAGCGTCGTCTTTAGAAAGACCCTCTTTGATAACAGAAGGAGCTGCATCAACTAAATCTTTAGCCTCTTTCAAGCCAAGACCTGTCAATTCCTTAACCAACTTAACTATTTGAAGTTTAGCGGCACCAGCTGATTTTAGTTCAACATCAAATGATGTTTTCTCTTCAGCTGCGGCTGCTGCTGCGCCACCTGCTGCAGGTGCTGCTGCTACTGCTACAGCGGCTGCTGCTGGTTCAATACCATACTCATCTTTAAGAATTTGAGCAAGTTCGTTTACGTCTTTTACAGTTAGGTTTACCAACTCTTCTGCAAGTTTTTTCAAATCTGCCATTGTTTTATAAATTTAATAGTTTTACTTTTTTGTTAATTATTCTGCTCTCTCGCCAAGAGTTTTAAGCACACCATGAATAGTGTTGCCTCCTGATTGCAATGCTGAAATAACATTCTGCATTGGAGACTGTAGCATGCCGATAATCTCGCCAAGTAGCTGTTCTTTTGATTTTAATGCTATCAATGTATCCAATTGGTCTGCACCAACATAGAAACATTCTTGCACGTAAGCTGCCTTTAGTTCAGGTTTTCCGTTGTTAGCCTTATCCTTGCTCATCTCTTTAATAAGACGGGCAGGGGCGTTGCCGTTATTACAGAACATAATGGCAGTAGAGCCTTTAAGTATGTCATTGATAGGTGAGAAATCACCGTCCAACTCTTCCAAAGCCTTTTTGAAAAGAGTGTTCTTTACAACCATTAACTTAATGTCAGACTTAAAGCACAATCTTCTAAGATTAGAAGTCTTTTCTGCGTTAAGACCCGATGCATCAGTCAAATAAAAATGGCTGTAAGAAGAAATGGTCTCTTTTAGAGTGCTTATTAATGCTGATTTATCTTCTTTTTTCATAACGATAGTCTTTTACTTGTTATTCAGCTGATTTAAGGTCAATTTTAATACCTTTACTCATAGTGCTGGAAAGATAAATACTCTTAATATAAACGCCCTTAGCGGAAGATGGTTTCAATTTTACGATTGTAGATAGGAATTCCTTTGCGTTCTCCGCTATCTGCTCAGGCTTGAAAGACACTTTACCTATAGAGGTGTGTACAATACCTGCCTTGTCAACCTTAAAATCAATTTTACCTTGCTTCACTTCTTTAACGGCCTTGCCTACTTCATTAGTAACAGTGCCGCTTTTAGGGTTAGGCATTAAACCACGAGGACCAAGAACACGACCCAATGCACCAATCTTACCCATAATGGATGGCATGGTGATGATTACGTCAACATCGGTCCAACCGCCTTTTATCTTTTCAATATACTCATCAAGTCCGACATAGTCTGCACCGGCGGCTTTAGCCTCCTCTGCAACGTCGGGTGTACATAATGCAAGTACCCTTGTAACCTTACCAGTACCGTTAGGAAGTGAAACAACACCTCTAACCATCTGGTTTGATTTACGTGGGTCGATACCTAAACGCACATCAATATCAACAGAAGCGTCGAATTTTGTGGTGGTTATCTCCTTTAAAAGGTTTGCTGCCTCAATAAGTGAATAACTTTTACCAGTCTCAACTTTAGAAGCAACTAATTTTTGGTTTTTTGTCAGTTTACTCATAATTTAAAACTAGATAAAGGTTAAACATTTTGTGGGAAATCGCCTTTTACGGAGATACCCATACTTCTGGCTGTTCCTGCCACCAATCTCATAGCAGACTCAACTGTAAAGCAGTTCAAATCAGGCATCTTATCAGTAGCTATAGTCTTAACCTGTTCCCAAGAGATTTCAGCAACCTTCTTGCGGTTAGGCTCTGCGGAACCAGACTTTTGTTTTGAAGCCTCCAATAACTGTATTGCTACAGGTGGAGTCTTAACAATAAAATCAAAAGACTTATCCGTATAGTACGTGATAATTACAGGAAGTATTTTTCCTGCTTTGTCCTGTGTCTTAGCATTGAACTGTTTGCAAAAGTCCATTATGTTTATACCCTTGGAACCCAAGGCAGGACCAATCGGTGGGGCGGGATTTGCAGCACCGCCTTTTACTTGCAATTTGATTTGTCCAGCAACTTCTTTTGCCATAATATCAAATACTAAATGTTAAATAAAATATATGGGAATCAGAACAATTTAAGCGTAACCTTTCTATTGTTCTTTTTCTACCTGCATAAAGCTAAGTTCAAGCGGTGTTTTACGCCCGAATATCATAACCATAACCTTAAGTTTCTTTTTCTCATTGTTAACCTCTTCAATGGTTCCAGAGAAATTGTTGAAAGGACCTGAAATAACTTTTACGGTCTCACCCACATAGTAAGGTATAATCAATTCCTCTTCAGCCTCTTGTGTTTGGTCTATAGTACCTAAGATTCTATTGACCTCATACGGACGTAGAGGAACTGCTTTTCCGTCTTTACCACCCAAATAACCAAGAACGTTAGGTATATTGCGGATAATACCCACAACCTCACCTTCAAGCAGGGCCTCGATAAGGACGTAACCAGGCAAATAAGGACGCTCCTTAATCACCTTCTTACCATTGCGGACTTGATAAACTTTCTCAGTAGGAATCAATACTTGAGAGACGTGGTTTTTAACAACAGGATTTCTGTTGATTTCCGCTTCAATGTATTCGCGTACTTTCTGCTCTTTCCCGCTGATGGCTTTAACCACATACCATTGCTTTTCAGCTTTTGTAGTAACCTCTGCCATACTAAAATCCTCCTAATTAGCTAAACAAACCGTAAATGAACTTCATAATCTCTTCAAAACCAAGGTCAATCAACCAAATGATTAGTGATAGAATAAGGGAAGCAACTAAAACAATCACCGCACTATTGGTTAATTCCTTTAATGATGGCCATGTAACTTTATGTACAAGTTCATTGTAAGATTCTTTGCAATATTCAACTATCTTCATAGTGTTTATTTATTTTTCTTGTAGCACGGGTCGAGAGGCTCGAACTCCCGACACCTGGTTTTGGAGACCAGTGCTCTACCAACTGAGCTAGACCCGTATCGTATTAAAAATTGGTTTAGGGTGAGTTTCACCCTAAACCTAATTTTTAATTAATAAATTTCAGTAATTTGTCCTGAACCTACAGTTCTACCACCCTCACGGATAGCGAAACGAAGACCAGCTGAGCAAGCTACTGGATAGATAAGCTTAACTTTAATCTCAAGGTTATCACCTGGCATTACCATTTCAACTCCGTCTGGCAATGTAATCTCACCAGTAACATCAAGTGTACGGATGTAGAATTGTGGACGGTATTTGTTATGGAATGGAGTGTGACGACCACCTTCCTCTTTCTTAAGGATATAGACAGAAGCCTTGAACTCATCGTGAGGAGTAACGGCACCCGGGTGAGTGATTACCATACCACGCTTGATTTCATCTTTGTCAATACCACGAAGTAGAAGACCTACGTTATCACCAGCCTCACCTTGGTCAAGAATCTTACGGAACATCTCAACACCTGTGATAACTGATTTCTTGCCTTCAGCACCAAGACCTATGATTTGAACCTCATCACTAACTTTTACAATACCAGTCTCAATTCTACCTGTAGCAACTGTACCACGACCTGTAATTGAGAATACGTCCTCAACTGGCATCAAGAATGGTTTATCAACGTCACGTTTTGGAAGCTCAATCCAGTTGTCAACAGCATCCATAAGTTCCATAACTTTCTCTTCCCACTCTGCAACTCCGTTAAGAGCACCAAGAGCAGAACCACGGATAATAGGTGTGTTGTCACCGTCAAACTCATAGAATGAAAGAAGCTCACGCATCTCCATCTCTACAAGGTCAAGCATTTCCGCATCGTCAACCATATCGCATTTATTCATAAATACAACAAGACGAGGAACGTTTACCTGACGAGCAAGAAGGATATGCTCACGTGTTTGAGGCATAGGACCATCAGTAGCGGCAACTACGATGATAGCACCATCCATCTGAGCTGCACCAGTTACCATGTTCTTTACATAGTCAGCGTGTCCCGGGCAGTCAACGTGTGCATAGTGACGGTTTGCTGTTTCGTACTCAACGTGAGATGTGTTAATTGTTATACCACGCTCTTTCTCTTCAGGGGCGTTATCAATCTGATCAAATGATTTCATCTCTGAAAGACCTTTCTTTGCCAAAACTGTAGTGATAGCAGCAGTCAAAGTTGTTTTACCGTGGTCAACGTGTCCAATAGTACCGATGTTTACGTGTGCTTTTGAACGGTCAAATTTCTCTTTTGCCATAGTTTTAAATTTTTTTAATTAGTATTATTGATTGTTGATTAAAATTGCTTTATAATACAATTGAGCCAATAACGGGACTTGAACCCGTGGCCTCATCCTTACCAAGGATGCGCTCTACCAGCTGAGCTATATCGGCAACCTTGAGCGGAAAACGGGGCTCAAACCCGCGACCCCCAGCTTGGAAGGCTAGTGCTC
>JAKSNX010000031.1 GCA_024405815.1 Paludibacteraceae bacterium | reverse complement strand
ATAATCACCACCTGCAAGCAGCAGTGCAAGCCCTATAATAAGGTATAAGTAAGGTTGTATCGCTTCCATGTTAAATTATGTATGTTACAAACCTACAAAGTTACGTTTTTTTTGCTTATTTTTGCACAATAAAATAAGTAATTATGAGAAAAACCGTAATTTATTCATTAGTGACAGTATTGACACTTGTTTTTACAGGGTGTGGAAAACCAAAAACGTGGCAAAGTAATCTTGGTAGGGTGTTTGGCACCTATTACTCCCTAAATTATAAGGCTGAGGCAAATTATCAGTGGGAGTTGGATTCGCTGTTTGATGTAATAAACAAAAGTATGTCCACATTTGACACACTATCAACCATTTATGCCATAAATCACTCTAATGAGGCGGTAACTGTAGATGACAGGTTTGCATACGTGTTTGGTGTGGCTCAATATGTTAGTGAGCAGAGTGGCGGCAAGTTTGACATTACTGTGGCTCCGCTTGTAAACTTGTGGGGTTTTGGGTTTGACCCGCAGGATACCGCCGCATATAAATCTCAGGCACAGATAGATAGTATTAAAGAGTTTGTTGGATATGATAAGATTAAAATTTCAGACGGCAAGTTGGTTAAGGCTGATGGCAGAGTTAAACTTGACCTTAGTGCCATTGCTAAAGGTTATGCCTGCGATGTCATTGCAGATTTTCTTGAGAGCCAGGGAGCAGATGATATGATGGTTGATATAGGCGGTGAGATTGTTACACGTGGCTATAACCCGATGGGCGAGTTATGGCGTATAGGTATAGTAAGTCCTGTAGATGACACTTTGCAGACCAACAGCGATGTGGAGCATATAGTGGAGATGGATAACAAGGCTATTGCCACATCGGGTAACTATAGGCAGTTCTATATTACAAAAGAGCGTAAGGTAACCCATACCATAGACCCTGTAAGTGGTTATCCTGTAAATGGTAATGTACTTAGTGCCAGCGTTATAGCCCCTAACTGCACCGTTGCTGACGCATACGCCACCACATTTATGGTGGTAGGCGACACAACTCGCATAAAAGATATAATAAAAGCCTCAAAATACAATCTTGAGGCTTACGTTATAGTGGATAGTGCAGGTGTCCACGTAGGCAAGTGGTTCCGTTAATTATCCGTTAATGGATGCAAGGAACTCTGCATTATCTTTAGTTATTCCTATTCTATCCTTTAGGAACTCCATTGCTTCTATAGAGTTCATGTCTGATAGGTGACGGCGTGTTATCCACATGCGTTGCAGTGTATTCTCATCAAGAAGCAAATCATCACGTCTTGTACCCGATGCCATAAGGTCAATGGCAGGGAATATACGGCGGTTAGATAGTTTGCGGTCAAGCTGCAACTCCATATTACCTGTACCCTTAAATTCTTCAAATATAACATCATCCATCTTTGAGCCTGTTTCTGTAAGGGCTGTGGCTATAATAGTCAGGCTGCCGCCGTTCTCTATGTTACGTGCCGCACCAAAGAAACGTTTAGGCTTATGCAGAGCATTTGAATCCACACCACCTGACAGTATTTTACCCGATGCCGGGGCTGTGGTGTTGTAGGCACGTGCCAATCGGGTGATGGAGTCAAGCAGAATTACCACATCGTGTCCGCACTCCACAAGGCGTTTTGCTTTCTCGTGAACCATAGTTGCAACTTTCACATGCTTCTCTGCAGGCTCATCAAAGGTGGAGCTTATGACCTCTGCATTTACGCTGCGTGCCATATCGGTTACCTCCTCAGGACGCTCATCTATAAGCAGGATTATCATATAAACCTCAGGGTGATTCTCTAATATGCAGTTAGCCAACTCCTTTAGTAACACTGTTTTACCTGTCTTAGGCTGTGCCACTATAAGACCACGCTGACCTTTGCCTATAGGAGAGAACATATCTATTATTCTTGTAGATATAGATGTGTGCGGTCCTCCGTTAAGAATGAATTTCTCTTCAGGGAAAAGTGGGGTAAGGTGCTCAAAAGGCACACGGTCACGCACTTTGTTAGGCTCGCATCCGTTTATAAGGTTTACACGCACAAGGGCAAAGAATTTCTCTCCCTCACGTGGCGGACGTATTGGTCCCTCTATGGTGTCTCCAACCTGCAAGCCAAAAAGCTTTATCTGTGATTGTGATACATAAACATCATCGGGCGATGTGCAGTAATCGTATTCTGGAGAACGAAGGAATCCGTAGCCTCCCTCCACAATTTCAAGCACTCCTGTGCCAATAAGCAAATCCTCAAACTCGTATGCCTTGGTTGTAGGCTGATTCTCTGCTGGTTGTGATGCCTGCTCTGATGATTGTACAGTTTGCTCTGTAGGCGTTTCCTGCTTTGCAGATTTCTTGCGGCGAGTCTTTTTTTCCGGTTCCTCCACCTCTACGCTCTTTAGCGTGGTTCTGCCTGCCACTGTTGCAGGAGCAGAAAATATAGAGAACTCCAAATCATCATTGTGTAATGGCTCTGCTGACTGGATAGGTTCTGCCTGTAGAACTGATTCTGCCTGTGAAATTGGTTCTGTCAGTAGAACTGATTCTGCCTGTACGGTTTCAATAGTTTTTTTCTTCTCAATGCTTACACTGCCTGTAGCACTTGCACTTGCAACTGCCTCTGGTTCTACGCTTCTTTTAATACGCACGCGTTTGCGTTTAGTTTCTTCTTCTGCCATAAAATGAGTAAAAGGTGGTGAATTTATAGGAGACTATGTAGGAAATATCTCCTCTCAAATACACTGCAAAAATAGCATATTTTTTTTATACTACAAAATTTTTGGCTAAATTTGCACAAAGATATAATGATTTTACGCAGATGAGTGCCTTGTACCTTATACCAAACACACTTGGAGAGTGCTGTCTTGATAATGTAATGCCTGCCGGCAATGCTGATGTAATACGTTCTATAAAGCATTTTATAGTGGAGGACGTGCGTACCGCAAGGCGTTTTATTAAGTTGGTTGACAAGGGGATAGATATTGACACTCTCACTTTTTATACTCTTAATCAGCACACCGATGCCACCTCTATAGCGTCTTATTTGGAGCCTATGGCTAACGGTTTTGATATGGGCATAATCTCTGAGGCGGGTTGCCCTGCTGTGGCAGACCCTGGGGCAGATGTGGTGGCAATAGCACAAAAGCGTGGGTATAAGGTGGTTCCGCTTGTAGGACCGTCATCTATATTGCTCTCTGTGATGGCATCGGGGTTCAATGGGCAAAGTTTTGCATTTTTAGGTTACTTGCCCATAGATACGGCAGAGCGTCAGAAGGCGGTCAAGAAGATGGAAAGCCGCATATACTCTGAAAATCAGACACAGATTTTTATTGAAACTCCCTATAGAAACACTAAATTAGTGGAGCAACTGCTTTCTTGGTGCCAGCCTTTAACCAAACTCTGTATTGCCTACGGCATTACCACTCCCGATGAAAGCATACGTACCCGCACCATAGCGGAATGGCGTAAGAGCGTACCGCAACTTGAGAAAGTTCCGTGCATATTTCTGCTGTATAAGTAGGGTCAAGGGTCAAGGAAAAGACCAAAATAAATCAGACTGCAATACCAGTTCTCATAACATCTTCATATAGAGGTGATGGATTGCATTGTTCAAGTAAGTTTCATGTTAATCTAAATTGGATGTTGAGAATAGTTGCTTATACAACATTTCTACTTAATGGAGAACTCACCTATACATAAGTTCTCTCATTATGTGTTATTATTTTTTGTATAACACCGCTTCCGCTTGAGGAAACAGTAAATAGTTATTGAGTTTAATGTAAGTTATATAAATTCTCTGTTTTTTTGCCTTTTGATTTTGAAGAAGGAATTTATTTGCTGTTTCTTCAACCTTCTCTTTTAAGAAATCGGGAATCTCCTGTGAATCCTTCATTATAACCCATTCTCCTTTTTTATATGCTACACTAAACATATATGCTTTTTTTGAATATTCAATACTCAAATGCATTTCTTGAGGTATATATCCTATTTCACCCGTATACTCTTCCTTAATGGAATCAATTTTTATCTCATCTGTTTCAACTAAATGTTCTACATATTTCTTTAAACTATCCGTTACTGCTCCAAGTTTCAAACCGTCCTTTTCACGTTGAACACCAGAAATGTATTGGTGGACACTTATTTCATTTTTATAAACTTTGATATCTATGTACTCCTGCCCAATGTTCTTACAGGCAAGTAGTGACGTCGTATCCGCAGAAATAAGTTCAAATACTTTATCTTCTATGTTTTTATAAACAGATGAATATTTACTGATACTGACTGGCTGCAAAGACGATTTAAATCTTTCGTAAGACCTTTTCATTTCCAATTTCAGGAAATAGTCATCGTACTCATCTTTTGTTACCTCATTAACTATATCATTGTATATGTTATAATACTGAGCATGTCCTAATGCCTCAAGCAAGGTTCTTTTACCTCCGTCTAAAGATCCGTATTTTGCCACTTTCCCTTTATCTTTAATCCAGTAACTCCATTCAACATCTGAATGTTTCTTTTTGTCATCGGAGGTATAGTTATATGTGTCTGTAATCTTAATCGCCTTATAGTAGTCACCATTGTATGTAACATAAACGTTTGTGGCTTCACAGTTATGTTTTTCTTCTCCATGCTGTGTCTCCTCCCATTTATATGGTTTGTCATCTGTTGGAATAACAAATAACACTTTTCTATCGTAATACTTTTTATATCCTCCTCTGAGTGCATCTTGAATTATCTGGTAATTGGATACAATTTTATTGTGTTCGAATATGTAAAAATAGAACTCTTTAAATGAGAAATTGTATCCAAGATGATTTATCGAACGAGTAACCATTAATTCATTCGGGGTGAGATTATATATCTTCTGCCCTAAATAATTATCTCCTGTCATCATTGAATAGATCATATCAGGATAAAAATAATCAAGAAGTTCCCGCTTAGTCACCTCAGCATACAAAGAATTTACAACTAATAATACAGTTGAAGCAAGAATTAAGAGTCTTTTCATATTAATATAATTTTAGTCGTTAGCGGATAATGGAATAATAATATCTTATAAGGTTATAAAAATACTTGCTGTTTCTCTACTTTTTTATAAACAAAAAAAGCGGGACTTGCATTGTTGCTGTTCCGCTCATAGAGGTCTTCGCATACCTATCCTTGCAAAACAAGCAACACGAAGCCCACGCTGTATGTAATTTAGTGCTGTAGTTGCACCAAAACTCACATACCGCAGGACATCTACCGTTGCGTTGTCACGACAAGGATTAGAAAGTTGCGAAGTTTCTATGAATCGTAACAAAGCGTAGCAAACGCCTTTATTATGTCTGAAGCCCACCCCTGCAAAAGAACATCCCTTTCAGCGTGGAACTTCGCTACAAAGTTAAAAATTTATTTTCACTATTGCAAGAAAAATATTAAATGTTGCAAAACTGTAGTAAAAGTCTTACATTTGTAGTGAAAAATTTGTGGGTATGACATTAGAAGAGATACAGAAACTTATATTAGGTGATGAGACTCGCACATTGGAGCTGAAAAAATCCACTGCTGAGTTAAATGATGCTATGCACTCTTTCTGTGCAATGCTCAATAGTGATGGTGGGTATGTGATAATAGGAGTTACACCAACATCGATGAAAATAGTAGGGCAGCAAGTGAATGATGGTACACGTCAGGAAATTGCGCGTGCTATTAGAAAAATTGAGCCGTGCATTGATGTGCCAGTAGAGTATGTTGAAATAAATGGAGAAAGAGGGAATCAGCTTATAGTATTACACGCTGATAAAGCAAAATACGGTGATTCTCCATACGTTTATGATGGTAAGCCGTTCTATAAGTTGGAGAGTACAACAATGCAAATGCCACAACCAATGTATGAGGAACGTCTTCGCCAGCGTAATCCAGAAAAATATCGTTGGGATGCTCAAATAGCAACATCTTACACATTGGAAGATATTGACGAGCCGCTTATCCGTAGAGTTGTAGGAAACGGAATCAATAATGGAAGAATACATACCTCTGCAAAGGAGGATAATCTTGAGCAATTACTTGATAGGTTGGATTTGCTTAAAGATGGGAAACTTACTAATGCGGCAATAGCACTTTTTGCCAAGAAGATTAAGGATTATCCACAAATAGAACTTGCAATGGCTTGTTTTAGAGGCAAAACAAAGAATATCTTTGTGGATAGCAAGTTTGAGGCAGGTAATTTTTTCAATATGCTTGATGCTGGCATAACTTTCTTAATGAATAACTTAAAGATAAGTGGTGAAGTCGTTGGCTTGCTGAGAGAAGAGAAGCTTGAATTGCCCATAGAAGCTATGCGAGAGGCACTAATTAATGCATTATGCCATCGTCAGATTGAACATACCTTAGGTAATGTAACTCTTGCAATTTTTGACGATAGAGTAGAAATTAGCAATCCAGGTTGTTTGCCTCCTGAAATCCCAGTAGAAAAGATAAAGGAACCACATAAATCATATCCGCGCAATAAATCAATTGCTCAGGTATTATATCAAACAGCATATCTTGAACGTTGGGGTACTGGAGTTCAGCGAATTGTACAAATTTGTAAAGATTACGGCATAGCGGAACCGGAATGGTCTGTAACAAATTTTGATGTAACAATAACTTTCTGGCGTAATGCAAATTGCCCAAAAGACTTCCCAAAAGACTTCCCAAAAGACTTCCCAAAAGAACTATCTGAAAGACAGGAGCTTATACTCCGTATGATAGCAGAAGATAATACCATAACTTCCCAAAAGATTGCCCAAAAGATTTCACCTGATGAGACTGTTACATCAAGGACAATAAAAAAAGATTTGGCAGTTTTACAGCAAATGGGAATTATTAAGCGTGAAGGTGGTAGGAAACAAGGTCATTGGGTAATATTGTAATTTTGATAATTCCTAACGATTTTATATTGCAGATGCAGCAGATTCTGGGTGATGAGTATCCGGAGTTTGAGAGGGCTTTGCGGTTGCCTGCAACTACCTCTGTGCGTGTGAACAGTAAGGTTGAAGCCTCATGTTTGGAGGTGCTGAAAGATGCCAAACTTGTCCCATATTGTGGTACAGGTTACACATTGCCTAAGAGACCTGAGTTTACACTTGACCCTATGCTGCATGCCGGTGCATATTATGTGCAGGAGGCTTCAAGTATGTATTTGGAGGCTGTCGTGCGTAAATATGTAAACGGCAGAGTTACCGCTCTTGACCTATGTGCCGCCCCTGGTGGCAAGTCCACTCATTTGGCACAGTTGCTTACCCCCGATTCTCTGCTTGTAAGCAATGAGATAATGCCACAGAGGGCAAATATTCTGTGTGAAAATCTTACTAAATGGGGTAATGTAAACACTATTGTTACCAATAATAAGCCATCAGATTTTGGCAAGGTAGGCTCAATGTTTGACCTGATAGTTACTGATGTTCCATGCTCAGGTGAGGGTATGTTCCGTAAAGAGCCTAAGGCGGTTGAGGATTGGAGCCTGCAAGTGGTGCAGATGTGTGCGGAGCGTCAACGCTCAATACTAGAAGATGTATGGGATGCCCTTAAAGAGGGCGGCTTGCTCATATACAGCACCTGTACTTTTAATCGTTCAGAAGATGAGGACAATGTGGAGTGGATTGCATCTGAGTTGGGTGCAGAAGTGCTGGAACAGAAACATTTTTATTTCCATAACACTTTAGGGGAGGGGTTCTATATTGCCGCTTTAAGAAAAACATCGGGTAGTGGAAGGAGTGCTAAAATAAAGGATGTTAGGTTTGAAAAAGCCCCGATGAGTGCATCATACATTAAAGAGGCAGGAAATTTTAAATTTATAAAGATAGGGGAGTATATATCCGCTGTTCCGTCTGCCGATGCTAACATATATGCTTGGTTTGCTGCCAATTTCCGCACATTGAAATGCGGCACAGAGGTGTGTGCGTTTAAGGGTAAGGATGAAATACCTGCCCATGCACTTGCAGTGTCTAAAATAATTGATGCAGATAAGACCGCTTCAGTTAATGTTGATAAAGCCACCGCTTTGAATTATTTAAGGCGTGAGGCTATTGCAATAACTTGTGATACAAAAGGTTATATGCTTATTAAGTTTAATGGTATCCCGATAGGGTGGGTTAAAAACTTAGGGAACAGAGCAAATAACATGTATCCGGAGTATTGGAGAGTGAGGGTCAAGGTAGATGTATAATGTATGATGTATGATGTATTATGGTTAAGTGGACAGTTGACAGTTTGTATATACCTTTGACAGAGCGTCCGCACCCACGCGGACGAGTAGTGGGAGGGACCCATAGGCTCACAGAGCCGTATGGGAGGGCCGAACACCTTCACAGAAGGTGTGAGTCTCTGGAAAAGGTATATACAAACACACCCGTTCTAGGTGTGACATGGTATAAATCAATAGAGTAAAGTAAAGTAAAGATCCTTCGCTAACGCTCAGGATGACGTAAAGACGAAATATATGAAAATAACATTTTTAGGAACGGGAACATCTACGGGGGTGCCGTACATAGGTTGCAAGTGTGAAGTTTGCACTAGCACAAATCCTAAAGACCAGCGTCTTAGGGCATCGGTGTTAGTAGAGGTTAATGGGAAAAACATATTGATAGACTGCGGACCCGATTTCCGCCAGCAGATGCTGCTGCACCCTGTAGATAAATTAGATGCCGTGCTTATAACCCATGAACATTATGACCATGTGGGCGGTATGGACGATTTGCGTCCGTTTAAAAATGTGCCTGTGTATGCACATGAAAGGGTGTGCGATATAATTAAAAGCAATATGCCTTATTGCTTTAACGGCAAGAATTATCCAGGGATACCTAAAATTGAACTGCACACAATCCACCGTCCATATAAATCATTTTATGTTGGTGATGTTAAGGTAACGCCTATACACTATTATCACGCTAAATTGTCAGTGTTAGGTTATAGAATAGGGGATTTTGCTTACCTTACAGATATAAGTGCCATGCCCGATGACCAAATGTATAAACTCAGTGGCGTTGATACACTTGTAGTAGATGCGTTAAGGCAGACTCCGCATTTCTCCCATTTCTCATTAGAGCAGGCTATAGAGTTTGCCCATCGGGTAGGGGCAAGGCAGACTTACTTCACACACTGCTGCCACCATATAGGGTTATATGATAAAGTAGAAGAGACACTCCCTAAGGGAATGTCTCTTGCATACGATAATTTAATTATTGAAATCTGATTACCTTTATCTTGGTACACCAATCAGATTGCATCTGCCATTAGGTGTTACAAGTATAATTTCATTGTTTTCAATTATCTTGTAATTAGAAGGTGTATCCTCTTCATTTGGAGTATCACCATCTGTTGCAATTGATGCTTTGGCAGTCAAAGTCTTTGTTCCTGGAACAAGATAGAACTCAACTTTGTAAGTGCCTGTAGCATCAATTGTCAAAGTGTTATTACCCTCTTGAGGAACTTGTTTTGTACCTTCCCAAGACAAGCCTTCAACAGCCTTGTATTCATAGCTGCCAGCGGTGAGCGCAACATCATATTTTACTAATGAGTAAGATATCATATCGCTATTGATAGTCATCTTATTATTCTCATCTGCAGGGTCCCAGTCAGAACCCATAAGAGCGACATCTCCAGCTATAATCCAAGTCTCTTGAGTAGGTCCACACTCACCAGTACCTACATAAAGTTGGTCTGCACCATAGATTAACTTGAGGTAGAAGCTGTAGCAACCTGTAGTTGCAACAGTGTAAGAGTTATCACCCTTCTCAATGCCGTCAACGCTGGCAGGGTCAAGGTCAACAGCCCAAGTGCCGCCTGTTGAAGCGTCATATAGTGCAAATGTCTGTCCTTTAGCAAGAGACTGGTTAAGAATCATCCACTCATTTTCAGCTTTAGGATTCTTCTCACCCATTACTATGGTTTCACCATCTATCTTTATGCCGTAGCCTGTTTCAGGAACAGTGCACTCACGTACATTCAGAGCAAACTTGCCAGACTCATCAGCGGCACCCAACTCATAGCAAGTTGACTCTGACACAGGGGTATCAACTGTTTGTGACGCTCCCTCTGCAACATTGTTGTTGAAGATTATCTGCAAGCCCGTATGCTCACCCTCTATGGTGTAACTATACCAACCGTCTGCGGCTGTAAGTTTATCACCAGGCCAAGCCTTTGTAATAGTACCGGCATTATCAAATGCGTAGATGGCAACCTCTGACCAAGTTGTTGAAGATGCAAGCAATTTAACTATTATCTCCTCACCTGGCTGTGGCTCTTCTGAAACGGTGAAATCAACCTCTTTGAATGCTTCCTCTGCTTCACCCTCCTCAGGTTGGTTGAATGCAGTGGCTTTTACGGTGTAGTTGCCTGCTGCTGTAGGTGTGAATTTGCCTCCCTGTGCCTGCTCATACTCACCCTCTTCAGCCTTAACCTCATATATTACCATAGGGTCTGCACTGAATCCGGCAACAGAGGCTGTGAATGTCAGTTCCTCACCTACAACCTTGCTGCCTGCAATGTTGATGGCGGTTACAGTTGGTTCTTTCGGTTCAAATTTCTTGACAACGATGTTCACCTTGTCACCGGCAATGTCAAGTGTGAATGTAATGTCAAAGTTGCCACTCTCTGTGAAGGTATATTTGGCATTATCCCCTGCCGGTATTGATGTCGCCCAAGCGTGATTCTTTGCAGCCTTGAACTCAATTACCTCATCCTTAAGGAATTCTACATTAGTATAAATCTTTGTAAATACGCCCTCTACCTCTTCCATATCATTCGCCTCAAGCGTAGGATTCCATTTAGTGCCAAACAAAGTCTCACTGTTTCCTACCATTGTCCAAGTGGTTTGAGGAACTGTGCACTCGCGTGTGTTCAGAGCAAATGTGCCTGATGTCTCATCGTATGCACCTAACTCATAACATGTAGATGCTGATACAGGGGTATCCGCAGTTTGTGACGCTCCTTCTGCAACATTGTTGTTGAAGATTATCTGCAAGCCCGTATGCTCACCCTCTATGGTGTAACTATACCAACCGTCTGCGGCTGTAAGTTTATCACCAGGCCAAGCCTTTGTAATAGTACCGGCATTGTCAAATGCGTAGATTGCAACCTCTGACCAAGTTGTTGAAGATGCAAGTAACTTAACCACGATGCTCTCAGGTGCTGTTGTAACTGTAAATGGCAATTCAAGAACAGCCTCTTCTTTTTCACCTTCAGCAGATTCGTATGTTGCTGTAGCCTTAACAGTGTATGAGCCTGCGGCATCAGGTGTGAATTTACCACCCTCTGCAGCCTGATACTCACCCTCACCTAACTTAACTGCATAGGTTATTGTAGGCTCTCCACTGAATTTAGCCACAGTTGCCGTAAATGTAAGTTCCTCACCTACATATTTTTTACCTGAGATATTGATTGATGTTACAGTTGGCTCTTCAGGCTCAAATTTCTTAACATCAATATTCACCTTATCACCTGCAATATCAAGTGAGAATGTAATGTCAAATGTGCCATCTTCTGTGAATGTGTAACTTGCGTTGTCTCCTGATGGAACAGTAGTTGTCCAAGCGTGGTTCTTTGCAGCCTTGAACTCAATCTTATCATCCTTTTTGAATGTTTTGTTGCTGTATGATTTTACAAAGACACCGTCAATTTCTTCCATATCGTTTGCGGCAAGTTCAGGTTTCCAAGCTTCGCCAAATAGGGAGGCGTTGTCACCTACCATAGTCCAGGTGCACTCATCTTTAGGATATGTTACAGTAAACACATCACCTACCAACTCAAATTTATATACACCCTTAACATCTGCATCAAGAGTAACATTCTGCTCTCCGTCAAGTTTCCAAGCACTGTTGCCACGGGTCATTGTAGCACCCTGATCTGTAGCACCTTTCCAAGTATCCCCGGTTATTTGCTTGAACTCATATTTTTTAGCGTCAAGTTCTATTTCTGCAGGTAATTCTTTCTTGCCATCGCCCCAACTTGTAAACTCACCCGCTACATAACTCTTTATGACAGGTGCGGCAATCACAGTAAACCTCTGCTCTTTTGAAGCCTCCTGTGTATCAGTTGCGGCATACGCCTTAACAATATATTCACCGGCTTCGGCAGGAGTGAATTTTCCGCTTTCAGCGGTCTTGTATTCTCCACCATCTTTCTTAACAGAGTAAGAGATTGTAGGAGTGCTCTTGAATCCGTATGTTGAGGCAGTGAATGTAAGTTCTGTACCCACATATTTATTACCTGTGATATTTATAGCGGTGATAATAGCGTCAGCCTCTTTAGGACGGCCTACTAATGTCATAGTAACAACATCACCTGTTGGATTATAGGTGAAACTTACAGTATCGTTGGCTTGTACAGCATCACCAGTGAACTTATCCGCTGAAACCCATTTTGCATCGGCGTCATCGGCTTTAGTATTGAAGTTGAAACCTGTACCACCAAATATCACTTTTTCAAGTTTATAGACGCTACCGTCTTTTGTCATCTCCTTCCAAGTCCACGTCTTGCTTTCCCAGTTATTCTTAGCATAGTACTTTACGATAGGAGCAGGAGGAACAGCCGTTGCTGTAAATGAGGTAGAGGAACTTGCCTCCTCCGCATTATATTTAGCATCAACTTTTACAGTATATAAGCCCGCCTTTGTTGGAGTATATGGGCTTGTGGCAGCCTTGAACTCATCTGTACCAAACTTAACACTATAAGTAAGTGTAGGAGTACCGCTGAAATTCTTGGTCACGGTTGTAAATGTTACGGCATTACCAACTTGAACAGATGTTGGTGATACTGTAAATGATTCAATATATGGCTCTTTTGCAGGAGGTTCCACACAAGATGTGGTGGTTGCGGCATATCTGCCACTCTCCATCTTATCTCCTATTGCCATACAAACGTCAGCAGACTGACCTTTGCAATCCTGTGTAGCGTATGTCCAATCTGTTGTATTAGCGCCATTCTTTACAAGGAACTTAGTATTAGCCTTAATCTGACCGTTCCACCAAGTGAAAGTACCTATTGAGAACGCCTTTGTCATAGCCTTGATTTCATCGCCCGATGCCCAAGTGTATGTTGCAGGAGCGTTCCACTCATTAGGTAATTGGATTTGTATGTTAATATATGTAACTACTGGTGTAGGAGGTGTCTCTCCCTCTTCTACAAGGTTAGAGAACTCTTTCCAACCGGCTGTAGCCTGATATTTGGCTTTGGTACCTTTTGGAACTGTAACCTTAACTTTGCTGTAATACGCAGAGAAACCGTTCAACGCCACAGGTGAGGTGGCCTCACTTACAATTTCAGTAAGTGCGTTCAAACCCATAAACGCATTTGCGTTAATATTAGCACACGCTCCTTTGAATGTGATTTTTGACAAGTTTGAGCAATTAAAGAATGCGTGGTCACCTATAGTCTGTATGCCAGACCCTATGGTTACATTCTCAACTATACCATAACCATTAAAGGCATAGTCGTCAATTTTCACAATGTTGTAGGTTGTTGTAGTCAGACCACCTCTGGTGGTAGTGTTCTTGATATCTACGGCTTTCTGGTTTTCACCATAATAAACCCAGATATCATTGCTGCCCGCTGGAATCCAGTAAGTACGGTTATCTGAGTAACTGTACCACTCCTCTCCGTTTGCGGCAAAACCTACAAATGTAGCAGCTATAAGAGCCACCATCATAGTAATAAGTTTTTTCATAAGCTTTTAGTTTTTAGTTAGTAAATAGGTTATAATTAATCAGTTATAATCAACTATATCACCTTTTTAAAAAGGCGGGAACTACAAAATTACAAAAACTATAAATAAAATGCAAATGTTTGCATAAGAAAAATAAAAAAAGAGGATTCAAATTTTTGAACCCTCTTTTTATCTAAAATAAATATGTTAGGCTTGTGCCTTAATAGATACGTAAGACCTATCGTCCTTCTTTTTGCAGAATTCTACTGTTCCGTCTATTAGTGCAAATAGGGTGTGGTCTTTTCCCATACCTACGTTCTCACCTGGGTGATGAACTGTACCGCGTTGACGTACTAAAATGTTGCCTGCTTTAGCGAATTGACCGCCAAAAATCTTAACACCAAGTCGTTTGCTTTCTGACTCACGACCGTTCTGTGAACTACCTTGACCTTTTTTGTGTGCCATCTCTTTACCCTTTCTTTATTTAAGCAACAACATCTTTAATAATAATCTCTGTGAAACTTTGACGGTGTCCGTTCTTTACACGATAACCTTTACGGCGACGTTTTTTGAACACAATCACTTTTTCTCCTTTAACGTGAGAAACAACCTCTGCTACAACTTTAGCACCTTTTACGGTAGGGGTTCCTACGTTTACTTTTCCGTCGGCATCTACAAGAAGAACTTTCTCAAATTCAACTTTAGCACCACGTTCCTCATTCAAACGGTGAACAAACACTTTTTGGTCTTTCTCAACCTTAAACTGCTGTCCTGCAATTTCTACAATAGCGTACATAATATAAAATAAGTTTTATAGGTACCATCCTAAGGTGTGCCTGCTTAATTATAGGCATCTTTTTAAACCCGTCAGATTTAATGGACTGCAAAGGTATATATTATTTTTTATACCACAAAATTTTTTATTTGTTATTTACAGTTTTCTTTTTAATTTTGATTTGTTCCTTACGTTTAAGCCTTTGTTGCCAACGCTCACGTGCATATTGACGCATATCGGTAATTACATCGCTCTCATCTGTTATCTCTAACCCGAATATGGTTTCTATTATATCCTCCATAGTCAGAATGCCTTGAAAACAACCGTACTCATCTATTATGAGTGCAATCTGCGATTTCTGTTTTAGCATGGAGTCAAATATATCCCCGATGGACTTGTTCTCATTAAAATATGGAATTTTACGCTTAATATCACCTAATTTCTTATTGAATTGGTCTTCGGCAAGCTCTTCAAGTGCCTCATCACGTAATACATATCCGGTTATATATTCAGGAGAGTCTGAATAGACGGGGATTCTTGAAAAATGGTCATATTCATCAGAGTCGTAGTACTCTTGAATGCTCATACTCTCTGCCGCCACTGCTGATACAACCCTTGGTGTCATTACATCGCTTGCCTTAACATCATTAAGACGCATTACATTGCGTATTATGGTGTTCTCATCTTCTTCTATAACTCCTTCTGCCTCACCTACATTGGCTATGGCAATCACCTCCTCACGTGATACGCTTGTGGCATTGGAATCGGGGAATATTTTTGTAAGCCACTCTATTAGTAGCACAAAAGGATACATTATTATAATAAGCATCCTTATGGTGTAAGCGGTAAAGCCCATTAGAGATTTCCAATAGTTGGTGCCAAGTGTCTTGGGTATTATCTCTGAAAAAATAAGTATAAGCATAGTGACTACAGCACTTACTATGCCAAACCACTCGCTACCAAATACAAGCGTGGCTTGCTGTCCCACACCTGCGGCACCTACGGTGTTTGCTATAGTGTTTAGAGATAATATGGCGGCTAACGGACGCTCTGTGGCTGTTTTGTATTTTAGCATAAGCCCAGCGCTCTTAATGCCCTCTTTTTCCATAGTGTGTATGTAACTTATGGTTGTTGACATAAGAGATGCCTCAAGTGTGGAACAGAGGAAAGATACCGCCATTGCGGATAATAAGAAAACTAATAGTAATGCCATTAAAAATCAAATATTGTTAACAGACGGCAAAGTTACTGCTTTTTTTTATTAGTGGCAAAGATTTTTTTATTACCTTTGTGCTTTCAAATAAGAGAAAATTATGTTAAGAATTGCAGTTCAAGCCAAAGGAAGGCTTCATGAGGAGACTATGAAGATGTTTGAGGAGTCAAGCATCAAAATTGAAACAAGTAAGCGTCTGCTGCTTATGCAGTCGCCTAATTTCCCTGTAGAGGTATTGTTCCTACGTGATGATGATATACCACAGGCGGTTGCATCGGGTATAGCGGATGTGGGTGTAGTGGGGGAGAATGAGTTTGTGGAGCGTGGCGAGGATGCTGAAATAGTGCAACGCCTTAATTTTTCCAAGTGCCGTCTCTCTCTTGCCATACCTAAAGCGGCTGATTATAAGGGTCTTGATTGGTTTCAAGGTAAAAAAATAGCCACATCGTATCCTAAAATACTAAAAGATTTTTTGGATAAGAATGGTATAAAGGCTGATATACACGTAATTACAGGTTCGGTAGAGATAGCCCCAGGCATCGGGTTGGCAGACTGTATATTTGATATAGTAAGCTCTGGCAGCACCCTTGTAAGCAATAATCTTAAAGAGGTGGAAATTGTGCTAAAGTCTGAGGCACTTATGATTGGCAATAAGAATATGGACAGTGAGAAACGGGAGATTCTGCGTGAACTTCTGTTCCGTTTTAACTCTTATAAGAACGCCGAGAATAAAAAATATATAATTCTTAATATACCTAATAATAAGATTAAGGAGGCTTGTGAACTGTTGCCAGGTATGAAATCGCCAAGCATTATACCGCTTGCCACAGAAGGGTGGTCTGCAATGCACTCTGTTATAGAGGAAAAGAC
>JAKSNX010000030.1 GCA_024405815.1 Paludibacteraceae bacterium | reverse complement strand
AAGTACCTGCGGAATAATCCGAGAAAATAGCCTGAGCCCTATTGGGGTCTGTTATTGTAATTTTAGCCACTGCCGCAGGCTCCTCTGCACGCACCTCCCATTGTCCGTTTTTCTGTTGCGGATAACCTTGCAGGTGAAGGGTCTTATCCTGGTCATCAACGTTTGGCAAGCAGTATGAATATGACTCCTGATACGGAGGACCAAAATCTGGCATTACCATCCAATCCACCTCTGAAATCACAGCACTTACATATATTACAACGGTGGTGTCAAATTGACAATGCTCCAGTCCGTATTTATAGTTCAACAAAACCTCAGAGGTTGTAGTAACCTTTGAGAAATCCAACCTATTGGTACCTTGAAGAACATTTGCCGGAATAGTGGAGAATGTACCGCCATCTGGAGTTGCCGTTACAACTGCCTCCTCACTGTTACAGTAGTTCATTGATTCCTTCAAGCCAGAAATAATTATAGGCTCTGGAGTAACTACATTGATGGTAATGTTATCTTCCAATACACAACCTGTTTCAGTCTCTGCATACAATGTATATTGTGTGGTTGATGAGGGTTCTACGGTAATGCTTGGTACATTTCTTGCCCCTGTACTCCACTGATAGTCAGCGGTGGTACCACTATAATCTATAGATAATGTTACAGTTTCACCCGGACATATTGTATTATGTGGCTGCGATGAATGTATTATAAAATCAGCCACTGATTCAAGTTCCAAATCAAGTTCAGGTTTACCTCCTGTAGTAAAGTAGTTGGTACAATATGTATCAGTAATACGCTCTATCTTAATAACCACAGAACTCATAGGAGTTATGGTATATTCAAAGGTATTGGTGTCTGTATGTTCATCTCTACTCTCTCCATTCTCTGAAATCACAAAATCAAAAGGAGCCTCACCCTTAAACACCACCTGTATTGTAGCCTCTTCACCCGGACAAGCCACATCACCCATTATGTTAATTCTGGCAGTAGGTGCCTCTCTCTCTATTATGGTTGCCTTGCCAAGCATATCCTTTTCACATTCAGTACCTATAACCCTTCCTTTTACCGTATATACACCGGCAGGATTATCATACCATTGCATCTTTGCTCCTGTACCTTGAGTGTAATCGCCTATCTGAACACCATTACGTAACAAGGCATATTCCACATTGTGTTCTGAACTTGACAGTGTAACTATCATAGCATCAGTGGCATGCCCTTTACAATAGTTATTGTCTCCCGATACCTCATATTGTATAGGATAATCCACTTTTGTAATTTTAACGGCATCTGTACTTGAACAGTATGGTTCATCGTGCAATGTGGCTTTTACTGTAAAAGTCAAGTCCTCTGTAATAGGAACGGTGGTAGGTTGTGATATATTAGGATTGTCAACTTTATCGGCAGGTGTCCATACATAATCCACACCCAACTCACTTGCTGTACCTAATATATAGGTGCTGCCATAACAAACCTTGGCATCATCGCCTGCAAATGCAACAGGGGACGGAATTATTTTTGCAACAGCCTCAATATGAGATTCACACTTTTCTGTATCTGTCAATTTTCTTGAAGCATGCAATGTAAAAATGTTGTCCGTCTTCAAAGGTTTTGTAATCATTTTATATGATACGGCTGAACCTTGAACTGAATCAACAGGAGTCCATGAATATGCAACATCACTCTCATTAACAACATTCTCAAATGTCGCCGAGCCACCCACACATATAGGAACCAAATCCTCAATAAGCTCCAATTTAGGTTTTTCAACAACTGTTACTGTAACAGAAGATGTTGCATTACAAGTGGTTAAAGATGTATTATATGCTGTTACGGTAAATGTGACAGTGGCAGAAAGCGGTCTGGTGACAGGATTTGGTTTAGTTGGGTCCTCCAGTAGATTTGCAGGTTCCCAAGAATAAGAAATCTCTGCGGTAGGTGTAACACTCTCTCCCAACTGAACAGTGGAGCCTGAGCAGATTTTTTGGTCAAGCCCTGCATATACTGAAGGTGTTCTACGTATATCTACCTTAACCTCAACTCTTTTGCTCTCACACTCCTTGTCTGAAAGTTGTGAAACCCAATAAGACTTCTCTCCAGGTACAGACATATCAAAATCAGGTACCGATGATGTTGATGTAGTTGAAGTTTCTGTTTCATACCAACGAAGCACACCCGTTGCAGTAACCAAATCAGCCCATTTGCCATAGCCAACCTTTTGACACTCCTTATAATTATTGACTTTAGGCACTTGCGGATTCTGATAAACAACAGCCGTAACCTCCACTTTTGCACTTTCACAACCGTCAGCAGATGTCTGAGACACCCAATATGATGATGACTGAGGTAGGTTTGTATCAAAAGAGGTTACTTGTATAGGGTTAGTTGACGTTTCTGTGGCATACCATTTTACAACACCTGTGGCAGAGACTAATGAACTCCAATTCTTTGTTCCTACAACAGGACAGGCTGCGTATGAAGATACGATAGGTGAACTTGGCAATGCTATTACATTTACCTTTACCTCCACTTTTGGACTATAGCACCCCGATGATGTCTTTTGTGCCACCCAATATGATTTTATGCCCACTTCTGCCGTATTAAAACTTGCTGGTGTAGGTATTTCATCATCAGAGCCTTGACTTTCAAACCAAACCAATGTCATTCCCTCATCCTTTGTAACCAAAGATGCCCATGCTTTTGTTCCTGGCGTAGCACACGCACTATAAGGAGTTGCTGTAGGAGCTTTTGGTGAAACCAAATATTTCTGAGACTTGGTTTCTGTTGCTGATTTACAGGAATGGCTGGCATCTGTTGCAGTTATTGCCACCACATTTATGGTATAGGTTTGCCCATCAACAGGATTTGCAACCTTATAGGCATTACCTGTAGGCGTTACAGGTGTACCGTCCAAATTCCAAGAATATGTGGAATACGGGTCTGGCGATGCAAGTGTGAATATAACAGCCTCACCGCAACCGTCATTTGTGGTTATCTCAGGTTTTTCAGGTATCTTAATATATGTATTGGCTGCTTCTCCAACCTGAGAGTCACAACCATCCTTAACGGCTGTAACTTTTACTGTATATTCCTTTTTATTCTCAAGTTTGGAATCTTCAACTGTATATGTATCGCCCGATACAGGAACAACAGCGTCATTTACGTACCAACTGTAAGCGTTTTCTGCAACATAGTTGGTTATAGTGAATTGCGGAACTGTCCCACAAGAGAACTGACTTTTTAGGATAGGTGTTTCAGGCGATGCCTTATATACTCTAGATACAGGGTCTGAGGTTTGCTCCGTACAACCGTCAAAAGCGGTAACCACCATTGTGTAGGTTGTTCCTGATGTGGGTGATACCAAAGTGTATGAATTTCCTTGAGGTGTAACCTGTGCACCATTCAGTTTCCACACATAGTTTACTCCATCTACCGGATTTACCAATGTATATTTAATAGGAACATTACAAACTGTAACAGGTGCTGAAACCACAGGTTTTTCCACAAGAGCAGGCAGTGATGATGTAAGGCTTGCATGATTACCGTCCCAATCATACAATGTGTATCTAAAGTAACCTTCCACCTTATAATTGACGCCTCTTACCGGATTTACAACCTCATACTGATTACTTGTAAATGTAATATCCTGTCCGTTTAGTTTAAAATGAGGCTCGTATGTGGTGTCATCGTATGGGTCAATACGGAATATAAGTGTGTTACATCCGTCACCTATCTGTTTAATTACAGGAGTAGGAACATAATAGGCATATAATGTATATATAGCACCATCCTTTTGCAGTTCCAGAGACGTAGCGTCACCTTGTTTAATACCAGGCAGATTAAGACGGCAATCACCCGCACCATTATCATTTATTATGACACCTTCTCCTGCCTTTAGTACTGTTTTTGAAGACGGATGTCCCACTTGACCTGCATCCCATGTCCACTGATTTCCATCTTCAGATTTCAGAATCTTAAAAGTGGCGTATGGGGCATATACATCAAAGTCGTATTCAAACTGCGTAGAACTACCTATTGTAAACTTATGACTTCCCGCACTGCTTGGGTCTCCCGCAACACAACCCTCTGTCAATGGGTCAATCCAACAAGCCACACCGTAGGTGTAAACGGCATCATCAAGTTCCCTGAAATCGTGAGGATAAAAATTCTTATCGTATGTGTGGGTAGTGTATATCTTAACTGAGAACTGACCCGTTTGGCAATCTCCAAGAGTGTTAAGCAATAAAGTATCGGAAACGCCCTCCACAGGTTGATTATTAACTCCTACATAATAGCTATAATCATTCCAATTCCCTGTTGCGGACGCATACACAACCATCTCATCGGGCACATTTGAACCTGCATTCTCAAATGTAAAGTATTTGGCATCTGTTGGCGATGATGTGGGAAATATAGCCAACGTATATGCAGCAAATGACTCTACATAGCCAGCAAGCATAAGCAAGCATAGCAATAGACAATATATGCGTGATTTCCTCATTTTTATTCCAAACTCTAAATGTAAGTCCTACAAATTGGACTTTGTTCTCTCATTCCTCTCTGCAAGAAAAGTCTCAATATGACGACATTTCTTCTCCTCATATATTTGATCCAATGGTATAAGCAAACCAAATTCTATCACGTTTCCAAAAGACCTTATTATAGATGCACCAAAAGTACGCATTATAGGAGACAAACCTATATAAGCATTAACCAGAGGTGGAACATTAACACCTAACTCCCTAACTTTATGATTCATCAGCTTAAAATCCTCTTTATAATCGCCAGCGTTAAAAATTTCATCAGCCATCTCCCTTGAAATTGAATTTGGGAATGGGTCTTTAGGTATCACAAGCCCCTCTTTATCGTGAAAATATTTATCTATAAAAGCAAAGATTAAATCTCTTGCATTAGCATTGTACTGCGGATAAACGGTAACCTTCCCAAAAAGGTATTTGATATTAGGTACCGTAACCGCCACTGCTCCTAATCCGTCCCAAAGATTATCAAGTGCGAAGATACTCTTTGTACCCATTTTTGTGGCCTGGTAGTCAGGATGCACAAAGGACCTTCCCAATTCCAGCGTGATAGGCATATACTCATTTTTGAACTTTTCTGAAAAAGTAAATATTTCAGATGTTGCCAATAATGGTTGTCCTTGAGCATCGTATGTAACATCGGCACCTGCAATATACCTATAACCGCCAAGTATCTCCTGATTAAGAGGGTCCCACACAACTATCTGCTTATAAGGACATTTCATTGTGTCAAACTCATCCACATCAAGAGATTTGCCTGTTCCTCCACCTGGAATACGGAACGACAATTCCCTAAGTCGCCCTACCTCACGCATAATATTTGGAGACTCAGCCGCAGTGGTAACATATATCTCGTTACCACCTTTATTGGTGTGTCTCAAGAACTTATCAGGCGTAAGTTCCGCCATAATAAGCTCTCTATCTACGGGTTTTATAACTTCTTCCATATCAAATTGCAAAGATAAAAAAAATTTTCACAACAAAAAAAATTTTTAACATTTCAAGTAGTTTTAGTTAAATTGTTAATAACTTTTGTGTCTAATTGTGTCTAAAAAAGTTGCAAAGTGGGGAAAAATGCAATATCTTTACACCCAAATTTAAAAAGTGAATTTTATGCAGTCATTGATAGGTAACATAGACGCAAGAGTTGATGCTAAAGGAAGAGCGTTCCTGCCTGCACAATTACGCAAGCAACTTGATGATTGTAAGACTTTTATACTTCGGAAGGATATTTTCTGCAATTGTCTGGTGCTATATACAGAGGATGCTTGGAATGAGATCGTGTCGCATCTTAAAGGGCAACTGAACGGATGGAATCGTCAGCAAGGGCAAATATTCCGTCAGTTTGTATCAGAAGCAGACCGTATAGAGCTTGAAGAAAACGGCAGAATGCTGATTCCCCGCCGTTACATAGATGCATTGGGCATTAAATCAGATATCCGTTTTGTAGGGAGCGACACCACTATTGAAATTTGGCCTGCAGGCAAGATTGAGGAGACATTCATTGAGCCAGACGATTTTGCAAAAGAACTTGAACTATTGATGGAGAAAAACAAACAGGAGTAACATGTCAGAGTCTTACCATATACCCGTTCTTTTGAAAGAGAGCATCGCCGCTCTTGACGTAAAGGCGGACGGCATTTATGCAGATCTGACTTTTGGAGGAGGAGGGCACTCAAAAGCCATACTGGATATGCTGGGGCAATACGGCAGACTACTTGCTTTTGACAGAGATAAAGATGCCGCCAAAAACATACCCGATGACAAGAGATTACTGTTTGCTCACAGCAATTTCAGATACATAAACAATTTTGCCAAATATTACGGCATAGATTCCATTGACGGTATTCTTGCAGATTTGGGAGTGTCATCACACCATTTTGATGAGAGCGAGAGAGGCTTTTCATTCAGATTTGACGGTCCTCTTGACATGAGAATGAACCAAGACTCAGATATAACAGCTGAGTATATAGTAAACAACTATAGTGAATCACAATTAGCAGATATATTCTACTATTACGGAGAACTTTTCCAATCCAAGCGGATTGCCGCAGAAATTGTAAAAGTGCGTTCTAAAAAAAACATCAGCACTATTTTTGAATTTGTGGATATAGTGGAGCGTTTCTGTGGAAAAGATAAAAAAAAGGATTTGGCAAAGATATTTCAAGCGTTGCGAATAGAGGTTAATGATGAATTAGGCTCACTAAAGGCAATGCTTTTAGAAACAACGAAAGCATTAAAGCCTAAAGGGAAGTTAGTGATAATAACATATCATTCATTAGAGGACAGGCTGGTAAAAAACTTTATGAAAGCCGGCAATTTTGAAGGAAACGTGGAAAAAGATTTTTATGGCAGGACAATAGCCCCATTCACCCAGATAGGAAAGGTGGTAACTCCTTCAAACTCAGAAATAGAACGCAACCCACGTTCACGCAGTGCAAAACTAAGAGTGGCAGAAAGAAACTGATTATCCTATGAAAAACATATTTAAGAAAATATCAGAAAACAAGGTTATCAAAAGCATATCCATAAAAGATTTTGCCAGTGGCAGAATTTTTATGAAAGAGTTTATGATAAGACAAAGCAAACTGATTCTTTTAATAATAGCATGCGTATTTGTGTATATGGACAACCGTATGAAATGTGAGCAGATGCTCAGTAAGATTGACAAACTCAATAACGAGCTTACAACACAACGGTACATTTACACTATCACCGCATCTGAATTACTGGAAGCTGGTCAGCAATCTGTGATAGAAAAACTTATAAAAGAAAAAGGGCTGGATTTAAACAACTTAAACACCCCACCCTATCCCATTATACTTAAATGACATTTATTCTCACCATATTAGGATTGATTGCATTAGTCGCTATCGTACTACTTATATTTATATGGCGTTCTGATGACATACACATGTCAATGACACTCAGATATACCATATTATATGTGGTAATGATAGGTCTGTCCGTTATAATTGCTTTCCAAATCCTACATATTCAATATACAGAGCACGATAAATACACCGCTTTACAGCACACAAAACAGGCCGCACCAGATACCATCAAGGCAAAAAGGGGTAATATACTCAGTGATGACGGCAGACTTATGGCAAGTTCTGTCCCCACCTATTTCTTATATATGGATATGCGTGTGGAATCCTTTAAACAGAAGAACAAAAAGACAGGAGTTACGTTTTTTGAGAGCAATGTGGATTCGCTTGCCTTAGCATTATCTAAAAAATTTAAAGACAGGACACCTGCACAATATGCCAAAGATTTAAGAAACGCCTATAAAAAACAACTTAGTGAGTATCGTATATATCCTAAAAGAGTATCGTACACAGACTATCTGGAAGTCAGCAAGTTTCCTATTCTTAGGAGAGGACAGATACAAGGCGGATTCAGCACTGAGACAAGGGTGGAACGTGTAAATCCGTTTGGTATATTGGCAAAACGTACCATCGGCGATATATACGGTATATATGAAAAGGGTGGTTCCAGCGGTTTAGAGAAAAGGTACAACAATGAGCTTAAAGGAATTAACGGTCTTAAAATAACAGAGAAAAAAGCAGGCAGAAGGACCAATATCATACTATCGCCGGCACAAGATGGTAAAGATATAATAAGCACCATAAACCTTAAGTTGCAGGAAACGGCAGAGTTATCACTAAAAGCTGAACTTGAAAAAGATGATGCCGATTTTGGCTGTGCCATACTTATGGAGGTGGCTACTGGAAAAATCAAAGCCATTGCAAACATATCAAGAACAAAAAACGGCACTTATACAGAGGTAACAAATATAGCGGCAGGCTCTGAGATAGACCCTGGTTCCACATTCAAAACCATGTCATTTATGGTTGCCATGGATGATGGTGTAATAGATACAACCACTACAGTTGATACAGGAAACGGTTGGTGTGAGTTTGCGGGCAGAAGAATGAATGACTGGACAGTAGGACATAGAGCCGGATTTGGCGTAATTGATGTGCCTATGGTTATGTACCAATCATCAAACGTGGGTGTATCTGCCCTTATAGAGAAACATTACGGCCGCAATCCGCAACGTTTCATAGACCTTATACATAAAACCAAATTTGACCAACCCATAGATTTAGAGATACCAGGTCATGCAAGAGTAAAGATAAAGGATACAGACAACAGGGCTTGGTCTAAAACATCACTACCCTGGATGTCAATAGGTTACGAGGTTGTAGTACCACCTATATACACCCTTATGCTATATAATGCAATAGCAAATGGCGGCACTATGGTTAAACCTATGTTTGTATCACAAATAAAAGGTCCTGGCGATAGCGTTAAAGTAATGCCTGTAACAGTAATAAACGATGCCATCTGTAAGAAGGAGACACTGGGTAAAATGCAGAAAATCCTTGAAGGTGTTGTCAGTAAAGGTACTGCAAAAGATGTGCAGTCCAAATTATTTAAAATAGCGGGCAAGACAGGTACCTCTCAGATATTTGAACACGGTACAAACAGGAATGCAGAGGGTCATGTAAGGCATCAGATTACATTCTGCGGCTATTTCCCGGCAGATAACCCGATGTACTCATGTCTTGTATATATAAGAGAGCCTAAACATGGAGCCTCAGCAGGAAAAATGTGCGGAAAAGTGTTTAAGGATATAGCAGAGAGGGCGTACATACTATCTGGTGGGGAAATTCCAGCATGGGCAAAAGACAGCATTAAAGATGCCATGACCAAAGAGGTGGCAATGGAGCAGGAACGCACATTACACAACACCGATGAAGATATAATACCAGACCTTACAGGGCTCACAGCATCAGAGGCACTCTATCTGATGGAGACCAGGGGTATTAACGTAAAATTCAAAGGTGTAGGCAGAATAGTAAGCCAATCAGTGGCACCTGGAGCAAACGTAGAAAACACAAAAAACATAATACTTGAACTTGAATAATGTATTTAAGAGAACTATTAGAGGATATTGATGTTGTAAAACATTTGGGAACCTTTGAAAAAGAGGTTTCAAGTGTATGTTTTGACTCCAGAAAAGCAGAGCCAAACTCACTGTTTGTAGCTGTTTCAGGGGTATCTACAGACGGACACATGTTTATAGATACAGCAATAGCAAACGGAGCCACCGCTATTATATGCAACACCATACCATCTGTAACAAAAGAGAACGTAACATATATTCAGGTTAAAGACAGTTCCATATCACTGGGTGAGGTTGCATCGGCGTATTATGGCAGACCATCAGACAAGATGATACTTGTGGGAGTTACAGGAACTAACGGAAAAACCACAATAGCCACTGTTCTTTACAAGCTATTCAAGAAACTAGGCTATAAGACAGGGTTAATATCCACCGTTTGCAATATGGTGGACGATGATGAGTTTCCAAGCACACACACCACTCCAGACCCTATTGAGTTAAACTCACTTATGGCAAAGATGGTGGAAAGGGGCTGTTCCAGAGTGTTTATGGAGGTTAGCAGCCACGCCATTGACCAAAACCGCATTGCAGGGCTCAGATTTGACGGAGGTATATTCACTAATCTTACAAGAGACCATCTTGATTACCACAAGACTATGGATGGCTACCTAAAGGCTAAGAAAAAGTTTTTTGACAACCTGCCTGACACAGCATTTGCACTCACAAACCTTGATGATAGGAATGGGAACGTAATGTTGCAGAACACCAAGGCAAACAAATACACTTATAGCACCACCACTCTTGCAGATTTCAAATGTAATATAATAGAGTTGAGATTTGACGGTATGCTGTTAAAAATCAATAATATAGAGGCATACTTGAGCTTTGTGGGCAGATTTAACGCCGCCAACCTGACCGCCGTATTTGGTGCAGCATACCTATTGCAGGTTAAGCCACAAGAGATATTAGTTGCACTAAGCACCCTATCACCTGTTACAGGCAGATTCCAAAAGGTTAAAAGCGATGATGGCAAGTGTGCTATTATAGACTACGCACATACACCCGATGCCCTTGAGAATGTGATAAATACAATAAACGATATAAGACTTGGCAATAAGCAATACGGAAATCTAATCACAGTAGTGGGTTGCGGAGGCAATAGAGATAAAGGTAAAAGACCTCAAATGGCAAAAATTGCAGTCAGAGGCAGCGATACAGTGATTCTCACATCAGACAACCCAAGAAATGAGAACCCTGGTGATATCCTCAGAGATATGATGGAAGGTGTGGATAAAAAAGATTCAGATAAAATACTTGTAATTGAAAACAGGTCTCAAGCCATAAAGGCAGCACGTAAATTGGCTACCGATAAGGACATTATCCTGATAGCGGGCAAGGGGCACGAGACTTACCAAGAGATTAACGGTGTTAAGCACCATTTTAACGATGCGGAAGAATTTTTAACCTAACATATTATGTTTTACTATTTATTCAGAGATTTATTAAGCGACTTGCCTGGTGCCGGACTTTTCACCTACGTATCATTCAGGGCACCAATCACGTTCATCACATCTATCATCATCTCTATGGTGATAGGTAAACACATTATTAAATATCTGCAAAAGAAACAGATAGGAGAAAGCATAAGAGACCTTGGATTAGAAGGGCAAATGAGCAAAAAAGGTACACCTACAATGGGTGGAATAATAATACTTATTTCAATAATAGTGCCTTGCCTGCTTTTTGGAAGATTAAGAAACATCTACCTTATCCTTATGCTTATAACCACAGCATGGCTTGGTGCATTAGGTTTTGCCGATGACTATATAAAGGTATTCAAAAAGAACAAGGAGGGCATGTCTGGCAAAGCCAAAATAGCAGGGCAGATAGGTCTTGGGCTTATAGTTGGGTTTACACTATTCCTAAGCTCGGAGGCGGTAATAATAGAAAACCCTAAAAACCTTACAACAGAACAAGTTACAACAATAAAAAAGCAACAGACGTACAAGTTATGGAATGAGAGCGATGAAGGAATGTCTAAATCCACAAAAACAACCATACCGTTTGTAAAAGGCAATAACCTTGACTATGCAGACATCGTGGCATTCTTTGGAGAACACAAACAGGAGGCTGCATGGATACTGTTTGTAATAGTAACTGTATTTATAATAACAGCCACATCAAACGGAGCAAACCTTACAGACGGACTTGACGGATTGGCGGCTGGTTCATCAGCCATAATAGGAATGGCACTTGCTATAATGGCATACGTATCAAGCAACATAGCATTTGCACAGTACCTTAACATTATGTTTGTACCTGGCAGTGATGAGCTTGTAGTTTATGCCGCTGCGTTTATGGGTGCTATGGTAGGTTTCCTTTGGTACAATTCATTCCCTGCCCAAGTCTTTATGGGAGACACCGGCAGTCTTACCATAGGCGGCATTATAGCAGTATTCAGCATAATAATACATAAAGAGTTGTTATTACCTATACTCTGTGGTATATTCTTGGTAGAAGACCTATCTGTCATGCTACAGGTATCATATTTTAAATACACAAAAAAGAAATACGGTGAAGGCAGACGTATATTGCTTATGTCTCCCCTACACCACCATTATCAGAAAAAAGGTATTCCAGAACCCAAAATAGTAACCCGATTCTGGATTGTAGGAATCTTTCTTGCGGTATTAACAGTGATAATTACATTAAAAATAAGGTAAAAGGTTTAACCCTCATAATTGGAAATTATGAAAAAAATTGCAGTCTTAGGTGGTGGCGAGAGTGGCTCAGGAGCAGCCGTACTTGCAAAAGTAAAGGGATTTGATGTATTCCTTTCAGATTCAAGTAAAATCAAGCAAGAGTATAAAAACCTGCTTGACAAGTATGCTATTGACTGGGAAGAGGGTGGACACTCAGAAGATAGAATTCTGAATGCAGATGAGATTATCAAGAGTCCTGGCATACCCACAAAAGCACCGCTTATTCAAAAATTGATAGCACTTGGCAAACCTATAATCTCAGAAATAGAGTTTGCTGGCAGATACAATACAGCCAAGACAGTGTGCATAACAGGTAGCAATGGTAAGACAACCACCACTATGCTTACATACCACATGCTGCAGAAAGCTGGACTTAACGTAGGTTTAGCGGGCAATGTGGGCAAAAGTTTTGCATTGCAGGTTGCAGAAAACAACTACGACTACTATGTAATAGAACTTAGTAGTTTCCAACTTGATAACATGTATGATTTTAAGGCAGATATAGCCATTCTCCTTAATATTACACCAGACCATTTAGACCGTTATGAATATAAGTTCCAAAACTATATAGACGCAAAATTCCGTATTACCCAAAACCAGACCGATGATGACGTATTCATCTACTGGAACGACGATGATGTTATCCGTCAGAATCTTGGCTCTATAGTAAGTAGTGCAAAGCGTAAGCCATTCTCACTAAAAAAAGGTAACGGAGCAAAAGCGTACATTGAAGACGGAGTATTCACCATTGAAGATGATGATAGTTTCTTTACCATCAGTGTTGAAGACCTATCACTAAAAGGGACACACAATATATATAACTCAATGGCTGCCGCATTGTCTGCAAATGCCCTATACATTAAGAAAGATGCCATACGTGAGGCACTTATGGATTTTCAGGGCGTGGAACACAGATTAGAACCGATTACAAAAGTCAAAAGCGTGCTATATGTAAATGACTCTAAGGCAACCAATGTAAACTCATGCTGGTATGCGCTAGAGAGTATGAAAACACCTGTAGTTCTGATACTTGGCGGCACAGATAAAGGGAATGATTACAATGAGATACTGCCACTTGTAAAAGAGAAAGTACGTTCACTTGTATTTATGGGCAAAGACAATAAAAAACTTATAGACTTTTTTAAGGATATAAAACCATACGTAAGCGTTGACTCATTAGATGACGCCGTTATGGAGTGCTACAAAGCGGCTAAAGAGGGTGACACCGTTCTGCTATCGCCATGCTGTGCAAGTTTTGACCTCTTTAAGAACTATGAAGACCGTGGCAGGCAGTTTAAAGAGAAAGTTAGAAATTTATAATAAGGCATAAAATTATGAGAGAACTTTTAAAAGGCATATTCAAAGGTAATGCTGCTCTATGGGTGGTAATAGGTATATTGTTTTCCATATCGTGCATACTTATGTTCAGTGCCATAAGTTCTGTAGCCCACAAGTCAGCCAACTATTTGGACCCATTTTACGGTCATGTAAAGCACTTGGCATTCGGGTTAGTCATACTTATACTAATGAGCCGGTTCCCATATAAATACTTAAGAAAACTATACCTCATATTCTTACCTGTCGTTATTGTAATATTATTCATTATGCCACTTATAGGAGTGGAACTTAATGGTGGTGTAAGAGCAATAAGAATAGCTGGATTTGATGTACAACCGCAAGAATTTGCCAAGATATTCATAATAATGCTTCTTGCGGATATACTATCCATATATCAAAAAAATGAAAGTGAAAGCAAAACCTATTTTTGGATTATATTAGGAACCGTAGCCTTAACATGCCTGCCTATTGCCATGCAGAACATGTCAACTGCCGTTATGATTTGTATGCTTACATTCATTATGATGTTTATAGGCAGAATGGAACGCAAACGGATGTTAATATTACTATTCTCAGGATTATTTGCCATAGCCGTAATTATCGGCACCCTACTGCTGTTACCAGATAGTGTTAACAAGAGTTTACCAGGACACATGTCGTCAATTAAAGGACGTATTGAGAATGTTATTGAAGATATACAGACACCTGATAATAGGAAAGTATATACCATTACAGATGAAAACAGGCAACCTATGCATGCCAAGATAGCGATAGCTAATGGTCGAAATCCATCAGGACCTGGGAATAGCATTCAACGGGACTATCTACCTCTTGCATTTTCAGACTATATATTTGCAATCCTGATAGAAGAGTCTGGTATCTACGGTGCGGTATTTGTTATGACCTTGTACCTGATAATACTGTTCATAGCAGGCTCAATTCTAAAAAAGAGCAAGAAAATATACCCTGCATTGTTGTCTATAGGATTTTGCACTATGATAGTAATGCAAGCATATATAAGCATGTGCGTTGCCGTAGGCTTGGGTCCAGTTACAGGTCAGCCTTTACCTCTGATAAGCAGAGGCGGAACCTCCATACTCTCCACATGTTTTATGCTTGGAGTAGTATTGAGTGTTACCAACACAATGGCACAGGAAACGATGGCTGAAAATGAAGCGTCTGAAAATGAAACAACAGAAGATAATATAACACAAAACATATCAGAAAGCATTGAAAATGAAGAAGTCATGTAGATTCATAATTAGTGGCGGAGGAACAGGAGGCCATATATTCCCAGCCATAAGTATAGCAGGAGCTTTAAAAGAGTTGTTGCCTGATTGTGAAATTTTATTTGTAGGTGCAAACGGCAGAATGGAAATGGAGAAAGTTCCCGCAGCCGGCTATAAGATTGTAGGGCTACCTATTCAAGGACTTTACCGCAGTTTTACACCTAAAAACGCAAAAGTATTGTGTAATGCCTTTAAAAGCATACACCTTGCAAAACAAATAATTACAGACTTTAAACCCGATGCTGTGATTGGTGTAGGCGGTTATGCCAGCGGACCTGTACTTTGGCAAGCACAGAACATGGGAATACCAACCATAATTCAGGAGCAGAACTCTTACGCAGGTGTTACCAACAAACTGTTAGGCAGAAGATGTCATAAGATATGCACAGCCTATGATGGTATGGAAAAGTTTTTCCCTGCAGATAAAATAACACTTACAGGGAATCCTGTACGCTCACAACTGCTGGAATCAACAAACAAGCGTTCTCAGGGCTATAAGGAGTTCAATCTTAATCCGGACAAGAAAACAATTTTGGTCATAGGCGGCAGTCTTGGTGCAAGAACCATTAACAATAGCATACTAAACGGACTTAAAGAGATTACCACTACATATAAAGATAAAGTTCAGGTAATATGGCAGACTGGTAAATTCTATTATGATAATATAAAGGAACAAACCAAGGATTATGACCTAAGTAATGTTATAATAACAGATTTTGTTTCAAGAATGGATTTGGCTTACTCTATAGCGGATTTGGTTATTTCACGCTCAGGTGCAAGTTCCATATCGGAACTAAGCTTGCTGAGCAAGCCTTGCATATTGGTACCTTCACCTAATGTGGCTGAAGACCACCAGACAAAAAACGCCCTTGCATTGTCCACTAAGGGAGCTGCTGTGCTTATTACAGACAAAGAGGCACCTGAGAAACTAGTGACAGAAGCTCTGAAACTGATACAGGATAATTCATCGTTGGACTCATTGAGTAAGAATATAACGCTACTTGCAAAACCAAACGCCACTTATACCATAGCAAAAGAGATATTGAATATAGTAGGTGTGATTCCTATCGAGAAATCTGAAGCCAAAATCAATTATTTCTTCTTAGGCATTGGCGGAATAGGAATGAGTGCATTGGCAAGATATTTCAAGAGCAACGGTAATAATGTAGGTGGTTATGACCTTACAAAAACACCTCTTACAGAGGCACTTGAGGCAGAAGGCATTGAGGTTCATTATGAAGACAATGTAAGCCTTATACCTGTAAAGTATATGGATAATGAGAAAACCACCATAATTTACACCCCAGCCATTCCTAGTGATATGGGTGAGCTTAACTTCTTCCGTCAGGGTGGTTTTAAAATTTTGAAACGTTCAGAAGTGTTAGGTCATATAACCAAGGATAAAACTACACTATGCGTTGCCGGTTCACACGGGAAAACCACCACATCAACACTGATTGCCTATATATTAAGCAACTCAAATATAAAAACAAACGCAATTCTTGGTGGTATATCAAATAATTTTGGCAGTAACCTGGTTGTAAACACAGGCAGTGACATTGTAGTAACCGAGGCGGATGAATATGACCGTTCATTTCTTACATTAACTCCGCACATGGCAGTAGTTACCGCTACAGACCCTGACCATCTGGATATATATGGAACCAAAGAGGAGATGTTAAAGGCTTTTTCAGCGTTTACACACCAGATTAAACCAAACGGCACACTGCTTATGAAAAAGGGTATAGAGCTAAAGCCAGATACTGTAGATGGTGTAAAAGTATATACCTACTCATTGAATGACAGCACAGCTGATTTTTATGCCTCAAACATAAAAATAGAGAATGGTGATATATCTTTTGACTTTAACGGACCCGATGTTACCATCTTAGAGGTGGAATTGGGAGTACCGGTTAAGGTAAATGTAGAGAATGCAGTAGCGGCAATGGCAATAGCACATCTGAATAATGTGAGTGACAATATTATAAAAGATAGCGTAAAATCATTCAAAGGCGTACATCGGAGATTTGACATTAAGTTAAAAAACAGTAAAGTAATATACATAGATGACTACGCCCACCACCCTAACGAGATAAATGCTACACTCTCATCTATTAAGGAGTTATACCCCAATAAGAAGATATATGCCATATTCCAGCCTCACCTGTATAGCAGGACTAAGGCTTTTGCCACTGAATTTGCAAATAGTCTTGACTATGCAGATGATATTACTCTTTTGGACATTTACCCTGCCAGAGAGAAACCTATAAAGGGGGTTACATCAGAGATAATACTGAACAAACTAAAGAACAAAAACAAGACCCTCTGTACCAAAGAGAATCTATTGGAAGAGATAAAAAAACACGATTTTGATATTTTGGTTACAATGGGAGCTGGAAACATAAGTGATTAT
>JAKSNX010000003.1 GCA_024405815.1 Paludibacteraceae bacterium | reverse complement strand
AAAACACGATTTTGATATTTTGGTTACAATGGGAGCTGGAAACATAAGTGATTATGCAGACCTTATAACCAAACAGTTGACAACGGATAATTGATAGTGGACAGTTTGAAAGAAAAAATAGTTTACATATTAAAGATTGCAGGCATAGTGCTTTTAGTTACAGCATTATCAGGCTACGCTGTATTTGCTCTTATTATGTCTGACAAGTGGCATAAAGATGTAATATGCCGCGATGTTGAGATAAATATTTTAGATAAGGACACCTACGCATTTATAGATGAGAGTGATGTGTTCCTGTACATCAAGTCCAAAGGGCTGGACCCCATAGGGAAAGCATTGGATTTTAAAGATGCTGACAAATTAGAGAAATGCGTACAAGGCATCAACGTAATACGTACTGCAGAGTGCTATATTGACAATTACGGCACAGCCATAATAAATATAACCCAAAGGATTCCTACCTATAGAGTAATGTCAGTAAAGGGTGACTACTATATAGACAGTGACCGCCGTGTAATGCCTGTATCCAAGAATTTCACTACCATACTTCCTCTTGTAACCGGCTTTGTGACACAAGAAGATGCAAAAGGAAAAATATATGACTTTATAGAGAGTCTGGAAAAGGACGAGTTTTGGAAAAACCATATAGGGCAGATAAACATTAGGCAGAACGGCAATGTAGAGTTAATCACAAAAATAGGTGCCAAGTCACTTATACTTAATGATATTAGCGACTATGCCGTAAAATTCAGGCAAATGGAAGCATTGTACAGCCAATACCCAGCTCACCTATGGAGCAGTAAATACAGCCAAGTGGATTTAAGATACAATAACATTATTTTTTGCAGAAAGGTAACACAAAATGAATGATTTTTATGTAGCGGCAATAGATTTAGGCAGCCACAAGAACGTAGGTGCCGTTGCCAAAAAAAGTGACTCTGGAGTGGAATTTATTTACGTCCAAAAAGAGCCATCGGAAGGCAGTGCCATATTCAAGGGGAAAATAGTGAATAAGGAGAATGCCGCATATCAGATTAAGACACTTATGCAGAAACTTGAAAATGCCACAAACATAAAAAACATAAACCAATGTTATGTGACATTTCAGGACTGTAATGCAAGTGCAGACCAAAAAGAGTGGATAAAGAAGAAACTGCAATCAAAAAAATTAAATATAATATTCCCAACCGTAAGTGGAACAAAACTTATTGCAGATAAATTTGCTACAGAAGATGAGCGTAATAAAGGTTGTTTGGTAATAGATTTCGGTCACTCCGCAATAGGATTCTCATTTATTGAGAACGGAGAAATAACATACGAGCGTGTGATTCCTGCCGGAAGCAATCATATAACTATGGACTTGCAAGACAGGTTCAATTACAGTTTTGAACTAGCTGAAAAACTTAAGAGAAAGTTAGGCAAGGCTTATCATGCGTCAGAGACAGACAAACTTATAAAGTTAGGCGATGATAACAGCATTAGATTAAGTGAACTGTCTGACATTATATCATCCAGAGTTGATGACCTGTTCAAATATATATTTGTACCTATACAAAAGAACCATTGGAACTCAAACAGGGAGCACTCCATTATAATATCCGGTGGAGGTTCCATGTTGCAACAGATGGAGAAATACATATATACCCACACTGGATTAAACACAAGAATAATTAAAGTGGAGGACACCCTATTTAGCGGACCTCAATACGCATCGTTAGTCTCGCTGATAGATTATGCTGACGCTCCTTGTAACTTGCCGGTTGAAAAAAATGACTCTAAGATAAGGCAGGCTCTTAACCTGTTTATAAAGAAGGGCACTGACACTACGGGCAAGCTTTTTGAAATTAAAGATGAAGAAGAATTTGAAACCAAAAAATAAATGATATGATAGATTTTGCATTTCCAACAGAAATTAACCGAGTAATTAAAGTTATAGGTGTAGGTGGTGGTGGCAGTAACGCCGTAAATCACATGTATAAAGAAGGGATACACAATGTATCTTTTGCAGTATGTAACTCCGATATTCAGGATTTAAGCATATCTCCCGTTCCTACCAAACTGCAAATAGGAGAGAACCTTACAGGCGGACTTGGTTGTGGTGGCAAACCAGAACAGGGCAAAGCCGCCGCTATGGAGAGTGAGGAAGCCATAAAAGAATTATTGAATGACGGAACCAAAATGGTGTTTGTCACCGCTGGTATGGGTGGTGGTACAGGTACTGGTGCGGCTCCTGTAGTAGCACGTATTGCTAAAGAGATGGATATTCTTACTGTAGGAATTGTTACCATTCCGTTTAAAATGGAATTGGGACATAGAATAAAGAAAGCTATAGAAGGTGTATCAGAGATGAGCAAGTATGTGGATTCTCTACTTATCATAAGTAATGAGAAACTGCTTGAATACCAAGAGATGACTCTTGATGCGGCATTCTGTAAGGCAGATGAGGTTTTGTCTGAAGCGGCAAAAAGCATCGCTGAGATGATTACATTGAGGGGTGAAATAATAAACATAGACTTTGCCGATGTAAACTCCATTCTAAAAAATAGTGGTGTGGCAATAATGAACAGCGGTATAGCTGATGGTGAGAATAGAATACAAGACGCACTTCAAGACGCACTGTCAACTCCTCTGCTTAAAAATAACAATATTAAACAAGCCACTAGGATTCTTATGTATGTTTATACATCAAAAGAGCATAAACTTACAATGAAGGAGTTTGGTGAAATCTCTCACTTTATAGAGTCTATTGACCACGATAGAGACGAGGAGGTTATCTGGGGAGGCACATATATGGACGACCTTGAGAAATCTGTAAAAATAACCGTGATAGCAACCGGTTTTGACATCAATGAGATAACAGACCTTACAGACACCACTGCTCTTACCTATGATTATTACGGTCCAAACAAAAAAGGCATTGATGAAGGCGGTGATAAAATAAAGACTGAAGAATCCAAAGAAGAGCCTAAGGAGGAACCTAAAGAGGAGCCAAAAGAGGAGCTAAAAGAGGAACCAAAGGTAGAGCCTATAGAAGAGGTCATATCTTTTGAGGACTGGGCAGATACAAACGATTCTTTTGATGATTTGGACATACCTGCCTATAAACGCAAGTAATGACAACTATTTCTGTGCCTTGAAATAGAGTACAATTCCTACACATAGGAACGCAAAGTTAGGCATCCAAATGGCAAAGAAAGGATTCCAACCTGCCTGTACGGTAAATATTGATGACAGTAAGGTACACAGAATATATACAAGACTGAGGGCGAGACCTACAAACATGTGAAATCCGGTCCCGCCTCTCACTTTTTTAGAAGCCACACATACTCCTATAAGTGCCAATATAAATGAGCCAAAAGGACCTGCAAAACGTTTCTGATACTCTAACTTATAGCCACTAAGCCCTGAACGTCCACGCTCTGTCTGCTTTTTTATAAACTCCCTTAATTCAGTGTTATTAAGCCTCTCATGAGGATTTTTTGCAGTAACAAACTCATCGGGGTTCATAACCACATGAACAGTGAGTTCATCTCCCTTAGTGGTAATTTCCTTCATTCCTACAAACTCACGTTGCAGGTAATCCTTAACAGTCCATGTGTTAAGGGAATCATATCTAACAGTTCTTGCTGTAAGCCTATATTTTAGGACTTGCCCGTCAAAACGGTCTATTGAAAACCAATAACCCATATTAGACTCAAAATCATATCGCTCCATATAGGCTATCTCATTATCCGCTGTCTTTATCTGCACATTCTTAAGCGATGTGGTCTCAGGCATATAATCTACATATTTGGTCTCAAAATTAAGACGCTTGACATTACATGGTGGAATTACATAACCGCCTATAAAAAAAGTAAACAGTGCAATAAGAGCCGCAGCCTCCATATAAGGCACTAACAGTCTCTTAAATGATATACCTCCGGCAAGCATTGCTATTATCTCTGAATTGAATGCCAATTTGGAGGTTATAAACATAATGGATATAAAGGTGAACAGTGGACTGAACAGGTTAATGTAATACGGTACAAAATTTATATAGTAATCAAACACAACTGTTTGCAATGACAAATCATTGTTATAAAAATCATCCATTTTTTCTGTTATGTCAATTACTATGGCAACAGCAATTATCATAAGCAGTGACAGCACGTATGCACCTAATGACTTTTTTATTATGTATCTATCTAATATTTTAAACATATTATCTTGTAAGTAAAACTTTAACTGCTATGCCCACATCGTGGGTAGTAGTTGGATAAGACGTTGACACCATTGGCTTACGCATAGCCAAATCATAATAGAGACGGAAATTAAGCCTCTCGCTAAACACATAGTCTGCCGCAAACTTAAATCCTATAACCATATCACCTGCTGTGGCTTGAGACTGTGCTAACTCTATTTTTCTGATAATGGTCTCAACCTCTTTTAGTGAGAAGTCAGCCCTAAGATTAAGGTCATTCTTAACCTTTTTCTGACGTGTCTTCTGTTTTACGGTAAAACTAAGGTCTGCAACCTTGTATCCCAAGCCTACCACATACTCATTATTCCATGACTCCACTATCTGGTTACTTGCAAGGTTCAGACCAAGAGAACGTCCCCTACGCCACTCCACTTTTGCAGATAGTGAATTTTTCATATTTATATCAACACCTATAAGTGGGCTGAACTGTTCAGTTATGGTAACAGAGCCTATACTGAAACGACTTGACGGAAGCAGTCCACCCGTCTGAGTGTCTTTTACATAACCAAAAGAGTCTCCGTCAACAGGAGAATAAGACTGGTCTGATGTGAATGAGCCTATCAAATATTTACAATTGTAGGCATGTGTAAGATTTATGCTACGGAAATGCTCCTTAACCCAAGGAATACGTGACAGTCCGTCAAATGTAACCTGCCAGTTAGGTAAGAATGTCCAGAATTTAGGAATCAGGTTAAGGCTCACCTTATCTGCATTACGACCACCGTATGCCGCCATAAATGCTGGTACAAGCACATCGTCTGTATTTAATCCGTACGATGATGACGGATTGTATTTGCTGTTAAGTCTGCCTTGTATCTGATTACGGTATTCCAAGAATTTATTAAACAAATCTGAATTCAGGTCTCCTGTTTTAGACATGTGGGCAAATGATGTGCCTATGGCTACAAAACTCATAGAGAAGTTACCGCCAAGCGATGTTACCCTTGCTCCGTCTTGGAACTGCACCTCACGGTTGTTTACGTACTGACGGTCAACTGCTATATTTATCTTGAATCCTGGGAACGGTTCCACTAGCGATGTGGCTTTAAATGACTCTGTATGAGACATTACAGCGGCATTATACACTTTACCGTTGGTAACAAGCCATCCATTGTTTATGGCACGGTCAAGCATATCGTCCTTCTGCACACCAAACACAAAATCCATACCCGGAGCCCAACGTCCGTCAAACTTATTCATACCTAAGAAAGTAACACTTGGCTTAAAGCCAGGCAGTACAGTTCCGTCTGTCTGTGAGTAGTTGAATGTCAGGTTACGTATCATCATACCAATCCTTGCGGTTACATCAAGTGCCACATTCTCTTCTGTATTGGTAGTAATGGCTATATCCATCTCACCATCACGTTTTGCCTTAAACTGAATAGTGTTATTATCTACAGTATGGTATTTCAATTTAGTTGGAGTACCACCGTTAACAGAGGCTTCAACTATAAGGTTGGTACTGTTAAGACGGTGCCTTACCATCACTTTCTCACCCTTCTTGAATGTTACTTTCTGCTTGTATGTCTTAGGTTTCTGCTGTGTCTTTTTAGGCGGATTTCTGGAACCATACTTACGGTTAACCTCCTTTGCATAATTTGACTTATTATACAGAGTCTCAAAGTTTATACGTCCGTCAACGCCCCACGTTCCCTTACTGTTAGCGGTATTGGCAATAGTCTCATTACCGTATGCCCATACATACTGTCCGTCATATTTAAAGTTACCCGATAACCAATTAAGGAACGCTATCTTATTGAACGGAACAGCCCAAGTGGCGGTAAACCGTTGATTGTAATCCATAGGTGAGCCTAAATGACGAAGTGACGCCTTAACTGAATCTTTCCACGCCTCGTACTCATCGGGGTAGAGTTTGCTATTAATACCACCCTCATTCTCTGTAATGCGTGCAGCCTTGTCTGTGGTTAGGGTGAGTCTGATATTCTTGGTTATATCCCACGCAATGTCAAAACTATTATCCCACATAAAGTTTTTCTGGAACGTAGGGTCAAGAGATTCCAAATTATCAAAATCACGGACTTGCTGCTCATAATAAGTACGTGTGAAATCTGTCTTGTAAGCAAAACGTTTAGGAGCATAATTTATACCAAAATCGGCTATCCATTTCCAATTCTTTGAGTTTCTAAGTTTCTCTATCTTACCAAATGGTTCCCATGGCTTAGGAGTCCAAGAAAACTCGTATGAGCCGTATGCGTTACAATATTGCTCTATATTACGTACCGTATTAGGGTCTCTAAAGTCTGTCTGAGAGAAAGAGCCACCGATGGTGAAGTTAGCAGGGTCCCATGGTCTTGGGCCTTTCTTACTTGTATAGCCAAACCTTATGCTTGGTATGCTCAAGCTCAAATTTCTGGATACTGTTTGTGCCATACGCTTAATGGAGTCTCTCATTGAGGCGGATTCTGCAAGTCTTAACGCATCTTTAAGCAGAATATCCTTATCAAGCGGATTGTATTTTGGATTCATTATCTCACTTGACAGAGAGAACTTAACAGGTATGGTTGCATTTGCCACCTCAGGTATCAATTTACCAAAATCTATACCCGCATTTACGTTATATTGGTAGTAATCCTCCTGACGACGCTCCGATATACTCTGCTCTATCTGACCAAAACCAATGGTCTCTATTCTACCTGCGGCACTCAGTGTTATGAAATCTGATAACGCTATATCCAAATTGGCAAGTGCCGCCACACCACCTTTTTGGTCAAAATCGGTAAGCAACAACTCATCAACCCAAATCTCCGCACTCTGTATAACTCTGGAATTGTTTCTTACACCTACCATAATAACATCAACCTCTCCCAAACTTGGATTACCCTTAATACATATCCTGTTATTTGGTTTATCGGGGTCAACTCCTGCATACTCTGTAAGGTTAGATACCGCAGAGCCAGACTCATTCTTATCTGCGTTACGCTTTTTCTTTAACTCTGTAAACAGAGATAACGGGAAATCAAGTTTATTCTCATCGGGCCAAACCGTTTTACGGTCTCCTGTCAGATTATTGGAATATACGCCCGGAGGGGTAAGTGTTAATGGTATATCATACTCATAGTAGTTGTTCTTATAGTCTGAACCTAACCTTATGAACAGACTTACATCTTGGTCATCAAGCCAAGAAAGGTCTTCCATAGCCTCAGCGTGAACAAACATCTGCATACGCCTGTACTGACGCATATCGTATCCGCCAAGTTTCTTATACAGAGCACGTGAATCTTTTGGATATAGGTTCTGCACACGCATTACCATAGACTGCTCATTCTCCTGACGGGTCTGCTGCTGACTTGGGTCTATCTCACGTGTAACACCTGGAGGCAGAACATAATTGACAGGCTTCTTGTTTGCATTTTCCTCTATGCTTACAGACGATGACTCTATCATGCCTGTAGGGTCATAAAACTCTTGGTTTATAGGCTGATTGTATGCACGCCATTCACCCTTGACAAGTTCCAATGAGGCAAAACGCAGATTTACGCTATCTGTAAAATTGGTGAGGTACATACGCATAAAGCGTATTGACTTAAAGTTCCTTATACCACCTACAGATGTATATTTGTCTTTATCCTTTAGAGGCACCTTAAACTGATACCAACGCACAGAACCTGTATTGCCGTTAGGCAATGTTACGGAAGATGTAATCATATCAGTAATAAAGTTCTCTCCCACAATCATATCTCCAGGTCTCAATGATATGTGATACTCAAAATATTTTTCTGCATCATTCATTGTGTTATCCTGGTTGATATCCTCCACATCGGGGTAATTGGTGGCAGATGTAGTGTATTGAGTTCCTGACTGTACAGGTGAGTTGCCCTCTGTACCGTTATAGTGCTTGTAACGAGACAAAATAGGAGTTTCAGCATTATCAAAGTCTGTACCACGATAGTGATGGAAATTATCACCTGCAGGGTCATTGAGTATGGAGAATGGGTCTCTCTCCGCCTTAGATGGGTCAAGCCTGCTCTTCATATTATCATAGAACTCCTTGTATTTGCCAAATTCCTTCTCCTGCTCTGATGACAGTCCGTTCAAACCCACATCTTGGTATTGACGGGCACTACCTTCATTCTCAAATGAGTAGTTGATGGACTGCTTATTAGACATTCTACCCCACACTGTCTCTATTACATCCTTGTCTGAACCATCGCCAGGTAATCCGTTCTCATACGATTTTCTGCCATCTTTAAGAATATCCTCCGATATGTTTCCTAAATTTATGTAGAAATCACCGCCTTTCATAGTTCCGTCGTTATAGACAAATGGGTCCATTAACCAGAACTCAAGATACTCTATATTGTTGGTTTCAAAATCTGTGGTCTCCAACTTACGCATAATACCACCCCATTTTGATTTGGGGTCACGCAATGTTCCGTCATCATTGAACTGTTTAGGGTCTATATTGTATGGACCACGCTCTGCAGGATAATATGCCAAATCAAGGGTCTGTATGTATGATGACTGACCATAAGAGAGTTCTCTGTTAGGGAAAATCTCCTGCTCCGCTATCTCACGAACAAAGTGATTTGAGAGCTGTTCCTTATCCCTACGTATGTGTGACGGGGTTTGGGCTGTACTACGGTTAAACATATTGTCTATATAGTACCATGCAAGAAGTGCCCTGTTCTTACCATACTCTATATTGTTACTTAGAGTTGATTCCTTAAATCTGGACGGTGTTGAAGCCAAACGCCAATTAGTGGCATACCTTACATCAAAACCTATCTTAGTGGATTCAAAATCATCTACATATACCCTACCATTAGCACCCCTTGCAGTACCTGGTATCATTTGTGCAAACTCTGCATTAAACGCTATTGTAGATGGTTGTTTAAGATTAAGTATCGGGATTTTATTAAGAGCGTCTGTAATGCTTTGGAATTGGTTACGGTACGATGCGTTAAGCCCCCACATTGTATTGGCTACAGGGTCATCGCCGTAGGCACTTTTCTCTGTAAGAGGCTTCTCACTAAGATACATAAGTGTGGCACCTACGTTAAAATGGTCACTTACTGCATAATCCAAATGAGTACCCATCAGCGTTTTCCGCTTCAGATTAAACATTGACTGACTCTCAAGAGTAACACTTACAGGGGTTCCAAGTGCAACTATATCTTGGTTAAGGATATTAACCACACCCATCATGTAATCCACCGTATAATCCACATTCTCTATAAGCTCCCTACCGCCAGCGGTAACTTTTACAGAGCCTTTAGGTATATTCATGGCATTAAGCCTAATCTCTGAACCCGATGATGCCCTATACTGACCCGTCAGATAATACTTATTCTTTTCTGCCAACTCTTGGGCAACCACCAATGTGGAATCATATAACTCTTGGTAAACATATTTTTTAACAAGAGCAGGGTCATTACCCAATTTTTTAGCCAAATAAGAACCAAACGGTTCCAACACAGGGAATATCACCTTACCGTTCTGTGCTATTATGGTATAACCCTCCACAAAGTCAAATATACCGTCTCCATGTGCCGTTTTTTGCAGATGGGAATCCAAACGGTCAAGATTCATAACCTTAAGCAACGGCTCACGTGCTATAGGACCTTCTGACAGATAACGCAAATCTATACCTGTGGAATCATTACGGTACATAATGTTAAGTGTGAACTTATCCTGCTGAACCTGATATGCTCCAAGTGAGTATATGTTTTTCATCATAAGGTCCCATGTAGGAAGGTCTGGTGAGCTCTCCATAGCCTTCAGCATTTTCAATGCCAACGGCTTTTTAGGGTCAACACCTTTTGAAAGTTCACCCACATTATAAACCTGCCCTTTGTATGTATATTGATATGCTACAGCAAGCACCTCATCGTTATTAAGGGCGGTTTTAAGTGATATGTAACCCAATGTCTTGTTTATGGTATATTCTGAAAGTTCAAGTTTACGGGCACCCTCTAACTTGGCGTAGTCTGTGCCACTTATCATATTGAATCCGTTGAGATAGGAATCCACGCTATATATATCGGGCAAACCGCCTATAGACCTTATTACAGACGGATATAGGGTGTTGGCATCATTATCAGGGACAGCCGGCGAACCTGTAGGTGATATTACCGGATTGTAGATTTTCTGAGGCTCACCCATATCTACAAAACCCACTATATTGGTTACATTATCATAATTAACAGAGTTCTTGTTAGTTACCCAAACCTCTATCTCACCAATGGTAACACCGCTTGATATATTTGGCAGGTCTGACATCCACTCATCGTAATGGTCACGGAAGAACTGTGATAGGAAGTAGTGGCGGTTCTCATCGTAGGCATCAGCCTTAACCTCATATTTAGTGGTTTGGGCTCCACTGGTGCTTATAGTTTTGCCATCGCTCTCCTGCTGAGATATTACAGCACTTATGCTAAGTTTGCCAAACTGCAAGTCTGTCTTAAAACCAAACAGCGATGTGTTACCTGTAATAAGAGAACCCGATAACGGCATACTTACGTTACCTGCCTCTATTTTCTTGATAATATCATCCTCCTTACCCTCATACTGCAATTTAAGCATTGACTGGTCATAGCTGAAGGTTGCCTCTGTGTTATAGTTTAACCCAAATTTAAGTTTATCGCCCACTGAACCGTCAACGCTTACCTGAATCTTCTCATCAAAATCAAAAGTAGGGGCTGGCTTCTGAGAACGCTCACTTAGCGACGGGTCTTTAAGACGCTTTATATTAAGCCCAAAATCAAGTTCTGCAGAACCTTGCAGCTTAAGTTGCACGCCACCAGGTCCAAACACCCTATCGGCAGGACCTATGTCAAACTTCATATCTGTAAACGATATCTCATGCTTGCGTTTCTTAGCTTCTGCGTTCTTGTTCTTATAATACTCACGCATAGATTGGCGTGCCATATAATCAGAATACTCATTGCTTTGCAAATAGAACGGCACACCTATAGGGTCTTCGCCAACCTTGGTGTTATAGTAATATCCACCCGATGCAGGGTCATACTGAACCTCTGTTGTAACGTTCTCAGGTGTCTGAAGGTCTGTCATACCTCTGGCATTAAGGTCTGATGCAGACTCAGGATATACAGGTTTAGGTTTATAGTTCACCTTAGAGGTGTCAGAAGCTGAAAAAGACAAGGAATCATCTTGTTGGCTGTAGGCATATACACTAAAGACCAATAGCACCAAAACTGCTATCAATCTTAATTGCAATATGTTATTAGCCCATTTAAACACCTCTTACATCATTTTTAGTGACTGCTTTATTATCTGCTCCACACTCATTGACGGAGAGTCAGCGCAGATTTTCTGCACAGTCTTACGCACTGCGGCTGGAGTAAAGCCAAGCATTACCAATGCCTGTATAGCCTCTTCTGCAGCACCTGATGTAGCATTTTGTTTAGACTGACCTACAGCGGCACCTGCATCCACGCCTGCCACTTTATCCTTTAGGTCTATAATTATTCTTTGGGCGGTCTTCAGACCTATGCCTTTAATGCCCTTTAGCAGCATCTCGTTGCCAAGCAACACCGCATCACGTAGTTCTGCCGTGCTTACAGAAGATAGTATCATACGGGCAGTGCCTGCTCCAACCCCCGATACTGAAATAAGCAGCAGGAACATCTGACGCTCCTCTTTGGAGGCAAAGCCGTATAACACGTATGCATCCTCACGTATTGCCTCATAAACGTATAACTTGGCACTCTGTTTGCCCTCTAATGCAGAGTAGGTGCTTAATGTAATGTTAATGCCATACCCCACTCCGTTAGCCTCCACCACAACAAGTGTGGGAGAGAGTTCCGTAATGTTTCCTGAAATATACTCTATCATATCAATTGAAAATTGCAAATTTACACAAAAAACCTCAATTATAACGAATTTACACCTAATATATTGCGCACGCGAGGCATTTTCAGGCAAAAAAATATCCCGATGCTGAGTTTTCCTCAACATCGGGATAAAAAGTTATATGTAATTAGTTTAGAATTTGTAACGTACTGCAAAGCAGATAGCACCTGCATATAGACCTGAAAGGTTGTATGCCACCGTAGAAACATGTGCTTTCTCTTCAAGTCCAATCTCAGGTACATTTATATCATAGCTGAATGCACTAAACGCAGGTCCTATAACAGGTCTGTAGTCAAATGAAAGCTGAAGAGGGAACCAGAAGTTATACTCTACACCTATACGTCCGGCTACACCCACTGAACCCCAATGACTACCTTTTCCGCCACCTACATTTATAATATGCATATATGCAACATCGGCACCTACGCCAACATACCAGTTCCAAGAACCTTTATGACTCCAAGGAAATCTTACACCACCCGGGTTAATCCAATCGTAAGTAGCGGCAGCCTCAACACCTATCATACCGTTACTACCTGTACCACTTGCATGGTCTGTTGTTTTATTGCCTCCCATTTTTGTTGTTGTAGTTGGAGAAGCGATACTCATAGTAGGATAAATCATACCAAAGTCAACGCTAATCATGTTAGACTCGCCAAGAGAGTGCTGGTAAGAAGCCTCCAAGCCAGTACCAAATCTAAGACCTACAGCACGTGGCTGTGCAAAAGCGGCAACTGTTGACATAAGCAACATTGCTGCAACAAGAAGTAAACTCTTTTTCATAACTGTAAAAAAATTAAAAAGTTAAAAATATTAATAATTGTCTAATCAAAATCTGTAACGCACGCCTACACAGATGGCTCCTGCATAAAGACCTGTAAGGTTATAGGCAACTGTATTTGAATCAAAGGCAGGACCTATCAAAGGTCTATAGTCAAATGAGAGCTGTAGTGGGAACCAGAAATTGTACTCAAAACCTATACGTGCCGCAACACCTGCAAAACCCATATCACCACCCTTAGTTATATCTATTTTATTTAAATCATTCCAACATCTCAAATAACCTATACCTGCACCAGCACCTACATACCAGTTCCACTCACCCTTGCCTTTCCACGCCTTTATAGGGAACAACCAGTTATATGTAGCCACAGTCTCCACTCCAACCATATCACTGACTCCATAAAAACCTGAATCATGAATTCTTTCACCATCAACATTAGTGGTAAGGTTACATATTCTAGAGCTACCATAAATAAGACCTGCATCCAAACTTACAAAATTCTTACCTACAGTATGTTGGTAAGATAATTCAATACCTGAACCTACCCTACCTCCTATTGCACGTGGCTGTGCAAAAGCGGCGGTTGCACCCAGTAGCAATGCCACTATAAGAAGTAAATTCTTTTTCATAATCGTAAAAACTAAAAATTCAAAAAAACTAATAAATGTTAATTTTTTTAAGATTTAACGGTGCAAAGGTACATAGTTTTTTACAAATGCAATAAAAAAAACAAGAAAAATTGCAATCTATTGATAATTTGTTACAAAATGGTTAATTTTGTCCCTATGAAGTACATCGGAGCCCACGTTAGTGCAGGTGGCGGCGTAGAGAACGCCCCACTTAATGCAAATGCAATAGGAGCAACTGCGTTTGCCCTCTTTACAAAGAATCAGAAGCAGTGGTTTGCACCTGATTTAAGTGATAAAAGTATCTCTCTGTTCCGTCAGAGGTGTAATGAGTTTGGCTATAAGCCTTGCTCCATTCTTGCCCACGACAGTTATCTTATAAACCTTGGACACCCTGATAATGAGAGTCTTGCAAAATCAAGAGACTCTTTTATAAAGGAGATGGCACGCTGTCAGGCATTGGGACTTGACCGCCTTAATTTCCACCCTGGAAGCCATTTGCGTGAGATATCGGAAACGGAGTGCATAAGGCGTATATCAGAGTCTATAAATATGGCTCTTGACAAGACTGTAGGGGTTATTGCAGTTATAGAGAACACCGCAGGGCAAGGCTCCAACATAGGCTACAGGTTTGAGCATATAGCAGAGATTATAGACGGCGTGGAGGATAAGAGCAGGGTTGGATTCTGCATAGACACCTGCCATGCGTTTGCATCGGGGTATGATGTAAGACCCGATACACAAGCAGATTTATTCCAAACAGAAGCAACAGGTTATGAATCTGTTATGACTGCCGCCGATAAAATTATAGGATTGCAATACCTAAAGGGAATGCACCTTAACGATGCAAAAAAACCGCTTGGCAGCAAGGTAGATAGACACGATAGCATAGGAAAAGGGGAGATAGGGATAGCACTTTTTAAGGCAATAATGCAAGACAAGCGTACAGATGTCATTCCGCTTATTCTTGAAACCCCCGATGAGACTTTATGGGCAGATGAGATTACTCTGCTGAAAACGTTTTGCGTTGAAGCACAAAATTAGAACCTAGGTATTTCTGCTTTACTATAGGATTTACGGCAAGTTCCTCTGCCTTGCCCTGGAACATGATTCTGCCCTCAAACAGCATATAGGCACGGTCTGTAATGCTTAAAGTCTCATGCACATTGTGGTCTGTTATAAGAATACCTATATTCTTGTATTTCAGTTTATAAACTATACTCTGAATATCCTCTACGGCAATAGGGTCAACACCTGCAAACGGCTCATCAAGCATAATGAATTTAGGCTCTATGGCAAGACATCGGGCTATCTCACATCTACGCCTCTCACCGCCAGAAAGTCTGTCGCCCAAATTATGCCTTACCTTCTGCAAGTGGAACTCCGCTATAAGGCTCTCAAGTTTCTCTTTCTGATAATCCTTAGGAAAATCTGTCATCTCCAGCACCCCTTTGATATTATCCTCTACAGTAAGCTGACGGAATACCGAAGCCTCCTGAGCCAAATACCCGATACCAGACCTTGCACGCTTATATACAGGAAAATCAGATATATCCAAATCATTTATGAAAATCTTACCGCCATTAGGCTTTACAAGCCCTGTGGTCATATAGAAAGTGGTAGTCTTTCCTGCCCCATTTGGTCCAAGAAGCCCCACTATTTCACCTTGCCTTACCTCTATAGAAACATCGTTTACAACAGTACGTTTGCCATACTGCTTTACCAGATGCTCTGTACGCAATATCATATTATCGGGTGATGAAATCATATAAAATCATTATTATTTTCAAGATTGGAGACATCGTTTACAAACTTACGGATTTGTTGCTCATCTTTCTTACGGCAAACGAGCAGAGCATTATCCGCCTCAACCACTATATAATCTTTAAGACCTTGAAGCACAGCAATCTTACCCTTAGGCAGAACCACTATATTATTCTCACACTCATAAAGCAGAGCCTGACCCTTTAAGGTGGCGTTTGCAGCCTCATCCTTAGGCGATATATCATACAGAGAGCCCCAAGTGCCAAGGTCAGACCAACCATAATCACCGCAAAGCACATAAACCTCATCTGCCTTTTCCATAATGCCGTAATCAATGGAGATATTCTGACACGATGGAAAATATCTGTCAATATATGTCTGTTCTGAGTCTGAACCCATTAACGGAGCACCCTCCTCAAATACGGCTGAAATCTCTGGCAACAGTTTCTTAAACGCAGCCCTTATAGTCTTTACACTCCACATAAACACCCCTGCGTTCCAAAAGAACTCCCCACTCTCCAAGAACACCTTAGCCATCTCTAGATTAGGTTTCTCTGTAAAAGTCTTAACTTTCTTAAAACCGCCTCCAAAATCCTTTCCTGCCTGAATATACCCATATCCTGTCTCAGGTCTGTTAGGAGTGATACCAAGAGTAAGCATTCTACCATTCCCCGATACAAACTCAAGCCCGCTTGATACAGCATCCAAGAACTCAGTTTCCTTAGTTATAAGGTGGTCACTTGGAGCCACCACCATAACCGCATCCTTATTTATGGCATGGATTCTTGCGGCGGCGTATGCAATGCACGGAGCAGTGTTACGCCTTGCAGGCTCCAGCAACACCTGTTTAGCATTTATAACAGGTATCTGCTCCAGTATCAATGACTTGTACGCCTTGTTAGAGACTATAAAAATATTTTCAGGTGGCATTATCTTTGCAAAACGGTCAAACGTCATCTGCAAAAGAGAACGCCCGGTTCCCATAAAATCCAGGAACTGCTTAGGGCGGTCATTACGGCTGTAGGGCCAAAAACGGCTGCCTACCCCGCCTGCCATTATTACACAAAAATTATTACTGTTCATAATATGTTGCAAAGTTATATAAAAGAAAACGATTAAAAAAATTTTTATTATTAAAAAAATTGACTTACCTTTGCATCGGTTTTTCAGAACAACCACTAGCCCAGGTGGCGGAATTGGTAGACGCGCTGGTCTCAAACACCAGTGGATTCACCTCCATACCGGTTCGATCCCGGTCCTGGGCACAACAAAAGGGGGCTTTCGCCCCCTTTTGTTGTGCCCTATTGCCCCTCTTTTATTGGGGACATTATTATTTATACTGCAACCCAAATTCGTAACGACGATTGAATTCCTCTCGTGAGCAGAAGAGAACACTCATATTGCTGTTATCATATACTGAGGACCAAATGGTAATCCATGGCCAATCTTGTTTGTTGTCAACATCCAATAAAGGCTTTTCTTTCATTGATTCCCTTAATTTAGCCCAACAGTCAGGGTCATTCTTCATAATACGTACTGCTTGGCAAACATCCATGGCTTTTTGTGATGTAAGACTATTGGTTAGATTCAGCAATGAATCAACTGTATCGTGACGCCAAAATCCCATCTCATCTCCTAATGTATATCCATCAGGGAATTCCATAGCATCCTTGGATAAATAATAGTTAGTCGCTATCACATAATCATCACGTGTCTGTGGTTTAATCTCCGGTGACCTAGGATTGGTCTGCTTGCGGCATTGTGTTTTCAGTTCATTGCCACGCAATACACGCATGGTATTCTCCGTCCATTCCACTATAGCCCTATCTCCATTTTTATCAGCGAAAGCGAAGTGCATATCAACCCAAGGAATAGTGAAATAGGTTGTCCAAGTGGTTTGGAATACAGAAATAATATCAAATTGTTTCAACATGTCAATCGCCTCATTAACCGTTGCACACTTATCCAAAATAACACGCGTAATCATAGCGTTAGTCAACCTTGCTTTGTCGTTATCCTGATAAGTTCCATCATATTCCAACACCATCAACCCCGACATCAAACCTTGGTCATTCATTCCATCTAAAATAAAATAAGGTGCGTATAGTGCAAGTTCCTGCATACGTGGGGTTTGATACCCATGCTCCTCGTTCATGAATTGAGTCAAGATACCTAAATCACATGTGCCAACGGTAGCATAACGGGTGATTTTTCCGCTTTCATCCTTAACTTGTGGAGTGTGTACTATCAGAGTGTGGTCATCAAACGGTGGAAAATCATAATTACGGCCTAAAACATTTCCACCATTTGCACCTGCCATACTAAAGCAAGTGCAACCGCCAAGACGGGAATATACAACATCCAAGTTGCTTTTCAGTATATCAACAAAATCAGTCTTTGATTCTTTCAAAATAACACTCTTGATAGCCCTAATCAAGTCAATCAAATTATCGCTGTTAGCAGCCAACACCTCCTCTGTCTTATAATCAAACAGGCAATTCATTTCATACAAATAGCCCATATCATCAACTTTGCGAATCGATTGAATAGTTTTCCACTGGTCATCTGTCCATGTAACATCAGATGGTTTAACAGGTGTTGGCTTCGGTTCGTGAGCGTTATCAGCCTTACACCCAGTCAACGCGATGGCGGCTACAGCCATCAGTGCCAAAAATACTTTTTTCATAATTGTGTAATATTTAAGTTATTAAAATGTATTAAATTTTCTCGTTTACCTGTTTTTTACGCTTTACTATTTTGTCCAACCTCTCTTTCTTAAAGAATATAACGTAGAACGCTATGGTAACCGCTGCGGCAAACCCTACAGCAAAGTTATAATACTGCATAAGTCCAAGACACTCAGGAGCAACTATGAAATATGAGATGGCAACCATTGTCATAAACATTGCAGGTATTAAAGCGATATAGTGCCATGCCCCTTTAGTTCTGTAAAGATATACGGTTATAGCCCAAAGCGTTATGGTGGCAAGTTGCTGTGTTGCCCACGATACGTATCTCCACATAATCTCAAACGCCCCCACTCCACTCATGTTCATAAGCAGAACCACAAAAGCGGCAATGAACAGAGGGATACATATAGTAAGACGGCTCTGAATTGATTTCTGTTTCATGTGTAGCACATCAGCCACCATTAGACGTATGGAGCGGAACGCAGTATCGCCAGAGGATATAGGGCAAACCACTATACCTAAAATTGCAAATATGGCACCTATTCTGCCTAACCAATCCTGTGCCACAAAATTAACTATGGCGGCTGCACTCTCTGTAGAGTCATATCCATGCTCCAGATAGAATGCGTTTGCGGCGGCAGCCCAAATAAGGGCAATGACACCTTCTGTAATCATAGAGCCATAAAATACAGCCCTTCCCTGACTCTCACTTGTAATACATCTTGCCATCAACGGGGATTGCGTGGCATGAAAGCCTGAAACCGCACCACACGATATTGTAACAAACAACAGCGGGAACAGAGGCTTTCCTGGATTAAAACTCTTAAAGCCGTCATAAATCTCAGGTATGGCAGGGCACTTTACATAAAGCATAACCATAATACCTACAGCCATAAACAGCAGTGCAAGGGCAAATACCGGGTATAATTTACCTATAAGTTTGTCAATAGGAACCAATGTGGATAGTATGTAGTAAGCAAATATACCGTATATCCACGCCATTATGTTAGTATCGGGGAAAATACCTTTCAGAAGATTTGCAGGGGCAAACACAAAGAACACTCCCACAAAAAACATCATAACCACTATGAATGACATGGAACTTATTCTTGCTATATGCCCTAAATACTTGCCTATTATATCGGGCAGGCTCATACCATTGTTACGTAGTGAGAGCATTCCTGAAATGTAGTCGTGCATAGCCCCGATGAAAATACACCCCACCACTATCCATACATACGCAGACACACCAAACTTGGCACCCATTATGGCACCGAATATAGGACCCGTACCTGCAATGTTAAGGAACTGAATAGTATATGCCTTCCATTTAGGCAGCGGCACATAATCCACACCGTCAGGGTGTGCTACAGCAGGAGTGGGTTTTTCAACCTCAGGTCTAATCAGTTTGGATAGGAATCTGCCATAGAGCAAATAACCCAAAACCAAACATACCATAGAAACTGTAAATGTTATCATAGCTAATTAAATTTTTTAGGATAAACCTCGTTACCTTCAAAGAACGTGTATAGAACTTGCACATTCTGAAGTATTTGCACATCACAGGTCAATATATTCTTGTCTAAAATTACAAAATCTGCGTATTTACCTTCCTTAATACTGCCACGTTCCTTCTCCAAATGCAACTCCCAAGCCCCGTTGTAAGTTGCGGCTTGCAGGAATTGGTAACGGTTAATGAGTTCATCCTTATCCCAAGTGTAAGAACTTGGCTCATACGCACCGGTTAGGGCAACCTGCATACAATAGAAAGGGTAATTAATACCATTATCCGCCGGAGTATCGGTACACTGACTGACTAAGATGCCGTTGTTAAAGAATGATTTCATAGGATATGCCTTAGTATCGTACGGAGCAGGCATGGTTTCTGCAAATCTTTTGGTATCCGATTCTGTAAAACAATGCCAGTTCATATTGGACGTAACCGCTATATCGTTCTGCTTTATTAAAGCATAATCTTCAGCATTTACATTACGCAGGTGGCAGATGCTGTTTCGCATTTTCTTATTGTTTGACGCAATATAAGCCAAAACACAGCGGTGTACGGCTCCATCTCCCATAGCGTGGGTATGCACTGAAAGATTAGCGTCATTTGCCAACTTCACAATTTTATCTGTGGCTTCCTGACTCCATAGGGCGGTGCCGTGACCGGAGAATATACTGTCCTTTACACCTCCACCATTATAGGTGCCTGTCAAGAACCCCGTTCCCATCTCCGAACATCCGTCCATAAATAGTTTTATGTAGTCAGGATGAACATGCTTTGATTGATACGCTTGTTGTACAAGTGCCGCTTTTTGCACATGTCCGAATGGGTAATTATTGTCGTACCACGGTTCAATCTCGTATGTAAGAGAGACATTCAGGTGCAAGTTGTTGCTGACATCAAGTGTTTTCAACGCTTGGAACAATGACACATCGTCCGCACCGTAATTGTTTGCCCACCCCTCAATAATATTGGTAATACCTACTGACAGCAGGTAATCCTGCATTTCGCCTATACCATTTGAGACTTGAGCGGCGGTAGGGTGCATCTTGTTGTTAAGACCTGGCCCCTGAAGCAGGGATATAGCACGTTCTGCAAACACACCGTTCAGCTCATTATTATCGTCACGATACATAAATCCACCTGCCACTTGTGTACGTTTTTCTCTGCCGTCCTCATATAAGATGCCTGCATTTATCATACAACGGGTATTCACAAGCGTGCTATGGTGGTCATAACCTGTAAGATAAATAGGAATATCAGTAGTTATGGCATCCAAGTCCTTTCTATGGCGTTGGTCTTTACCGTCTTTTTCCATCTTAATGGGGTCATATCCTTCACCATAGACATAGTCTAATTGCCTGCCCTCTTTTTTTGCATTCTCCACAAAATTCCGCACCTGAGCAATAACCTGTTCATAATTCTGGAGTTCATCAAATTGGAGAGTACTCTCCTTCATTTGCTCATTAACGTATTTCAGCAGATAGTGGGCGTGTCCGTCTGTCATACCCGGAATTATGATGCCTTTCTCCCTTCGGTCAATGATACGACAGTTGTCAGTGATAAACTCACTTGCCCCATCTTCTGTTCCCACATACAGGAATTTGCCATCTCTGATTACCATTGCCTTAGCCATTTTATAGTATTCAGGCGAATCAGGGGCTTTAGTGGAATCTATCTCGGCAGTGTAAATATCACCGTAAACTATGATATCCTCACTCTCTTGTGGTTGTAACTCTGATTTCTTTTTACAGCCAGTCAATACAATAGCGACTACAGCCACCAGAACTAAAAATATTTTTTTCATTTTTTGGAAAAGTTATTTGACCCTTGCTTTTCTTTCCGGAAGGAAACAATAGATAATGACACCAATAAACAGGATGAACGGATATAGCATCCACGGTATTATTCTCAATGGATTGATGCTCGCCAATGCGGCAACCGCAATAAGATGCATACCGTATGGAAGAATTCCTTGAACACAACAAGACGACATATCAAGTATGGATGCAATCTTACCACGGGAAATGCCATACTTGTCTGCAAAACGCACACCTATACTGGAAGTGGCAATGATGGCTACAGTATTCACCGCTATACCTGATGTCAATAAACCTGAAGCAATGGCAGTGGCAATATTGGCACCTTTACGTGAGTGAACCTCTTGCTCTATAAGACGCGATACATACGATATACCGCCGATTCGTTGGATAATGGCAACCAGTCCCGCCGCCATAAGAATAAACAGACAGAAACCTCCGGAAGCGGTAAGACCATCGGACCATATCCGTGTTCCACCAGTGACAGTGAAAGCACCTTGCCAGCACCCTATTCCCAAAGCCACAAATGCACCTAACAGCAGTACCAGCAACACATTCATACCGCATATAGCCGTTATAACAACAACCGCATACGGCATAAGCATAACCCAATCAAACGGTTTGGCAACCGTTTCAGCCCCAGTAACATTCAACCCAATAAGCAGATAGATGAGAGCAGTTATTATTGCCACAGGTACGGCGACAGGCCAGTTATGTTGGAATTTATCTTTTGGGGTACAACCCGTATAACGGCTGGCGGCAATGGAGGTATCAGATATAATACTCAAGTTATCTCCAAACATAGAACCGCCCACAACCGCCGCTGACAATATGGCTTCGTCCAATCCGTACATACGAGCCAGCGGAACGGCAATAGGTGCAATGGCTACCACACAGCCCATAGCGGAGCCGATACTGAAACTAAGCACACATGTTGCCACAAAAATACTTACAAAAACATAACGGGCGGGAAACACTGACAATGAAAACTGAATGGCGGCATCCAAGCAACCGGCTTTCTCCGTCAGCGAGGCAAAACCACCTGCAAAGACAAGGATAAGGATGACTTGGATAATATCGTTCCGCCCCATTTCAGCAGCAAACACATTGATACGCTCATCAATGGGCAAGCGACGCATAAGTAGCACCGCATACATTGAAGCAAGTACAAAACATAGCAGAACAGGGACATCACTAAACTCTCCACTCATCAACATAAAGCCGAAAAACAGAATTTCAAACAACAGCACCGGACTAAGTGCCAACAATCCATTCAAATGTTCTTGTTTAGTTAATTTCTCCATAAAGATTGATTAGTCAATTGGTTTTGGGTACAAAGTTATGTAAATTTTTTGTATCATAGTTATAATTATACAAAAACCTGCACTATCACTTGATGGTGATGGTTATTATTCTTATCTTTGCGGCGTTAATCAAAACACCAACAGATTATTATGAGATACGCCGTAATAGGAACAGGTGCAATGGGAGGTCTGTTTGGAGGCATGCTTGCTCATGCCGGGTTTGATGTGCATTTCCTTTTCCGATCAGACTACAATGATGTTAAAGAGAAGGGATTCACCGTTAAATCCATTCTTGGAAACTTTACATTAAAGAATGTAAATGCCTACAACTCCACAGAAGATATGCCAAAGTGTGATGTCATACTTGTGTGCATAAAAACCATTTATGAAGATAAGATTCCTGCACTGATAAAGCCAATTCTTAAACCAGACAGTTTTGTAATACTTATACAGAATGGCATAAATATGGAGAAATTCATTGGAGAGCAACTGCCTGACAGTGTGGGTATGGCAGGTGGTATGGTTATGGCATCTGTTACCAAAACAGCACCAGGAGAGATAACTCACACTAATTTCGGCACCATCACTGTAGGCTTGTATAGGGGTAACGATGATATACTTAAAGCATTCTGCAACGATATAAACGCCACAGGGCTAAAGGCTGTCCACTCCACAGACTACACCACAGAGAGGTGGAGGAAACTTGTATGGAATATGCCGTTTAACGGACTCTCTGTTGCTTTAGATGCCTCTACAAAAGAGATTATGGACAATCCTGAATCAAGACGGCTTGCATACAGCATTATGCTTGAGGTGGTTGAGGCGGCACAGGCAAACGGTGCCAAACTTACTGTGGCATACGCAGATGAGATGATGAAGGCTACAGACAGCATGATACCATACAAGCCCAGTATGTATGTGGATTATGCACACCACCGCCCTATGGAGATACAATATATCTACACAGAGGTTATTAAATCTGCAAAATCAAAAGGAGTAGCCGTACCCAACATTGAGGCGTTGGAAAAGAGACTACTCCTTATAGACCAAAACTCAAGAAAACTTTAGATTTGCACCCGCAATGCACCCTTTACTATTTCTATATCGTATGGGGCAGAGCCTATAACCTCTCCGTCTATCTCACAGATGGTCTCCATAGGGGCTTCCATACGCAGATGCGATGTGCGGAAATATATCATGTGGGGGTTCTTATACTCCTTGATTTTACCGGAATATAACCGTTTTACATTCTGAATCACAGCAAATTTAGAGACATCGCCAAATACTGATACATCAAAAAGTCCGTCATCTATTACCGCATCGGGGGTCTGTAGCATAGCACCACCTGTATAGCGACCGTTACCCACACTTACAGAGAGTGTATGCTCTGTAAACTCACCATTATCATACTTAAATGTGTAGTCTATCTTTTTTGTCTTATAGAGGCACTTAAGCAAACTGCCAAGATATGCAGTCTTACTACCCCGCTGTTTGGCGGTCATGGTTTTGGTGGCTTCTATTATTTGGGCATCGTAGCCAAACCCTGCCGCATTCATAAAATATTTACGTTTATGCTCACCGTCTTGGTAGTAATGTATAAGCCCCACATCCTGTGTACGAATCCTACCAAACAGCACCCCACGCACAGCCATATTCAAATCCTTGCTTTGTCCGTAGTAACGCACCCAATCATTACCTGTTCCGTAAGATATGGCACTGAGCAGCAGTTCATCATAATCCACGTAGTTCTGCATCATCATACCGTTAACTATCTCACTTATAGTGCCGTCTCCCCCGATGCCTACAAAGTGGCGATACCCCTCCTTTATGCAATCCTGAACCTTACGGGTGGCATCACCTGCACATTTGGTCTTGTAAAAATTGAACTCACGATTATTCTTATCAAGAATCACTGCCACATCCTCCCAAACAGACTCCTTATAACCGCCTGCCTTTGGGTTTATAATAAACATTAAAACATCTTTTTTCATAAAAATGCAAATAGTTTTGCAAAGTTACAAAAATAACAGTAAATTTGCAAAAAATTTTGGTGTCCGCTTTTATTACACAGATAAGCGGCTAAAAGGGAATCAGGTGAAAATCCTGAACAGTCCCGCTGCTGTAAGGCTTAACCCGTCAGGGTTCAAAACTCTCCTTACCACACTTGCCACTGAGCCGTAACGCTTGGGAAGGCTGAAGGAGAGAAGCCAAGTCAGAAGACCTGCCAAAGTTTTACATATTATGTTTAACGTCCCCGTGGAATGGGACACAGACAGAGAGGCTCCTGAATATCCTCATTACCATTATGAAAGCAAACAGACTTTCTATTTTTGCGTTTTTGGCACTAACTATGCTTAGTTTGGCATCGTGTAAAAAAGACGAGCCTACAAATTCTAAAGATACTGTTCTTACAACAGGCTTTTATGTTCTTAATCAAGGTGCTATGGGAACAAACAAGGCATCGCTTGACTGCTTTGACTATGTTAACAGCACTTACAAGAACAATGTTTTTGACCCGTCAGTAACCCTTGGTCTTGGAGACACCGGCAATGACGCCAAGGTTTACGGAGGCAAGTTGTACATTACCGTTAACGGCTCCAATTTAGTGGAGGTGGCTGATGCCTCTACCGCAAAACATTTGGCTTCAATAACAGTAAACAGTTGCCGATACGTTAATTTCTACAACGGCAAGGTGTATGTAACCTCTTACAACGGCTTTAATAAAGGTTATGTATCTGAGATAGACACCACAAGCCTTACCGTTACCCGCAAGTGTACGGTTGGTGTCTGCCCTGAAGAGATGGCGTTTGTGGGTACAAATATGTACGTGGCTAATGTGGGGGATTATAACAATGGATACAGCAGAGAACTGACTGTTATTGATATGAACACCTTTCAAGTTTCTAGGCAGATAGATGTGGCACTGAACATGTCAAGGGTACGCCCCACTGCCGATGGCAAGTTACTTATCAACTCTTTTGGCAATTACATTGATGTGCCTGGCAGTTTAGTTGTTTTTGACCCTGTATCAGAGACAGTGGTCAAGAGTTTTAATATTCCTGTATTGGGAATGGATGTTTATAACGGCAAATGCTACTGCTTTACACAAGAGTATGATGAGTCTTGGAACACCACATACAATTTCTACACAATAGATTTGGCAACATACGCTTTAGGTGGCTCTCCTATAACAGACGGAACTGAAAGCGGAATGCAAAACCCAAGTAATATTGCCATAGATTATAGAAACGGTAATTTCTATATCTGTGATGCGGCAGATTATGTAACACCAGGCACCGTAACCTGCTACAGTCCGGAAGGCAAAAAACAGTGGACAAAAACCGCAGGAGATATACCGTACGCGATAGCATTCAAATGATGGTTATTCGGTGATTCGGTTATGTGGTTATTCGAATCACCAAATCACCAAATCACCGCATCACCATTATGCTCAAACAAATCTACATATTACTGTTGCTCTTAATCTCCCCACTAACCTTGTGGGGTGCAGAGATTGACACCACCAAAGTGTATGAACTGCAGGAGGTGTGTTTCTCACCAAAGAGAATACGCCGCGATATTGTACCTTTTCAGCGTATGGACTCGGCGGTGATAGAGAGCCTTGGCTGTCAGAGTGTGGCTGACGCCATAAGGTTTTTCTCAGGGGTGCAGATTAAGGATTACGGTGGCGTAGGTGGCATAAAGACCATAAATGTACGCTCTATGGGAACCAACCAAATGGGAGTGTTCTATGACGGCATTCAGCTTGGAAATGCCCAAAACGGACAGATAGACTTAGGGCGGTTCTCACTTGACAATATAGAGGCAATAGACCTTTACAACGGACAGAAAGGAGACGGACTGCAATGTGCAAAAGACTATGGGGCGGCGGGAACCATCTATATCACAACCAAGAGACCTACATTCTTAAATGGCAAAAACTACTCTGTAGATGTTAAAATGAAGGCAGGCAGTTTTGCCCTTGCGAACCCAAGCATAACCTACAGCCAAAAACTTGGCAAAAGCGTAATACTCTCACTTAGTGCAGAATACACCTACTCTAACGGTAAATACAAGTTCCGTTACAAAAAGACCGCACCCGACGGCACCACCCTATATGACACCACTGCTGTAAGGCAAAATGCAGATATACAGGCAGTACGGACAGAAGCGGCACTCTTTGGCACAGTAAAAAACGGAGAGTGGAGTGCAAAAGTGTATAACTACTACTCCGATAGAGGTTTGCCAGGCTATATAGCACGCAATGTATTCTCCCACCCTCAGCGTCAATGGGACAATAATCTCTTTATACAAGCCTCTTACAAGCAGAATTACATAGACAACAAATTGGGGTTCATAGCTAAAGCCAAATATGCCTACGATTACACCCGCTATCTTGACCCCGATTCCACCCACTTTACTGTGGATAACACATACAGGCAGCAGGAGGCGTACATATCGGGGGCATTAAACTACAAGATATTCAGTTGGTGGGACGTATCGCTTGCCACAGATTTTCAATATAATTATCTTAACTCTGACATTAAAAACTTTGCATTCCCTACCCGATACACAGAGTTAGTGGCACTTGCAACCACATTCCGCCACCCCAATGTAAGGTTTCAAGCAAGCGTTCTCGGTAATTTTGTGCAGGATAATGTAAAAAACGGCACCGCATCCAAGCCATACAATGTATTCACACCCACGGCTATGCTTACCATAAGACCTGCCAAAAGCGTGGCTTTTGATATTAGAGCATTCTACAAAAGGGCTTTCCGTATGCCTACATTCAATGATTTGTACTATGCCATAGTAGGCAGTCCCTCATTAAATCCAGAGTATGTGGACCAATATGATGTGGGGCTATCGTACCAATACTCCAGACCCGCTGATATATTCTGCAATTTTGCCATACAAGTTGATGGTTATCACAATTCTGTAAAAGACAAGATAGTGGCTATACCTGCCGCCAATCCGTTTCGTTGGCAGATGAAGAACTATGGCAAGGTAAGCATTACGGGGGCTGATGCCTCTATAGATATGGGGCTTCAGTGGAGCAAGTATTGGACATTGGGGTTAAGGCTTGCCTACTCATACCAAAAAGCGTCAGACCAAAGTTTTGACAAATCAAGCCCTTACTATGGCGGACAGTTGCCATACACCCCTTGGCATAGCGGTTCTGCCATACTTAACATAGCATACAAGACCCTATCGCTGAACTACAGTTTTATCTATACAGGAGAGCGTTACTCATCGTCTGCCAATATACCTGCCAACTACATAGAGTCATTCTACACCAACGATGTGGCGTTATCCTACACCCATCCGTTCAAGGTTTGGAAACTGCACACCTCAGTGCAGCTTAACAACCTGTGCAACACCCAATATGAGGTTGTACGCGGCTACCCTATGCCAGGATTTAACTTTAGAGTGATAGTTGGTGCCACGTTCTAATTTACCTGTATCACAATTATTATTTTAGTTTTTAATTCTAATTTACTATCTTTGCCACCGCAAAATAATAGATTATGAGAAAATTATTACTACTATTATCCGTATGTTTATGTGCGTGTGCCTGTGTTTATGCATCAGACACAGATAACGACAGCATTAAAGCATCTATAAAGGCGGCAAAAAAAGAGAAAATAAAACAAGAGTGGAACACCCATTTTAAGTTTTACGGATTTGTAAGAAACTACCTTACATACGATTCCCGCCAAGGATATTCCGCCAATAACGGACTCTATTATTTTGTTCCAAAAGATGTTAACCTTAATCCAAAGGGGCAAGACCTTAACGCAACCCCAGAGTTCCGTTATCTTAATCTTACCACAAGGCTTGGTGTCAATATGTTTGACTACAAGTACAAGAACACCTATTTTGCCGCAAAAATTGAGTGCGACTTCGCATTCTCATTAGGAGCTACATCGGCTGTGGCATTAAGATTAAGGCATGCGTATTTCACTATGATGTGGAAAGACCTGTATATTGGTAAAGACAAAACTGCTGAGGTAAAGTTGCTTATGGGACAGAATTGGCACCCTATCTCTGTTGGTTATGCTGATATTATGAGTTTTGAGACGGGTTCTCCGTTTGATGTGGCAAACCGTTCTCCCCAAATAACAATGGACGCCACATTTGATAAAAAATATACAGTTACGGGTGCCCTTATAGCCCAATTCCAATATGCCTCTACCGGACCCGACGGAGCATCTGTAGATTATCAGAAATACGCCCTTACACCAGAGGCTTTTGTGGCGTTCACATATTCTGACAAAGGGCTTACAGCAAGAGCAGGTGTCAATATCACCAGTCTCAGACCAAGAAAATACGGATATGACACCGATAGTGTTAAAGTTATTGTAAAAGACAGAATAACAACATTTTGCCCATATCTGTTCCTTGAGTACAAATATAAGGATTTGGTTGTAAGTGCAAAAACCACATACGGACAGGCAGGAGAGCAGATTAACCTTATGAGTGGTTACGGAGTTAAAAAGATGAACGCTGACGGAAGTTGGGAATACACCCCTATGCAGAGTAGCTCCACTTGGGGATATATCCAATATGGTAAAAAATATATAGGTTCTGTATTTGGTGGCTATTTCAAGAATTTTGGCACTACCGCCCCACTTGTCAGCACTGACAAAGAACATTTGTTTATCAATTCATTCTGTGATGAAGGACTGATGGCGGCTTGGCGAATAATTCCGTCATTCAAGGTTAAGTTAGGTAAGTTCCTTTTTGGAGTTGAATATCACTACACCGCCGCACAATACGGCAAGAACATCAATAACTACGGACTTGCAACCACAGATTTACACTGGGTAGGCAATCACCGCGTACTTGCAATGTTTCAGTATGAATGGTAATAACTAATTATCTATCAGTACCATTGCCGGCTTACTTTCATTGTGCATACGGTCTATTGCCGTAACCACAAACCACTTGCAGAGTATATGCTCATCTGCTGGAATAAAGTAGCTCTTATCGGCGGTAACACCCCTCAAGGCGTTCATATTATCTACATTTATAGACTGGTCTTCATCAAACATATAAATGGCATAATACCGTATTTCATCTTTAGGATATGTGGTCTCAGCAGACTCCCAAGATATGGTAATGCCTGTGCTATCTGTCTTATATGTTAAATCTGTTGGTGTGGCAGGAGCCATCGTATCTATACTTGGATATTCAGGAAGCAAGGCAGGCTTGGATTGGTATGCCTGTAGGCTATCCTGTATGCCTCCCAAATTCTCTAAAATCATTTTTCCGCTAAAGAAACAGTTACCCTCCACCTTACGCAGTTCACGAGCCTTTGTCATCTTTGTATTCATCTGCATATATGTGCGTGACACATCTTGCCCTACATAGAATTTACATGGGGCTAAAGTGTTTTTTGCCCACCAATTTATTAGTGTGGTATAGTCTGCCAAGCGATGTCCGTCCTCCCAATAAAGTTGCGGAATACATTGGTCTATCCATCCGTTCCTTACCCAAAGCATAACATCGGCGTAAAGGTCATCATAACAGGTAAATCCATTAGTATCGCTGCCGTCTATATACCGGTTGCTGTTTCTGTATATTCCAAACGGGCTTATAGAGAATCTTACCCAAGGCTTAACGCTATGTATAGTGTCAGAAAGGGCTTTTACAAGTTTGTTTACATTGTCACGCCTCCAGTCCGCTTTCTGATTCTCTTTAAAGCCGGCAGGTATGCCATACTTTTTAAAGGTCTGGTCATCGGGTAATTTAATACCCTTTATAGGATAAGGATAAAAATAGTCATCCATGTGCAGAGCATCTATATCGTATCTGGATACTATATCCTTTATAACCTTGCAAATGTACTCTCTTGAATCAGGCACGCCGGGATTAAACAGAAGCATCGTTCCGTATGAAAAAAACATATAACGATGTTCAAAATACACATGGTTATCGCTTAGTCTGTACTTTGTCTTGTTTATGTTAACTCTATATGGATTCACCCAAGCGTGAAACTCCATACAACGCTTGTGGCACTCTTCTATAAGGAACGCCATAGGGTCAAAATCGGGGTCATCAGGTGCCTTGCCCTGCTCTCCTGTAAGATAGCGGCTCCAAGGCTCTATATCAGACTTATAGAAGGCATCAGACTCTGGTCTTACCTGAAACAGAAGTGCGTTAAAGCCACATTTTTGGAAAACATCCAACTGCTTACGCAGGGTGTCCCTTATCTGCTCTGAGGTAAGCTCTGAAAAATAGAACTGCTCTATGGTATGCACCCACACGCCACGGAACTCCCTTTTAGGAATAGGGTTATATGGTCTATGGTCATCATCTACCGCTTGGGCAAAAACTCCCAAGAAAAACAAAAAAAATAGCGATGTTAGTATTATACGATTCATACACTTTCAACTTTCAATTTTCAACTTTCAACTTTCAATTTTCAACTTTCAACTCTTTAATTGCTCTATCAAGCCTCTTTAAAGTTTCAGCCTTACCAAGTAGTGAGGTGATTTCAAACATGTGCGGACCTTTGCCCTCACCTACAAGACATAGACGAAAAGCATTCATAATAGTGCCTGTATTGTACTCCTTATCTGCAATCCACTGCATTACAACCTTTTCTGTGTTCTCAAGTGAGAAATCGTCTATTGCCTCCAATACGGCATAAAGTTCTCTCATATCATTCGGAGAGCTCTCTTTCCAGCGTTTTTGCCTAGTCTTCTCATCATACTCCGTAGGAGCGACGAAGAAGAAGTGAATCTGCTCCCAAAAATCTGCTGGGAAAGTGCAACGGTTCTTGGTGTAGCCTACCGCTGTTATAAGTTTGTCCATAGGGCAATCTATGCCGTATGTAGCAAGTATCTGAGGCTTAATCAGTTCTGCAAGAGTCTTGTCATCTTTGTTCATAAGATACTGATGATTGAACCACTTGCATTTCTCATAATCAAACTTGGCACCCGATTTGCTTACACGGCTGAAAGAGAAACGCTTAATAAGGTCTTCCATAGTAAAGAACTCCTCATCGCCCTCTGCGTGCCAACCAAGCAGTGCTAAAAAGTTTACTACAGCCTCTGGGAAATAGCCAGCCTCACGGTAACCCGATGATTTCTCACCCGATTTAGGGTCAAACCAATCAAGCGGGAACACAGGGAATCCAAGACGGTCTCCATCACGCTTGCTCAGTTTTCCGTTTCCATCGGGTTTAAGAAGCAACGGAAGATGAGCGAACTGCGGCATTGTGTCAGCCCAGCCAAGATGTCTATAAAGCAATACATGTAGCGGTGCTGACGGTAGCCACTCCTCTCCCCTTATAACGTGGGTAATACCCATAAGATGGTCATCTACTATATTGGCAAGGTGATAAGTAGGCAGATTATCGGCACTCTTATACAGCACCTTATCGTCAAGAATTGAGGAATTTATGGTTACTGTGCCACGTATCATATCCTCAAGCGTAATATCTTCATTTGGGGTTATAAGACAACGCACCACGTAAGGTGTACCCTCTGCTATAAGTCTTTTAGTCTCATCATTGCCCAATGTAAGAGAGTTACGCATAGACATACGCGTGGTGGCATCATATTGGAAATTCTTGATTTCCTGACGTTTAGCCTCCAACTCTTGCGGAGTGTCAAACGCTACGTATGCCTTGCCGTTATCAAGCAGGTAATCCACATATTTACGGTAAATATCCCTACGCTCGCTCTGACGCACGGTGGCTGCTCCGTCCTTTATGCCCTCATCAAACTTAATTCCAAGCCAAGTAAGAGCCTCTATTATATATTTTTCAGCCCCTGGCACAAATCGTGTGGAATCTGTATCCTCTATACGCAATATCATATCACCACCGTTCTGCTTGGCAAACAGATAGTTATATAACGCTGTACGCACTCCGCCAATATGAAGCGGTCCCGTAGGACTTGGTGCAAATCTTACTCTTACCTTACTCATAATTCTACACTGTGAATAAAGTACAAAATTACACAAAAAAATTAGATATAAAAAGTTTTTTTGCATTTTAAAAAATATGTTGTATCTTTGCAGTCCGAAAGAGAAATCGCGGAGTGGAGCAGTGGTAGCTCGTTGGGCTCATAACCCAAAGGTCGCTCGTTCGATCCGGGCCTCCGCAACAAAGAAGCGGCAATCGTTTTTGGTTTGCCGCCTTTTTTTAGCCTAACAATGGTGAAACGCATAGCAATATTAGGTTCTACAGGCTCTATAGGCACTCAAACGCTTCAGGTTATTGCTGATAACCCCGATAAGTTTGAGGTTTTTGCCATTACAGCATACAATAACGCAGATTTACTTATAAAACAAGCATTGCAGTTCCGTCCTAAATATGCCGTTATGGTTAAAGAGGAGAACTACCCCGATGTTTGTAATGCACTAAGCAACACTAATGTAAAAGTTCTGTCGGGCATTGACAGTGTATGCGATGTGGTGGCTATGGACGATGTAGATATAGTTCTTACCGCAATGGTGGGCTACGCAGGTCTTAAACCTACTATATCGGCTCTTAAAAATGGCAAAACCATTGCTCTTGCCAATAAAGAGACTATGGTGGTGGCAGGAGACCTTATGTGCAGCCTACAGAAGCACTACGGAAGTGATATTCTGCCTGTGGATTCAGAGCATTCAGCCATTTTCCAATGCTTGGAGGGAGAGAGGCATAATAGCGTAGAGAAAATTCTGCTTACCGCATCGGGTGGACCGTTCCGCACCAAGGATATTGACTATCTGCGTACCGTTACCGCCGCCGATGCCCTAAAGCACCCAAATTGGAATATGGGTGCCAAAATCACTATAGACTCCGCATCTATGATAAACAAGGGGTTTGAAGTTATTGAGGCTAAATGGCTGTTTAATGTAGATGTAAAAAACATAGAGGTGGTGGTTCACCCTCAATCTATAGTGCATTCCGCAATTCAGTTTGCAGATGGCTCCATTAAGGCTCAATTAGGTGTGCCCGATATGAGGCTGCCTATACAGTATGCCCTATCCTACCCTAACCGCATTCCTAATACTTATAATAGGGTTAATCTGTTTGATTTAGGCACTCTTACATTTGAGAAACCCGATTTAAAAAAGTTCCGCAATCTTGCTCTTGCATATAAAGCCATAGAGATGGGTGGTAATGCCCCTTGCATACTTAATGCAGCCAATGAGGTTGCCAATGCAGCGTTCCTACGTGGCGAGGTTGGGTTCCTGCAAATGTCTGATATAATAGAGAATGCCCTGCAGCAAATTCCCCACATCGCCCATCCCACCTACGATGACTACGTAAATACGGACTCCGAAACCAGGAAATTTATTTCAAGTGGACAGTGATTCTACCCCGTCATCCTGAGCGTTAGCGAAGGATCTCATAATCATTGTGAGATTTTTCGCTACGCTATGCTTCGCTCAAAATGACGAGGAGGGGGGGCACTGTCAACTGTCAACTGTCAACTGTCAACTGCCCACTAGCTAAATGCTCTCACCAAATCCATTCCGTTAGCGTATAGCAGCAGAAATATCAGCAGCAACAGCCCTATCTTCTGCATTGTAATCATAAACTCCTGACTTAACTTACGGCGGGTAATCATCTCGTAGAGCAGGAATATTATATGTCCGCCATCAAGGGCAGGAATTGGAAGAATATTCATAAACGCAAGAATTACAGAGAGGTATGCAGTAATATACCAAAAATAAGTCCAATTCACCTCATCGGGGAATAGTTTGGTAATAGTACCAAAACCACCAAGGTTCTCCGCACCCTCTTTGGTAAACACCATCTTAAAGTCACTGCCATAGCCTGTAAATGCCTTAAAGCCCTTGTTTACACCTGCAGGAAACGACTCCCAAAAGCCGTATTTATGCTCAGTTACAGGATAAATATCGTAGATGGATTTTACATACACCCCTATCTTGCCAGCACTATCGGGGGTAAGGATTGTAGTTATAAATGAGCCGTCTCTGTATAGTCCTACATTAAGGGGTATATTCTTATTTGCCTTCAGCACAGGGGTAAAATCACTCCACGCCACAAGTGTGGAGTCATTTACGCTTACAAGGCTGTCATTTGCCATTATGCCCGCCTTATCAGCAGGTGTGGACTCTATAACCTCTTTTACCACAAACGGTAGCCTAAAGTCTGCAAAACCCTCATTTGAGGCTATTAAATCCTGCATAAAGGTGCGGCTCATAGTAAGTGTCTTACGCTCTCCGCCTCGCAGCACTGTTACGGTAGATGCGTTAAGTATCTTGCGTACATTCTCCTCATCCATAGCCTCCAGTGCGTCTCCATCTGCCATAAGCAGAATATCGCCGTCACGGAAACCTTGGTCATGTGCCACCTCAGAGAAATTCATACCCATAGAGGCATCGCTTAACTTTACATATTGCTCACCATTGGAGTACAGTATCATGGCATAAATTACCATAGCCCCTATAAGGTTCATAATTACCCCGGCACTCATAATTATAAGCCTCTGCCACGCAGGTTTACTACGGAACTCCCACGGCTGGGCAGGCCTTGCCATCTGCTCTGTGTCGAGGCTCTCATCTATCATGCCGGCAAGCTTTACGTAGCCTCCAAACGGAAGCCACCCTATGCCGTACTCCGTATCTGAATTTTTAGGCTTAAACTTAAATAGTGTAAACCAAGGGTTAAAGAACAGGTAAAACTTCTCCACCCTTACACCAAATATCTTTGCTGTAATAAAATGCCCAAACTCATGGATTATAACCAGAAAGGACAATGCCAATATTAACTGTAGAAACTGCATAACGGCTACAAAGATACAAAAAAAGAGCGACTTTAAAAGCCGCTCTTTTCTTTATTAGGAATTAGTGATTATTCACATGTCCACTCTTGCTCATATGTAGCACCGTCAAATTTCCAGTTGTCACCAGGACCAATCCAAGCATCTTCAGCACCCTCTGTTCTACCAATAACTTTATATTGGAAGTTATCTGGGAACTCACCTGTCCAAGAGAATGAGCCATCACCATTGTCTGTCATCTCACGCTGGCTTTCACCCCAAGACTCTTCTGCAAAGTTACCTGTAAAGATAACCTTCTCATATTGAGCCATGTTGCAACTTTCAGAGAATGTAATTTTGAATGTACCTTCACCACCTGGTATTGGGTTCCATGGCTCGCCCTCCCACTCAGCAACCTCGTCATTAGTTATGCCATCAAACGGAACATCACGGTTACCGCCTTTCTCCCAAATCCAACCAGAAGGTTCGCCACCTTCAGGTGTATATTGGATATTGTACTTATACTGCTGACCTGCAGGGAAATCTGATATAGTTCCTGTAAATCTTATACCGCCTGTATATGTAAAGTCGTATGTAAGTTCATCTTGACCAGCATCCCAGTGAGCTACAGCAATCTGAATAGTAGAAGGATCAAAATCCTCTGGGAACTCATTAGTAAGAATTACACTGAATGTAACATCACCACCAGGGAATGGGGCAACACAAGGGTCAGATGCCCACTTAACAACATCTACATAAACAACCTCACCTACTGCATTGCAGACAATCTTGTTCTGTGTACCAAAGTCATCAATTATCTCACCATTACCCTTAATTAGAGTATAAGTTTCACCCTGCCAGTTCCAATCTCTTGTTCCATCAATAGCAATCGGGCAGATTTTACCTTTTGCCTGTGTTGCATCAGCTGATTCAAACACAATCTTGTACCAATTGTCAAAACCAGTCTGCTCAATCTTGGTGGCAATAGGAGCGCTCTCATCTTTAGGGTCATTACCTTGGAAATCACCAAACAAGCAGATGTCTATATCCCCTATACATGCAGTCTCAGGAGCACGGAAAGCTATTGTATATTTACCAGCCTCACCTGCTACATCAGGAGTCTTGATTTCCTCTTTCTTTACAGTAACAGTACATGTTGCCTTGAAATCACCACAAGTAGCAGTAATGGTAGCGTCACCTTCAGCGTCAGCCTTAACACCACATTTAGTACTACCTGCACCTGCTGGGTCAAGTGTAACAACACCCTCTGCAGGGTCAACTGACCAATCAATTGTACCGTCCAAACCTGTAATGGTTGCTGTAAGAACAGCATCCTCACCTGGCTTCAGTTGCAATGAAGTTTGGTCAATCTTAATGCCTTTCTCGTCTGATGGTGAATCATTTTTCTTACATGAAACAGCACCAAACACTAACAAGCCCAATAGGGCGATTAAAGAAATTTTTGCTTTCATTTTTTTTAGTTTTTAGTTAATAAAAGTTAATTATAAAGTGTTTTCAATGTGCAAATATAAACAATTAAAAATTAAAAATCAAATTTTTATTGTTTTTTCTCAACTTTAGCCATATCATCTATTGCTGTGCTTACAACAGAGTAGTACAATTTACCTTCTTCTAAATCAGCCTTGGCTGTAAGGTAAATAACATTGAGTTTAGTCCAATTTTCTGCTGTATAGTCAGACTCATTGTATTTAGCAAACTCTGTATCAAGTTTGGCTTTCTGGCTCTCTTCGTCTGCCTTTTTCATAACATCCTTGTCTGCCCTTTTCTGTTCAGACATAGCGGCATTTGCATCTGCAAGTGAGCAACTGTTTTTTGCAGCCTCTATAGCAATACCAAAATGAACTGAGAATAAAGCAAACGCATTTTCGCTATAATCAGCCTGTTTGGCTACGTATGACTCATATTCCTTATTCATAGATTTAATAACATTGTCATCTATTACTTTCTTGGTAAGGAATCCACTATAGGATTTCTGAGAACTTGTAACTAATCTATCCAAATAAATTATATTACTTGCAGTATCATACAAAGCGGTAAACTTATCGTCTAACTTCTGGATTGAATCCAACGCAGCCTCATAGAAATTATCCTCTGTAGGTGCTGCCGGTAACTTTGCATGGCACATATCTGTACCCTCAAGCCTTGCAGCATCAAGGAATAAATCAGCCAATTCATCTGTAGCAACACCTAACCTATCCTCTATCTCTGTAATTGTAGCACCCTGTTTGTCTATTAAGGTATTACATTCAGAAGTTATAGAGTTAATGGCATTAACGTCACGCTTCTCATATTTAAAATCGTTCTCCAGTCCAAGTGTTGTCTTACTGTATGATTCCGGGTTAGCAAGCAAAGCGACATAATCTTTTGATACTTTCTTATATGCTGCAGAAAACTCCTCAGCAGTTGATGGTTTGGAATCATCGGTGTATAAAACAACATTCTTATAAGGAGAAGAAGATTGCATTACACGCACTCCATAAGGATTATTGAAATAACCACCTTCTTGCTTGTTATAACGCTCAGGCAAGAAAACCTCAGCAGTCTCCTTAACAGCCTCATCTGTCAAAAGATTAACCATGGCACTTGTATTCTCGCCAAATAGATAAACCGTATAGTCTGATTTTCTATTAGCGGCAGTATCCACTAATACAGAGTAAGGCGAAGTACCCTCTAAATTTCCACGCATAACAAGCTTACCTGCTATAAGTTCCTTAACAATAGCCTCTGACATGCCTGCTTTTATATCTGGTTCAAAATATGTCTCTTTCCTACCTGAGATAACTATTGAACTATATACAGACTTTCCGTTAAACTTACCAATAATTTTTACAGAACCTACTTTATTAGCGGTTACAACACCATCCGACGATACAGACGCTATAAAATCATCTGAGCTTGACCAACTTACACCATTTACATGGTATCCGTCACTTGATTTGACACCAAAAGACTGTACCTCTAACTGCTTTGTGTCGCCTACATACATTTTGTCATACTCAGTCTGTCCAACCTCTCTTGGATTTGTAGAGAAAGCCAACTCATTCTCTTTCTTACAAGAAAACAACGCAAGAACAGAGAGTAGGCTTATGCCCAATATATAACTTTTTGATTTCATATTCATAAATTTTTATCGTTAACATTAATTATTTATAACCCTCATTCTGTTCCCAAGGTTCAATATCACCAGCGTGAACCTCTATCATCTTTTTAGGTATAGGGAACCACTTTCTGAAATCCTCGCCTGGCTTTATGTTCTTGAAATCCCATTTATAAGAAGGATTTGTATATACGCCAAAGCGGATAAGGTCTCTACGACGAAGGTTCTCCCAAGCAAACTCACGTGCACGCTCATTAAGTATTGAGTTCTTATCTGCACGGTCTGTATTCAGGTTAAGAGATGTCAATGTCATAACTCCTGCACGTGTGCGGATTAAATCAAGGTCTGACTGAACATAACCCAAGTTGTAACCTTCCGCACCTCTTAAGCAAGCCTCTGCATACATAAGCACAATCTCAGCATAACGCATAAGCACAAAGTCATTCTCACTGTATTTATTTACAGTAGAGTTCAATTCTGTCTCATACTTCATACAACGTGCACCATCGTTCCATGTGGAATTCTCCTTGCTTTTGAAATTCTTTACTATAATGACTTGGTCTCCTTGGTCATCTGTCATTATATTTCCGTTAGCATCCTTTACAGGTCCAAGGAACCAGCAGAATTTCTTGTTAACATCTTGGAAATTGATGTCTGTACCTGCATTCTCCGGGCAAGGTCCGCGGCGGTCAGATGCCTCAAACATTGACAAATAGTCTGAAGATGCGGCAAATCCGTTCCAAGGTTTTTCAAGCAGTCCGTATATTGTTTGGAATGAGTAGTGTTGTGTAAGAAGATTTATACGTAACTTGTTACACATGGTACCAGCAACATCTTGATAGTCAAATGCGGCATTACCATTCTCAACAATTACAAATATATTCTCAGAACTGTTCTCGTTATGCACAATAAAGTTATTGAAGAAATTAGACTCTAAAGAATAACCTTTTGAATCAATAATCTTTTGACAATACTCAGCACATTTTGTATAGGCATTAGCTGGCAAATTCTTTATTCCATAACTATCTGCATTCAGATAAAGACGGGCAAGAAGTCCGTAACCTAAAGCCTGAGATGCACGTCCGTAATTCTCGGCCTTTGTGGCAGGCGTTACAGCCGGTAAGTTTGGAGTCTCCTTTTCCAAACAATTTACAAGATTTGTCCAAACATCTTGCACTGGAAGCAGAGGGAATTGGGCAGTCTCACTTGATGGAAACTCCTCTGTATAAGGGATTCTACCAAACAAGTCAAACATTGTAAAATAGTAGTAGCTTCTAAGTACAGCCAACTCTGCTGTGTACCTCTTATAGTCAGAAGCCTTAACCTTATCCTCGTATGCAGATATCTGTTTTAATATCTTGTTACACAAGTTAGCACCTGCTATACATCTATCCCATACATTCTCAAAAGACTGACCAGTCTGGTCCCACTCCATAGAATTAAGTTTCAACCAATAACCACTGTCGTCCCAGTTGTTTCCAGGGTTACGAACCGGGCAACGAGCCTCGTCCGATGTAAGGGTGTTCAAACCCCAATATCCCCAGTGGTCATGCAACCACTTTAGTTCTGCGTATGCTTGACCAACCAAACGTACCATGTTCTCAGGGTCTTGCAATAGTTCCTCTGATGTTGGGCTACCGTATGCCTTCTCCTCTAAGAAATCCTTACAAGAAGTAAGTGAGAGACCCAACGAAATTATTAACGTATATATAATTGACTTTTTCATATCTCTTGTATTTTATAATTAGAATGTAACATTAACACCAAGTACATAACTGCTTACTCTTGGATAGAATCCTACGTAGTTAATACCCGCATTATCAATAGATGACACATTAACCTCTGGGTCAAGTCCTGAGTATTTGGTAATGGTAAATAGGTTCTGTCCTGTAACATATAGTCTCAAATTCTTCACGTATTTATTAGGTTTAAGCGGAATAGTGAAACCTACAGTAATGTTATCACATCTTAAGTAAGAGCCATCCTCTAACCAATAATCAGAGAATTTTCCTGTTCTAAATGCACCATTCCCATTAGCAATAGCTTCTGTAGTAGATTTGTAAACCATATTGGCTTGAGCGCCCAAACTTGTAGGGGTATAAGCCCAACGTGTTACGTTAAGCACCTTATTACCAACCATACCACGGAAGAATATTGTAAAGTCTAACCATTTCCAACGTACGGTGTTATTCCAACCGAATGTCATAATAGGCTGTGCCTTACCAATAATTGTCTTATCCTCTTCTGTCAAATCAGATTCGCTTACAACATCACCATTCTTATTCTTGTACCATATTTGGTGATTCTCATCTACGTGGTCATAACGGAAACCGTAGAACACACCTATGCTTTCACCCTCTCTAATGATTTGGGTTGTAGTATTGTTAAGACCATTACCACCTACGCCACCACTCTCAACCTCGGTATAGTTAAGACCTTTGGCAGGGTCACTTAGTGACTTAATTTTACTATTGTCAAATGCCATAGTCCATGTAGATGTCCATAACCAATTCTTGGTCTTTACAGGAACACCTGTAAGTGCAACCTCTATACCTTTTGCTCTAATCTCACCTGCGTTGGAGAGTAACTTATTGAATTGATATGGAGGACACGGAACATCGTACCAGTAAAGCAAGTCTTTAGTATCACGGATATACATATCAATTGTACCATACAAGCGGTTGTTTAAGAAAGAGAAATCGATACCTAAGTTATACTCAAACTTACGCTCCCATTTAAGGTCAGGGTTAGCATTTTGAGTAACATTGTATGTCTTTACCCATGCACCGTTGTACCAGAATGTACCGCCTGCACCAAGTAACTCCTTAGAAGCAAGGTTCTGACCAACGTTATTACCTGTGATACCGAAACCGAAACGTAGTTTAAGGTCATCTACACCTTTTACGTTCTGCATAAAGTCCTCACCTGTTATACGCCAACCAATTGATGCTGCAGGGAACCAACCCCAACGATTGTTCTTACCAAAACGAGAAGAACCCTCGGCACGTATTGATGCTGATAGCAAGTATTTCTCTTTGTAGTTATAGTTTGCACGGAAGAACGCAGAAGCCAAAGCGTTGAAACCTCTCCATGAACTAATATTCATCTTATCTTTAGAAGCATCACCCTCTTGCATCTTATAATACATTATATTATCAGTAGCAAAACCAGCGTTCTCCATCGTAGAATTATCTGATGTAAATTGCTGATATGAGAAACCGCCTACCAAAGCCAAGCTGTGACCTTTCCATTGACCCGCATAGTCAATAGTACCTTCTGCCAATATATTCATATCTCTTGACTGATAGCGAACAGCCTTACCAGCATCATCAGGGCTTACAGTATATTTAAGTCCATTATACTTGTAATTGTAGTTATCACCCTCTTCCATAGCGACAAAAGCATTAACTTTCAAGCCTTTAACAGGTAAAATGTTAACTGTGGCACGTACAGACCCACGGAAGAAGTTACCATCGCTATACTCACTGTTAAGCACATATGGCTCTATAGGGTTGTTAAATCCTGATGCCTGCACAAAATAGAAACCTGATTTTGTAGATTTGTCATATACAGGATATGTAGGGTTAAGTGTGGCAGCCATATCAAACTGTGTCCACGCATTGTTGTTCTTGTAGTGCATATATGATAAATCATACTGCAAATCCAACCAACCCTCAAATGCCTTTTGATTAGCAGAGAATTTAGCGTTTATCTCCTGACGGTCTTTTGCAAGACCTTCTGCGTATTTGTAGTTGACAGATGCACGGTAGTTGAATTTCTTAGTGGCACCTGTAATAGCAATGTTATGGTTTGTAGTAACAGGAACCTCACGTACCATCATTGAGTAGTAATCACTGTAGCTACCATAATTTACAGGAGAGAACTTACCTTTGGTCCAACTGTCAAGATTTACATACTCATCTATAGTGGTCATACCTGTGTTACCTGTCTTATGGGCAAGTGATACGTAACCTGAATACTCCACACTTGTAGTACCACACTCAACACCCTCAGATGAGGAGCCACGTTTGGTTGTAATAAGGATTACACCGTTAGTACCACGTGTACCATAGATAGCGGCTGAAGAACCATCCTTAAGAACGTCCATAGAAGCGATGTCATCAGGTGCAAGGTTATCTATGCTTGATACAGGCACACCATCTACAATGTAAAGAGGTGATGAGCCTGAACCTGCGTTCAATGTGGACGTACCACGAATCTGTACATTAAAGCCTGTGCTTGTAGGGTCACCACCATTAGTGTTAGTAATGGTAAGACCAGCCACCTTACCTTGAATAAGTCCCATAGGGCTTGAGGTAACACCTGAGTTAAAGTTCTCTGATTTTACACTTGCTACAGCAGATGTAATCTCTTTTGCTTTCTGAGAACCGTAACCTACGGCTACTACCTCTTCCAGGTGAGTGGAAACCTCTTTAAGTGTAACACTAAGTGAACTTTTACCTGCTATGCTCAAAGTCTGGCTCTCATAACCTGTATAAGAGAAAATTAACTCTGAACCATCGGGAACCGAAATCTCGTAATTACCGTCAAAATCAGTGATTGTACCCACTGACTTATCACTTGCAAGGGTAATGTACGCACCAATGATTGGTTCCCCTGTCTCATCTGTAACCGTACCCGATATAGCTGTTTGAGCATACGAGGTTACAATGGACGCTACAGATACAAGGGCAAGAAGAATTGCCCGGTGTAAATTTTTAGTCATGCATTGAATTTTTTTAAGGTTAATAAATAGGTTAATTATATATCAAAAGCATATAGCCGCATAAAACGACCTACAAACTTACGAATAAATTTTAATTAAAACAACTTTTAAAACGTTTTTTTTAGGTTTTTACACATTTTTACACTTATTAACGTCAAAAAAATTTGATAACTCACTATTTTTTACTATTTTTGTAGATTGAAGTAATACGCAATGTTTACACTATGAAATCTCAAATCACAATAAAAGACATAGCAAGAGAGTTGAATATATCCATATCCACCGTTTCAAGGGCATTACAGGGGAATAAGGATATAAGCAAGGCCACTATTGAGAAAGTAAAGTCGTATGCACATGAGCATCACTATAAGCCCAATTCAATAGCGTTAAGCCTAAGAAAACAACATACTAATATAATAGGTGTAATAATACCTGAGTTTGTACATCATTTTTTCTCATCTGTGATATCAGGGATAGAGGATTCAGCAAATGCCAGCGGCTACTCCGTTCTTGTATGCCAATCGTCAGAAAATTATGAAAAAGAGATAAAATGCATAGACACACTTACTTCTGCTCAGGTATCGGGCGTATTGGCTTCTATTTCCAAGAACAACAAAGACATATCACATTACAGAGAACTTATAGAGGACGGCACCCCACTTGTGTTTTATGACCGTTTCTGCCCCGATTTAGTAACAGACCACGTGGTTGCAGATGACTATTCAGGTGCATTTCAGGCGGTTGATTACTTGGCAAAATCAGGGTGCAAAAAGATTGCACTGTTTAGAACAGGAAACAACATTACAATAGCAAAAGACCGCACAAATGGATACATCGATGCCATTAAAGCAAATGGAATAGCAGTAGATGACTCTCTTATTTTTGACTGTGACAATAGGGAGAATGCAATAAAACTTACAGAAAAGATAATTAAATCAAACTCTCTACCCGATGCGTTCTTTGCTGTTAATGACGATACAGCATCGGGTATTATATACGCCTTAAAACGTGCTGGCAAGCGGATTCCGCAAGATGTATCTGTATGTGGATTTGGAGATGGTATAGTGGCTCAAATCTCAGACCCTACCATAACAACTGTGGAGCAGAACGGATACGAGATGGGGGTTGAGGCGTGCAAGCTTCTTATTGCCAGAATAGAAAGCAAGGGCTCTATGCCTGTTACACAGGAGACTATTCCTACAAGATTGATATTGAGGGAGAGCACGAAGTGAGGATGTATGATGTATGATGTATGATGTATGATGTATGAATTAAAAAATCAATATATATGAAAAGAACGTTTACTTTAGTTTTTTTGATGGCTGCTATGGTGACGGCATTTGCGACTAAGCAGAGTGTTAGCAAAGTTGAGCCTATAAGTTGGTGGGTTGGAATGGAGAACCCTGAATTGCAGCTGTTATGCTATGGTAATGACATTCAGAATGCCACAGTAGAGATAGACTATGCCGGTGTTACCCTTACAAGGACAGAGAAGACAGATAATCCTAACTATCTGTTTCTGTTCCTCAACATAGACCCATCTACAAAACCTGGTACATTTAACATTGTGTTTAAGAATGGCAAGAAAAAAATATCCAAATGGGCATACACACTTAATGCACGCAATCAAGGCAGCAAGCAGAGGGTTAGTTTTGGTCCCGAAGATGCAGTCTATCTGCTTATGCCAGACCGTTTTGCTAACGGCGATTACAGCAATGACAGTGTAAAAGGCTATATACAAGGTGTTGACCGTTCTGATTTAGGCAAACGCCACGGAGGTGATATCCAAGGTGTTATAGACCACCTGCCATACATTAAGGATTTGGGGTGTACTGCACTATGGATAACCCCTTTCTTTGATAATAATGACAGCCAATATTCTTATCACCACTATGCTACAGGCGATTATTTTAAGGTGGACCCACGTTTAGGCACTAATGAGCTGTACAAGGCTCTTGCAGACAGTTGCCACGCATTAGGGCTGAAACTTATTCTTGATGTAGTTCCAAACCATTGTGGCATTGTAAGCTATTGGACAAACGATTTGCCATCAAAAGATTGGTATCATATTTGGCCTACCTATACAAGTTCAAACTACAGAATGACCGCTTGGACAGACCCTCACGCAGCCAAACTTGACCGTGAGATTTTAGAGAAGGGTTGGTTCTCATACAATATGCCAGACCTTAACCTTGAGAATCCGTTACTGTTCAAATATCTTAGTCAAGTCTATATTTGGTGGCTTGAGTATGGTGGTGCAGACGGAATAAGGGTTGATACATATCCTTATAATAACATTAAGGTGGCAAGTGAGTTTATGAAGACATTCCGCAATGAGTATCCAAACATAAACATTGTGGGTGAATGTTGGGTTAAATCTCCGCTTGAGATAGCATATTACCAATCGGGTAACAACAATAAGGACGGATTTGACTCCAATCTGCCAAGTGTTATGGATTTTGTTCTAAAAGACAAGCTACAGGAGGCTTTTAACGAGCGTGACGATTGGGACCACGGTATGGCTAAATTCTATGCTCACTATGCACAGGATTTTGCTTACCCCGATGTAAACAATATTATGAATTTCATTGATAACCACGATATTGACCGTATGTCAGGTGCCGTTAACCGTGATTTAAACAAATACAAGATGAGCATTGCAATGCTTCTGACCACACGCGGATTCCCACAGATTTATTCCGGCGATGAGATTATGATAGACGGCATACCAGGTAACTATGAGGGCTACCGCTTTGATTTTCCAGGCGGTTGGAAAGACGATGACCACAATGCCTTTACCGCAGAAGGCAGAACTACAGAAGAGAACGAGGTGTTTAACTATATGCGTAAGCTGCTTAACTTCCGTAAGAGCTGTACTGCCCTGCAGACTGGTAAGATGACACAGTTTATTCCATACGATGGAATCTATGTATTCTCACGTTATGATGACAACAGCAGGATTTTAATTATCTTTAACAATAGTGTTAATGACCAACTTGTAAGTCTTGACAGATATAAGGAGCTATTTGAAGGTTCAACTACGGGAACAGAGATTATAACAGGCAAGCAGATAGACTTTACAACCAAACTATCTATGCCAGCTAAAACAGCATACGTGATAAAAATAATTGAAAGTTAAAAATGGAACGTAATCAGTCTTTTTTAAAACTTTTTAATATAAGTTTTGGATTTTTTGGGGTGCAGATTGCATACGCTCTGCAAAGTGCAAATATCAGCCGTATTTTTGCCACACTTGGAGCAGACCCTCACACTCTTAGTTTCTTTTGGATACTGCCACCACTTATGGGTATGCTGGTACAACCGTTAGTGGGCAAATATTCAGATAAGACATGGTGCTCAATAGGCAGACGTAAGCCATACCTGCTTGTGGGTGCTATAATTGCAGTAGCGGTTATGGCACTGCTTCCAAATGCAGGTAACTTTACATTTACACAAGGTCTGTTTCTTGGACTCAATGCAGCCATGTGGTTCGGACTTTTCTCTCTTATGTTTCTTGACACATCAATAAACATAGCTATGCAACCATTTAAGATGATGGTGGGCGATATGGTAAGCAATGAGCAGAAAGGTCTTGCCTACTCCATTCAGTCTTTTCTATGTAACGCAGGCTCTCTTGTCGGCTATCTATTCCCTATATTCTTTACATGGATAGGCATCGCAAATACCGCACCAGAGGGTGTTATACCCGATTCTGTTAAATGGAGTTTCTATATCGGGGCAGCTATACTAATTTTATGCGTAATTTATACATTTATTACAGTTAAGGAACTTAATCCACAAGAATACAAGGAGTTCCATGGCATTACAGATAAAGAGGAGAGTACAGGCAAAAAGGAAGAGGCAAGTTTCTTTAGTTTGCTAAAGAACGCTCCTTCCACTTTCTGGACTGTAGGTTTGGTTCAATTTTTTTGTTGGGCTGCATTTATGTATATGTGGACCTACTCTAACGGAGCCATAGCGTCAAGTTGTTTTGGCTGGGCAGGTATTGAGACTAAAGATGCCGCATTCCAAGATGCGGGAAACTGGGTTGGTGTGGTATTTGCCGTTCAAGCGGTAGGCTCACTTATTTGGGCTGCCCTGCTTCCTGCCATAGAGAATAAGCTTGGCAATAAGTGGGCATACGCCATAAGTCTGATAATAGGCGGTTTAGGATTCATATCCACCCTGTTTATTGCCAATAAGTACATTCTGTTTATCAGTTACGCACTTATAGGTTGCACATGGGCTGCCATGCTTGCCATACCTTTCACCATTCTTACAAACTCACTGAAAGGAGACAATATGGGCTACTATCTTGGACTATTTAACTGCACTATATGTCTGCCACAAATAGTGGCGGCACTCTGCGGTGGTCTTATACTCTGTGTTGTAGGCACACAACTTGCCATGCTTGCCGTAGCAGGCGTTCTGTTACTTTTAGGAGCCGTAAGTGTAATACTTATAAAAGAATAACATTATGAAAATATCTAAAGTTTTATTAGTTTTGAGTTTTGCCACCATTTTGGCTGGCTGCACTCAGTATGAGTTGGGTTATCCGTCAGATAGCACAGAAGATGTAGGGCTTAACTCTTTTGTAACGTTAGAGCCTGGTCCAAATATAATCCTGACTAAGGATTATGTGCTTAATACAGAGCAGATAGATTCTATATCGTGCGATAATAAGATGATTCTTGCACGTTTGAGTGAGGACAAGAGTCAGATAAATGTATATTTAGGCAAGGCTCATCAACTACAGAACATTGCCATTTGGGTTAAAGGTGTGCCTTACAGCATACTTTGCAAACGCACAGATGAGGGGGAGTTCACATTCCGCTACAATCCTCACGGCAAGCGTTGGAACAGGGTTCAGCTGGCAGGTCAGATGAATGATTGGGTACCGTCTTTTCACCCAGACCTTACACTTAACAGCGATGGTATCTACGAGGTAACTTTCCGCATAAGCCCGGGAACCTACCTTTATCAACTTGTTCGTGACGGAGATTGGAACCACGATGAGACCAATCCTGAGATGGTGGATAACAATTCAGGCAAGTTTAACTCAATTCTGCACATACAAGGCACTCAAGACAAGGCACCTGTGCTTACATCGGGTAGTTTTGATAAAAAAACATTTACACTTGACACCTACAATGATGTGGAGCAGATTTACGCCTATTGGCAAAACTACAAGTTGCCTACACGTTTTGTAAAACAGTCTGATGGCAGTATTGAGATACGGATTCCTGATGAGGCAAACACCATAAAACGCTCATACATAAGAGTTATTGCAGCCAATAAATTTGGAATATCAAATGATGTTTTAATTCCGCTTGAATTTGGGAAGGTGGTTTCTGACGCTAAAACGATAGACCGTTTTGACAAGCATAGCCAAGTACTTTACTCCCTTATGATTGACCGCTTCTCAGATGGCAATAAGGATAACAATCACCCTATGAACCGCCCCGATGTAAACCCTAAAGTAGATTATTTTGGCGGTGACATAAAGGGTATCTCTGATAAGATAGAATCGGGATATTTTGACTCTCTTGGAATAGGCACTATATGGATTTCCCCGATAGTTCAGAACCCACTGGAGCCATATTCTGGAATGGAATATCCTGTTAAGACCAAATTCTCAGGCTATCACGGCTATTGGCCTATATCGTCAAGCAAGATTGATTTCCGTTTTGGAACAGACGAAGAGATGCAAGAGATGGTTAAAAACGCCCATAAACACGGACTTAATGTTATTATGGACTATGTGGCTAACCATGTTCATCAGGAGCACCCTATGTTTAAGAATGACCCTACCATCTGCACTCCTCTCATACTGCCTGACGGTACTAAAAATCTTGAACGTTGGAATGACCACCGCCTTACCACTTGGTTTGATGAGTTCCTGCCTACTCTTGACTACTCACGTGAGGAGATTGTTCAGACTATGACAGACTCTGCTGTGGCTTGGGTAACTAAATTTGACCTTGACGGTTTCCGCCACGATGCTTGCAAACATGTTCAGGAACATTTCTGGAGAACTCTCACCTATAAACTTAAAAAAGAGGTGGAACTACCTGAGCATAAGGAGATTTATCAGATAGGAGAGTCTTACGGAAGTCCTAAACTTATAAGCAGTTATGTGAACTCCGGTATGCTTAACGGTCAGTTTGACTTTAACGTATCTGACGATGCCTCAAATGTATTTGCTGTTAAGGGTCAAAGTCTGCGTAGAATAAGCAACACTCTTAACATGAGCCTTAAAGTATATGGAAATCACAATCTTATGGGCTACATATCGGGGAATCACGACAGGGCTCGCTTTATATGTTTCGCATCGGGTGATGTACGTTATGACGAGGACACAAAAGCGGCTGGCTGGCTACGTGATATCAGTGTTACAGATACCACTGCCTATAATAAGTTAGTTCAGTTAAACGCATTTAACCTTACTATACCTGGAGTTCCTGTAATATTCTACGGCGATGAAATAGGTATGGCAGGAGCGAATGATCCTGACTGCCGCCGTATGATGAGGTTTGACGACAGCCTTAACAAGTATGAGAAACAAGTTCTTAATTCTGTTTCCACCCTTGCAAAACTTAGAAGAAACAGCATGCCTCTGATGTATGGTGATTTTATAGAGTTACGCCTTGATGACACCACTTGGGCATACGCCAGAAACTATTTTGGTGATATTGCCATAGCGGTATTCAACAAGAACAACGAGAGTACGAATGTTCAGATTCTGCTGCCTAAAATTCTTGAGAACAAGGAATATAAGGCAAACTTAGGATGTGAATTCTCTTTAGATAAAAATGTATTGAGTGTTCAAGTACCTGCAAACGGAGTTGAAGTTTTAACTCTTAAATAAATTTTGTATCTTTGCACGCAATTATGAAAGATACTAACAAACAATTTGATGAGGCTATTGCCTGCTGTAAAGAGATTTTTACAAAAAAACTCTATGACTACGGCGGTGCGTGGCGTATAATGCGCACCGAATCAGTTACAGACCAGATTTTTATTAAGGCTAAACGCATACGCAGTCTTGAAATCAAGAAAGAGAATCTTGTAGGAGAAGGCATTAAGCCTGAGTTTATAGGTATTGTAAACTATGCTGTAATAGGCTTGATTCAGCTTGCCTACGGTGCATCAGACACCATAGACATGCAACCCGATGCCATCGTAAAACTGTACGATAAATATGTATTGGATGCCAAGAATCTGATGTTTGCAAAAAACCACGATTATGACGAGGCTTGGCGTAGTATGAGAATAAGCTCATATACAGACCTTATTCTTATGAAAATAAACCGCACCAAAGAGATAGAGGACCACAAAGGCAAAACCCTTATATCAGAGGGCATAGACGCAAACTACTTTGATATGCTGAACTACGCCGTATTCGCTCTAATAAAGATAGCGGAGGGAGAGACTGAAAATGAAGATTAAGAGGGCATTAAACATACTGAGCAGACTGTTTATAGGAATTGTATTCCTATTCTCAGGTCTTGTAAAGGCTGTTGACCCTCTTGGCACATCGTACAAGATTGGCGACTATTTAGAGGCTTTTGGAATGCCTGAATTGCAAGCACTTGCATTACCTGCGGCGTTCTTAATGATAATTGTGGAGTTTACCATCGGGTTTAATATGGTGTGCAACCTACGATTAAAGATTACCGCCATAGTTACAGCTCTGTTTATGGCAGTAATGACACCTCTCACACTCTATCTTGCCATTGCAAATCCAGTATCTGACTGCGGCTGTTTTGGCGATGCCATAGTGCTTACCAACTGGCAGACTTTTTACAAGAACATAATAATAGACATAGTTCTTATAATTTTGTTCCTGACACTAAAAGCTAACAGAGCATTACTTACAGAGGAAGGACAGTGGATTTTTATGGTGCTGCCCGTATTCTTCTGCTTGGGACTGCAAATCTACTGCTACCGCCATCTGCCTGTAATAGATTTCCGTCCATATAAGGTTGGCAATAACATTTCTGAGCTTATGGTCATACCCGATGATGCCCCTACAGACAAGTATAACACCACATTCATATACAGTAAAGACGGCATTGAAAAGGAGTTCACTCTATCGGACTACCCTGCCGATGACTCCACTTGGACATTTGTAAGGCAGAATGTGGAGTTAGTGGAAAAAGGATATGTGCCACCTATCCACGATTTCTCTGTACAGGTTGATGGTGAGGACATAACAGACTTGGTATTGGAGAGAGAGGGCTACACACTACTTGTAATTTGCTCTAAATTAGAAAAGAGTGATATAGACAGTTTTAAAAGGCTTAATGAGATTGAGGCTTGGGCTGAAAACAAAAATATCCCGATGTACTGCCTTACAGCATCTTTTCACGATGTGATAACCGACTTTGTGGGTGAGAACAACATTAAGTTTACTATGGCACAGACAGACGAGATAACACTAAAGACCATTGTAAGGTCTAACCCTGGTCTGGTGCTTCTGAACAAAGGCACTGTTATAAAGAAATGGCATTATAACGATTTTCCATCAAATAAGGAACTTAACAACATTACAAAATAAATTTTTATAAAATGAGAAAAAACATTGTAGCAGGCAACTGGAAAATGAACAAGACCCTGCAGGAAGGTGTAGCACTGGCTACTGAGTTAAAAGAGGTATTAAAAGGACAAAAGCCTAATTGTGAAGTAATTATAGGCACACCTTTCATTCATTTAGCATCTGTTGCAGAGGTGATTAAAGGAAGTGTAATCAAATTATCAGCAGAGAACTGTGCAGACAAGGAGTCTGGAGCATATACAGGTGAGGTCTCTGCCGCTATGGTTAAATCTACAGGTGCAGAGTATTGCATACTTGGTCACTCTGAACGCCGTGGCTATTATGGTGAGACCCCTGAGATTCTAAAGGCAAAAGTTGATTTGGCACTTGCAAACGGACTAAAGGTTATATTCTGTATAGGAGAGAGCCTTGAAGAGCGTGAGGCTAACAAGCAGAATGCTGTTGTAAAAGCAGAACTTGAAGGTAGCGTATTCCACTTGTCAGAGGCTGAGTTTGCAAACATAATAATCGCTTACGAGCCAATTTGGGCAATAGGTACAGGCAAAACCGCCACATCAGACCAAGCAGAGGAGATTCACGCATATATCCGCAGCCTTATAGCTGATAAATATGGCAAGCAAGTTGCAGAAGACACCTCAATCCTTTATGGTGGCAGCTGCAAGGCTTCTAACGCTCCTGAGCTTTTTGCAAAACCTGACATTGACGGCGGACTTATAGGTGGTGCTTCACTTAAAGCTCCTGATTTCAAAGGAATTATTGACGCATTTTAATATAGAAAATTATGCGTACACTGGTTTTTGCAACCGGAAACAAGCATAAAGCAGAAGAAGTGCAGGACTTTTTAGGTAAAAGTTTTGCACTTTACTGCCTTAAAGATGTTGGCATAACAGAAGACATTCCTGAAACTGCCGACACCCTTGAGGGCAATGCCTTGCAAAAGGCAAAATATGTGTATAACAAGACAGGCAAATCTTGTTTTGCAGATGATACAGGGCTTGAGGTTAATGCCCTTAACGGGGCTCCTGGTGTCTATACAGCAAGATACGCAGGTGAAAGTTGTTCATCTGAAGACAATATAAACCTGCTTCTTAAGAACTTGGAAAACGTACAAGACCGTACCGCCCGTTTCCGTACCGTAATAGCCTATATAGACAATAACGGTTCCATACACTATTTTGAGGGAATTGCAGAGGGTTCCATTATACAGCAGAGGTGTGGCAATCAAGGTTTTGGTTATGACCCTGTTTTCATTCCTAAAGGTTATGACAAGACATTTGCCCAACTACCGTTATCTGAGAAAAACAAAATAAGCCATCGGGCTTTGGCTATGCAAAAATTCATTTCATTCTTAAAAGATGAAAAATAGGATATTACTGCTGAACATATTATTGTTAGGTCTAATCCCTTTATACGCTTCAACACCTGTTGGAGAGTGGACCAATCATGCCTCTTACAGAAACACCACGTCACTGGAAGAGACTGAAAATAAGATATTTGCCATTGCCAACAATCATCTGTACTCTATAGCTAAAGATGGTGAATATATAGACACCTACTCAAAACTTGATGGATTCTGTAGCCCCAATGTCCAATGCATCGCCTACGATAAGAGCATCGGGAAATTGGTTATTGCATACTCTAATTCCAATATAGATGTCATTGATTCTGATGGCAATATACATAATATCCCCGATTTATACAGGAAAGAACTATCTTCTGATAAAACAATCCACAAGATATTCTTCTATAATAAGAACGCATACCTTGCCACTGGTTTAGGCATTGTAGTACTTAATCTAAGTAAGTATGAGATTAAGGATACGTACATAATTGGCGATAACGCACAAATGGTTCCTATATATGACATTCAAATATATGACGGATACATTTATGCATTATTAGAAAATAAAATAAAGGCGGCTCTTATAGAAAAGACAAACCTGCTTGATTACAAGAATTGGGTTGATGATAAACTGACCGTTCCATATACAGGCAAGTCTTTTTCACATCTTACCGTGTTTAATGGCTGTTTTATATTGGCCGAAAACCAAGGTAATGTATATAGATACAACTACAACGAATCCAAAAATTGGGAAACTCTATTTGAAAACACTGCATCTAATCCTGTTAAAGTTCGTACTCATAATGGGAATCTGCTTATCAGTGCCTTTGTTGAATTTTTTAGATATGACAGTTCCTGGCAACTTGAACACAAACCCGAATTTTATAATCTTGACCTAATCTACATAAACGGAACTTATTGGACTGCAAGTGGAGAATTTGGAACTATGCAATTCAAAATCAACGAGTTCAGTATATCATATATTCCTGACGGACCATTCACAGGCAGAGCCCAAAAAATAATTTTTGACGGAGAGAAATTTGTGGTGGCTCCCGGATTCTCATGGCTTAACAGAGGTTTATCATACGACGGTGTGTTATGGAAAGGAGCTGTAATGTTGCTGGAAAACGGTAGATGGACATCTTATACAGCGGCAAATTCAGGTGCCGCGGCAATATCCCCTGATGGTTACTTTTACGATGTGGTCTCTGTTGCAGTTGACCCCAAAAACAAAAATCATATTTTTGCCACTACATGGGGAGAGGGTGTTTATGAGTTTCTTGACGGGAAAGCCATAAAACTTCATAATAAGGAATCTTCAAATGGAGTGCTTAAAGATGTTGGTGGTTATGGACCTCACTACGTCCGTGTAGATGGGTTGACCTATAACAAAGATGGCAATCTATATTTGGTTAACACATTAGAAGCACCTATTGGCAGTGTAAATGCTGTGGCATATATGACTACTGACGGGATTTGGCATGAGGCTACAGGATATTCTCCTGTTGAAAGTTATGAACATTTGAACAAATTGCTTTTTCACTCAAACGGACAAAGTTGGATAGTCTCTACCAGATCTCCTGGGTGTGTCTACATAAAAAAAGATAACAAGTCCAAATCCTTTTCCACTTTTACAGACAAAGATGGTAGAAGTGTAACACCATCATATATATATGACATAGCTGAAGATAAAGAAGGGAATATGTGGGTAGGCACATCGTCAGGTCCTATAACCTTTACCAACTGCTCAAAGGTTTTTGACTCCGATTACCGTTGTACCAGAGTTAAAGTGCCACGTAATGACGGCACTGGTTTGGCAGATTACTTATTAGACGGCATTGGGGTAAAAACAATTGCCATAGACGGTGCAAACAGGAAATGGCTGGGTACTGATAATAGCGGTGTGTTTCTGCTCTCTGCGGACGGACTTACAACCATACACCACTTTACTACAGACAATAGTCCGTTACCCTCTAATGAGGTTACAGCAATAGCCATAGACTCCAATACAGGAGAGGTTCTTATTGGCACTACTGAGGGGCTTGTTTGTTATGGTGGGAATGCCACAAAACCTGTAAAGGATATGAAGAAAAGTGACATCTATGTTTATCCTAATCCAGTTACTCCGGACTATACAGGAATGATAACCATCGTGGGACTTGAGGATAACTCAACAGTTAAAATAGTGGATGCAAGCGGTCATTTGGTGTTTGAAGGCATATCAAACGGAGGCTCATTTGCTTGGAACGGCAAGAATTTCAGCGGTCAGAATGTAAGTGGCGGTGTATATTTCTACCACTTGTTTAACTCCGATGAGGACGACAGCCGTAGTGCAGTGGCTAAAGTGCTTATAATACGCTGATTATGTGATAGAGCATAAAAAAGGCGAAGATTTTAAAATCTCCGCCTTTTTATTATTCCTCACCTTGTTGAAGCTGTTGTACGTAGATTGCGTGAATAAGACGCTCTCTCTTAACCTCTGAAGGTTTGTTGTATGCCTGACGTTTACGAAGTTCCTTTACTACGCCTGTCTTCTCAAATTTACGTTTGAACTTCTTTAGGGCTTTCTCTATGTTCTCGCCTTCCTTAATAGGTACTATAATCATTTAAAATCACCTCCTTTCATCTGGAATACTCTCCAATTGAGGGCACAAAGTTAATCAAACTCTTTATACCTGCAAAATTTTTTAATATTTTTTTTGAAATGGGGTTACAAATCACTAACTTTGTAACTTAATATGAAGGAATCTGTATTAAATATTCAGGATTGGCTGAAAAGCAATGATTACACCGCGTGCATTGTGCCACAGGCTGACCCACACCATAGTGAATACATAGAAGACTATTATAAGTTACGTGGATTTATAAGTGGCTTTACCGGTTCTGCCGGCACCCTGGTTGTCACACGTAATAAAGCTGCTCTATTTACTGACTCAAGATACCATATTCAGGCATCAATCCAACTTAAAGGTTCCGGAATAGAACTTTTTAAATGTGGATTACCCGATGTACCCACCTACTCTGAATGGATTGCAGAACAAGCAAAATGTTGCAAAGTGGCTGCCAACGCATTCCTGTTCTCCGCCAAAGAGTGGGAGAATCTTACAAAAAAAGTGTCTATGGTGGATGAGTGTGGGTTTGAGTGTGTTTGGAATGACCGCCCTGCACTATGTGCAAGCAAAATATTCATTCACGATGAAAAATTTTCTGGAGAGAGTGTTAAGTCTAAGCTACAAAGGGTTAGGCAGATAATGGAACGTAGCAGTGCTGACATTGCATTGGCATGCAATTTAGATGACATTGCCTGGCTGCTTAACATCAGGGGTGGCGATGTGGCATACAACCCTGTAGTAAGGAGTTATGTAGCTGTAACCCCTACCCAATGTATACTTTTTGTGGATTCAAACAAGATAGACGCTTCTGTTCAAGCTTATTTTCATGCTAACAACATAGAGGTAGCAGATTATGGCGACATCGGGGCATATATAGAGAAAAACTCTGAAAAAACGGTACTGTTTGATAAAGAGAGCATTAACTACGGATTATACAAAAGAGTCAAGAATTGCAAAGGTAAAGTAAACCAACCCCTATATATATCCCGTCTAAGAGCTGTAAAGAACAAGGTGGAGATTGAGGGGTATCACTCTTCCATGATAAAGGACGGCATTGTATGGGTTAAGTTCTATAAATGGTTTAATGAATGTATAAGCTCCGATGTAACCATTACAGAAATGGCTGTGATGAATAAACTGAGAGAGCTAAAAAGTGCTCAGGAAGGGTTTGTAGATGAGAGTTTTGGCACTATTGCAGGGTATGCGGAACACGGAGCCATAGGGCATTACGCCGCAACCTGTGAGACCGATTCAAAAATAGAGCATAAAGGATTTCTGGTAATAGATACAGGTACGCACTACCTTAACGGAACTACAGACACCACCAGAACATTAGTGTGCGGAGAACTGACTGATGATGAGAGACGTGATTACACATTGGTGCTAAAAGGACATATAGCATTAGGAACAGCGATATTCCCTAAAGGGACCAAAGGTTCTCAACTTGATATATTGGCAAGACAGTATCTTTGGCAGAGTGGAATGAATTACGGGCACGGCACAGGGCATGGAGTGGGTCATCTGCTTAACGTACATGAGGGTTATGCGTGGCTACGCCCATCGGAGAACAATATCGGGTATGAGCCTTGGCTTACAATGACTGATGAGCCAGGCATCTATAGAGAGGGGAAATATGGAATACGGATAGAGAACACCGTTTTGGTAACTCCTTATAAAAAAACCGATTTTGGTGAATTTCTCACCTTTGAGCATCTGACTATAGCACCTTATGCAATGGACGCAATAGATATCACCATGCTCACTCAAGATGAAAAGAATTTTATTAACACATATAATAAGAATATGTACGACACCCTTTCTCCCTATCTTACCAACGATGAGAGAGAGTTTCTAAAAACAATAGCGTATGAAATCTAAATGTATATATTTGGTAGCATTGCTACTTATAGGATTTTGTTCCGCAATGGCACAAAATCCGTCCATCTCTATTAACTCAAAGCAACTTGCAAACAATAAGATTCTGCTTGCGTACTACTATTTTGGGCAGATTTATGTAAAAGACTCCATTACTCTTGACAGTAAAGGTAAGGGTAAATTTGAGACAAAAGAAAAATACCCTGAGGGTCTGTACACTCTGTGCGTAAACCGTTCTCCTGTTCTGGACTTTATTATTGGCGAGAATCAGGCTATGACCATAAAGATAGATACAACCAACCATTATGAGAAGGTTCTTATAGAGAATTGCCTTGAATCAAGCGACTTTAACAACTATGCATCTTTTATGAAAAAGGTGCAAAAGCAGACTCGCGACAAATCTGAATTTATAAAGACACTAACTGATAGTGTTGAAATTGATAAAGTGAAGGCGGAGATTAAACTATTGGGTACATCTGTAACAGAGTATCAGAATAAACTCATAAGCAAATATCCAGAAAAAATGACGGGCATTTTCATCAGGGGGTTGCAATACGTTGAGTTCAAAAAACCTGACGGATTTGATGCCATGTCTGACTCTATGAAATGGGTTACTCAATACGCATTCCAACGGGACCACTATTTTGACAATATAAACCTTGCAGACGAGAGAAGCTTCCACACTCCATACCTAAAGGATATGCTTGACAACTATTTGGAACATAATCTAATACAGCACTACGACTCTATAATTCCGCCTGCTATGGCTCTTATAGAGAGAAGCCGCAAGGGAACAGAAGCAACATTCCGTGCCGTATGCAACTATATGCTTCAGTATTGCGTAAAGAGCAATATTATGGGAATGGACAGAATGATAGTGGAACTTGGCAGAAACTATTATCTGAATGGTGTAGCCACTTGGGCAGACTCCACACTTGTATCAAACATAGGTAAGGAAGTCCGTAAAATAGAGCACTGCCTGGTAGGTGACATTGCCCATAATATGGTGGTAAAGACCATTGACGGAGTTGATAAACCTATTTATGACCTTTGCGGTTCACAATACACAATACTGTTTTTCTTTGAGCCACAATGCGGACACTGCAAGAAGACCGCCCCACTGGTCAGTGAGTTTTATGAGCAATACAAGGACGACCCACGCATAAAGGTTATTGCAGTCTATATGCTTACCGACAAAGATGAGTGGGCTAAATTTATAGAGGAGAAGAATATGCAGAATCTTACCAATGTGTGGGACCCTGAACGGACATCGTACTATTGGTATTGGTTTGACACCTCCTCTACTCCGATGATATATGTATTAGACAAAGATAAAAAGATTTTTGCAAAAAAGATAGATGTAGATACATTAAAACTTATTGCAACTCATGAGTTAAAATAACTTTCAATTATTTATGGCAATAATTAAATCAGTACGGGGATTCACCCCAAAGATAGGCAAAGATTGTTTTCTTGCCGACAACGCAGTTATAGTAGGCGACACCACCATGGGTGATGGTTGCAGCATTTGGTTTGGAGCCATATTGCGTGGCGATGTAAACACAATTACCATTGGCAACCATGTAAATATTCAAGATGGTGCGGTACTGCATACGCTTTATCAGAAATCTGTGGTTGAGATTGGCGATTATGTATCTGTAGGTCACAATGTTACAATTCATGGTGCCAAAATCTGTGACTACGCCTTAATAGGTATGGGTGCCACCGTGCTTGATGGTGCCGTAGTTGGCGAGGGCGCTATTGTGGCTGCCAATGCCCTTGTGCTTAGCAACACCAAGATTCCTGCCGGTACCATTTGGGCAGGCGTACCAGCCAAGCAGGTTAAGGAGGTATCACCAGAGCAAGCCAAAGAGATAAACCAAAAGATAGCGCACAACTACGCTATGTACGCATCGTGGTATAAATAAATGGTGATTCGGTGAATCGGCGAGTCGGTGATTCGATAAACACATAATCAAATCACCGCATAACCAAATCACCGTATCACCGCATCACCATATGGATATTGAGGATTTCATAGAGTATATTACGCATCAGAAACGGTATTCCAATCTGACGGCAGAGGCGT
>JAKSNX010000029.1 GCA_024405815.1 Paludibacteraceae bacterium | reverse complement strand
TGGAGGTTATAGTAAGGATTAACCGATTAGGTAAAGGCATTGCAGAGAAATTTGCAAACCGCTATTATGCAGAGGTGGGGTTAGGCATAGATTTCACTGCACGCGATATGCAGATGGAGGCTTGCAGTAGCGGTGAGCCTTGGGATTTATGTAAGGGATTTGATTGTTCCGCCCCCATAAGCGGATTTATTCCGCTGACTGAATTGGGCGGCGATGTACAAAATCTGGATTTCAGGCTTGACATAGATGGCAAAACCGTACAGGAAGGCAATACTAAAGATATGATTTTCAGTGTAGATGCAATAATTTCTTATATAAGCCGTTATTACACCATGAAGATTGGCGACATTCTGTTTACAGGTTCCCCTAAGGGTGCTGATGCCGTAAGCATTGGGAACCATATAGAGGGTTGGCTATGCGGCAGAAAAATGCTTGACTTTTATATAAAATGAAAAGACTTATTCCATTACTTATAGCGTTTTTTATTGTTTGCACTGCTGTGGCACAAAAGCAGACGTATGCAGACAATTCTGTGCTGTCTAAAGGTAGCTGGTACAAGATAGGTGTTAAGGAATCGGGATTATACAAGCTTACTTATTCTGATATAAAGAAAATGGGTATTGGAGACCCTGCCGGGGTACGTGTTTATGGTTACGGAGGTGCCATTATAAATGAGGATTTATCAAAACTGCTACCACGGTACGATGACCTGCCTGAGGTTGCCGTTTTTATGGAGAAAGGTGCTGACGGTGTGTTCTCTGAAGGGGATTATATTCTTTTCTACGCACAAGGTGTAGTATCTGACAGCTACGGAGAGCAGAACGTATCGGGTCATTATAACTCAATCCATTCTTACACATATAACTACTACAGTGACACTGGATATTATTTTGTAACAAGCCAATCTGGTGAGGGAAAACGGATTCAGACAGCACCTGAAATTTCAGCGGAACCCAATGTGGATTTTACCACTACATACGCAGGGTATTACATTCATAAGTCAGAGTATAATCTGGCAGAGAGTGGCAGAGAGTGGTATGGGTATAAGTTCAATAGCAGTAACCGCACTAAAACTTTTACCATAGAAGATACTGATATTGACATATCAGAGACTATGTATTTGAATTTAAGTGTTGTGGCTTCATCAAATAAAAGCACATCATTTAATGTAAGCCTTAATGGTACGGACATAGGAAGAAATATATCTGTAGCTGCATGTACCAACACCCATCAAATGGGAAACAAAGGTATGCTGTCTGCATATTTGGGAAACACATCTGCAAACAAACCTGTAATTACCCTTACTTATAACCCGTCAACTGCAACAGACTTGGGATATTTGGATTTTATTACAGCCTGTTATTATAAAAAACTGGTTGTTGACAACAATACAAAATCGTTATTGATAACAAACACAGACTACATAAACAATAACGCCATTGCCGCCTACCATATAAAAGGAGGCACGTCAAATACAACTGTATGGGACATTACTGATTTAAATAATATTTTATCAGTGCCATACACACTGCGTTCTGACACTGCTGTATTTAAGGCAAATCATAACTCATTCCGTAAATTTTTAGCATTTAATTCATCTGCGGCGGCAAAATCACCATCTATGGAGGGCAGCGTGGCTAATCAGAACCTACACGCATTGCGTAATATTGATATGGTTATTATTACTCCGTCTGACTATAGGGAGGCTTCTGAAAAGCTTGCCGATTTTCATAGGAATCACGATAAAATGAGCGTTTATGTGGCTAATCCACAGGATATTTATAATGAATTCTCATCTGGAACACCCGATGCCTCCGCTTATCGTCTGTTTATGAAGATGTTTTATGACCGTCATAAAACAAACAACAATTCAGCACCTAAGTGTTTGTTGTTTATGGGCACCGCCTCTTACGATAACATGGGTATAAATCATCAGAGATTGCAGCTGTTGAGCTATCAGTCTCAGGAATCACTCTTAACCACATCATCTTACACTACAGATGATTTCTATGCTATGTTAGATGATAATGAGGGTGGCTCGTTAGCATCCGCTACTATGGACATATCGGTAGGTCGTATGCCTGCAACAACACAAGCCGAAGCGGAAAATGTGGTAAACAAAACAATACGATACGTTACTGAATCGGCGGCAGGTAATTGGAGGGCATTGTGTGCGTTTTTAGCAGATGACGGAGACTCCAACACTCATGTATCGCAAGCAGACTCTCTATCAAGAATAGTACATAAAACAAATGCCAGCTATACCCTTGACAAGGTATATTTAGATGCATTCAAAGTGGCTGAGACATCATCGGGTATAACTTTTCCTGGTGCCAAAGATAGAATAAACAAGGACTTGGCTGACGGTGTTTTAGTATTTACTTACGTTGGTCACGGAAGCACAAACACCCTTACCTCTGAGCAAATAATAAACAAGAACGGCATAATGAACATGTATAATAAGAATCTTGGTTTATGGCTGACCGCATCGTGTGATATTTCACGTTACGATAACAATGAGCATTCTGCCGGAATGGAGGCTATACTGAATCCAAGTGGCGGCAGTGTGGCTATGTACACTACCACTCGTGTGGTTTATTCCAGAGATAATTTTGAGTTAATGGTTGCCACATATAAGTTCTTATTCCCTAAGGATAACGAGGCATCAAAAACATTGGGTGAGATTTTCCGCTTGGCAAAAATAGATTTGGGAGCAAACAAGAACAAACTGAACTACACACTGTTAGGTGACCCTGCTATAAAGTTGCACTACCCTACACATAGAGTTATTACTGACTCAATAAATGGATTGGAACCCGATAAGGCGGTAATGCAGGCTCTTGGGCTTGTAACAATAAAGGGGCATTTGGAAGACTATGAAGGTAATTTCCTTAACAACTATAATGGTTCAGTTAGGCTGACTGTATATGATAAAGAGGTATTATTAACCACATTGGGGCAGGCAGGAAATTCAAAATTCTCTTACAAGGATTACCCTAACAAACTATTCTCCGGCATTACAAGTGTGGTTAACGGAGAGTTCAGCACCACTTTTATGGTTCCTAAAGACATAAGTTACACTGACGGTTACGGAAAAATAATTTATTACGCTTTCTGTGAAGACGAGCCTGACAACGATGCTTTTGGCAACAACACTGAATTTGAGATTTATGGAACAGACCCTTCTGCCAAACCAAGTGAAGAGGGTCCTGACGTGCGTACATATATGAACGCACCCGAATTTAGTGATGGAGACAGGGTTAATGACACCCCTGTATTCTACGCACACGTTTATGATAATTCTGGAATAAATGTTATAGGAGCCGGCATTGGGCACGATATGACGGTACAACTGAATAATGACCCTTCTAAATATTATGTGCTTAACGATTACTATACGGCATCGTTGAACGACTACAAGAGTGGAACGGTTATCTATCAGTTCCCTAAACTTGACAATGGCACATACAATCTCTCTTATCGGGTATGGAATATGCAGAATATATCCACCATATCAAATCTGACATTTACTGTGGATACCGATGCCAAACCTACGCTTGAGGAGTATTCTGTTTATCCTAATCCTGCAACTACAGAGATAAACTTCAGTTTGCGTTATGACCGTCCGTTAACGCCTGTTACTGTTACATTTATAGTCTATGACATAAATTGGAATGAGTATTGGGAGACTACCGTAACAGAGAGCACTGACGGCACTTATACCGCACATTGGGATTTGACTGGCAAGCATGGAAATATGGCAAGCGGAGTCTATTGCGTAAGAGCCAAGATTACAGACAGTAACGGAAATATGACACATAAAGTGCAAAAATTTATTATAAAAACACAATAAAATTAAAAAAAGAGCGTTACCTTTGTAGCCGTTTTTGTGAAATGTAAAAATTTTTAACAAATGAAGAAATATTTTAAGATTTTTTTAACATTACTACTCGTTTTTCCTCTAAGTGCAAACGCACAAGATGAGCCTCAGAAAGAAAACATATATACTCCTATAGTCACAGGTGTCTCTTTCCTTACTGTAGCACCCGATGCAAGGTGTGGCGGTATGGGTGATACTGGTGGTTCCACCACTCCTGATGAGAACTCTCAGTTCTGGAACCCATCTAAGTATGCTTTTATTGATGGTGTGGGTGGTGCTTCTATATCTTACGTACCTTGGTTAAGAAAATTGGTTTCTGATATTGACCTTATCTCCGCTACAGGTTTTTATAAGATAAAAGATGTTCAGACAGTGGCTCTTGGTTTCCGTTTCTTCTCTATAGGTAATGTGCTTATAAAGAAAGACCCCGAAGACCCAGGCTATAACGTAAAGCCATACGATTTGGCTGTAGATGCTTCATATTCAAGAATTCTGGCAAAAGGTTTCTCTATGGGCGTGGCACTGCGCTTTATATGGTCTGACCTTACAGGCGGTCACTCCGTTGACGGCAACTACCTGAAGCCAGGTTGGAGTATTGCGGCTGACATATCGGGTTTCTATACAAAAGATGTTAATTTCTCTTTTGGTAAAGGTAGCGGCTCATTTGGCTTTAACATATCAAACATAGGTAAAAAGATAGATTACGGTGATTATAAATCTGCCGCATTTGTACCTACCAATCTACGTTTAGGTGGCAGTTTCAAGTTACCGCTTGGTAATGACTACAACCACATGTCATTTAATGTGGATATAAACAAGTTGCTGGTTCCGGCACGTCCTATCCAGGGTGATAATGAGAGTCTTGAAGACTACAACAAGCGTCTTGATGACTACTACAAGATGGACCCTATTACTGGTATAGGAATGTCTTTTGTGGATATGCCTGACAATAGCAAGTTTGATTTTGGATACAAAATCAAGCAACTGAATTTCTCTATAGGTATAGAGTATGACTACAAGAATATGTTTCTTGCCCGTATGGGTTACTTTAATGAGGCAAAGGAGATGGGTAACAGAAAGTACCTTACATTTGGTGCCGGTTTCCGTCTTAATGTAGTTATTCTTGATGTGGCTTACGTACTGTCTGTAGCTAAGAACAACCCACTTGACCAAACGCTTCGTTTTACACTTGGTTTCAATATGGCAGGTATTCACAACCTTGTTAAGAACGATGTAAACGATAACTCAGAACCAGTCTATTAAAAATGAAATTTAAGGTTGGTTTAGGGTATGATGTACACAAGTTAGTGCCAAACCGTGATTTATGGCTTGGCGGCATAAAGATAGACCACTCTTTAGGATTACTTGGGCATTCAGATGCTGATGTACTTATACACGCTATATGCGACTCTCTATTGGGGGCCGCATCTTTACGTGATATAGGCTACAATTTCCCCGATACAGACAATGCCTATAAAGATATAGACTCTAAAATACTTCTTAAACGCACCATAGATTTAGTACGTTCCAAAGGTTGGCAACTATGCAATATAGATGCCACGGTTTGTGCTGAGAAGCCAAAACTTAATCCTCACATAGATACAATGCGTTCCACTTTGGCATCGGTGTTAGAGTGTGACATTGACGATATCTCTATTAAAGCCACCACCACAGAAAAACTTGGCTTTACTGGCAGAGAAGAGGGAATATCAGCCTACGCTGTATCTTTAATTCAAAAATAGTTTATTTTTTGCTATTGTTTTCCAAATAAATAGTATCTTTGTGCTTTATTTGGTAATTAGGACTAATAGTAGATTATGAACATATCTTTTAATTGGCTTAAAAAGTATATTCTGCTTGATATAAGTGCAGATGAAACCGCTAAAAAGCTTACGTCCATAGGTCTTGAGGTAGGCTCAGTGGAGACTGTAGAGAGCATAAAAGGCGGACTTGAAGGTTTAGTTGTGGCTAAAGTTGTGGAGTGTGTGGACCACCCTGATTCAGACCACCTGCACATAACCAAAGTGGATAACGGAAGCGGAGAGCTTATTCAGGTTGTATGTGGTGCCCCTAACTGCCGGGCCGGGCTTAAAACCATAATGGCTACCCTTGGCACCAAACTCTATGACGGAGATGAGTGTTTTGTCATAAAAAAATCCAAGATACGTGGTGTGGAGTCTTTTGGTATGCTATGTGCCGAGGACGAGATAGGCGTAGGCAAGAGCCATGATGGTATTATAGAGTTACCCGATGATGTAGAGGTAGGCACACTTGCAAAAGATTACTACAAGATAGAGAACGATACCCTTATTGAGGTGGATATAACCCCTAACCGTTCTGATGCAATATCACACTTTGGTGTGGCAAGAGACCTTGCCGCCGCATTGGGGCTTCCGCTAATACGTCCTAACGTAGATGCTTTCAGCATAGAGAACCACAATCTGCCTATAAAAGTTAACGTTCACAATACGGAGGCTTGCCCAAGATACTGCGGTGTTACCATATCGGGTGTAACGGTAAAGGAATCTCCCGATTGGCTTAAAAACAGGCTTAATTCCATAGGCTTAAGACCTATAAACAATGTAGTTGACGTTACAAACTTTATTCTAAACGAGCTTGGACAGCCACTGCACGCATTTGACGCAGATAAAATAAAAGGTGGGGAGATAAATGTACGTACTCTACCTGATAAAACAAAATTCACTACCCTTGACGGTGTTGAGAGAGAGTTATCAGACTCTGACCTTATGATTTGCAATAAAGAAGAGGGCATGTGTATTGCAGGTGTGTTTGGCGGATTTGACTCTGGCGTAAAAGAAGAGACCAAAAACATTTTTATAGAGAGTGCCTACTTTAATCCTGTATGGGTTAGAAAGACCGCACGCCGTCATGGGCTTAACACAGATGCATCGTTCCGCTATGAGCGTGGCTGCGACCCTAACATAAATATCTATGCACTTAAACGTGCCGCACTACTTGTAAAAGAGGTTGCTGGTGGAACAATATCGAGTGATATAATAGACATTTACCCTAACCCTATTGAGGATTTCAAGGTAGAGATAACATTTAAGAAAATAAACGACCTTATAGGTAAAGAGATAGATAAAAGCACCATTAAGTCTATCCTTAGTGGACTGGAGATAAAGATTGCACGTGAGGATAATGACTCTATGACACTGTTGGTACCACCCTACCGTGCAGATGTAAAACGCGATGTAGATGTTATAGAGGATATTCTTAGAATTTACGGATATAACAACGTAACTCCTGGCGATTCTGTAAAATCATCTATAAGTTACTCTGCATTCCCCGATACAGTAAAGTTGCAGAATAATGTGGCACGCCACCTTACAGGAGCTGGTTTCAGTGAGATTCTTAACAACTCACTTACTAAAATATCATACTATAACGGACTTACATCTTATCCTGTAGAGAATGCTGTACGCATAATGAATCCGCTGGGTTCAGACCTAAGCGTAATGCGTCAGACTCTGCTGTTTGGCGGTCTTGAGAGCATAGCACGTAACCGTAACCGTAAGCGTACAAACCTTAAATTCTATGAGTTTGGCGAGTGCTATCACTACAATAAGGAGAAATCAGGTGGAGAGAAGCCTCTTGCAGCCTACTCTGAGGAGTTACATCTTGCCCTTTGGCTTAGCGGTAACCGTTATGAGCAGTCTTGGACAGACTCTGAACGCCCACTTACATTCTTTGACCTTAAAGCCCACTCTCTTAACATACTTAAACGTTTAGGTATAAATGAGAATACATATACTATTAAGAGTATGGAGAGCGACATCTACTCTCAAGCCATAAAGATAGAGACACGCAGTGGTGTTTTACTGGCAGAGTTAGGTATTGTGGCTAAAAAACTGCTTAAGAATTTTGACATAGATGCTGATGTATTCTTTGCCGATTTCCAATGGAACAGGATTCTACGTCAGATTAAGGCAAACACCATAACATATCAGGATTTGCCTAAATTCCCTGAGGTTAAGCGTGATTTGGCTCTGTTGCTTGACAAGAGTGTGGAGTTTGAGCAGATAGAGAACATAGCATTTGGAGTTGAGCACAAACTACTTAAGAAAGTGGTTCTGTTTGATGTATATGAAGGCAAGAACATAGAAGCTGGCAAAAAATCATACGCCATTAACTTCACCCTTCAGGATACAGAGAAGACGCTTGAAGACAAGCAAATAGATAATATTATGCAACGCCTTATGAAGGCATTTACAGAAAAGTTAGGAGCAACGATAAGATAATATAATTATGGGACGAGCATTTGAATACAGAAAAGCTACAAAGCTTAAACGTTGGGGCAATATGGCCCGAGTATTTACAAAACTTGGCAAGCAGATTACCATGGCTGCACGTGACGGTGGCGGAGACCCCGATATGAATCCAAGGCTTAGAGTGCTGATTCAGCAGGCAAAAAAAGAGAATATGCCTAAGGAGAATGTTGAAAGAGCTATTAAAAAGGCATTATCTAAAGACGAAGCCGGCTATAAGGAACTCAATTATGAGGGATATGGCCCTCATGGAATAGCTATATTTGTAGAGACCGCTACAGATAACAATATGCGTACCGTGGCCAATATCCGCAGCTACTTTACAAAACATGGCGGTTCTCTTGGCACACAAGGCTGTCTGCAATTCCTATTTGACCACAAGTGCATATTTAACGTATGCCCTAAAGATGGTATTGCTATGGACGACCTGGAGCTTGAACTTATAGACTATGGTGTAGAGGAGATAGACACCGATGATAACGGCAACCTTATTATCTGCGGCGATTTCCAAAACAACTCTGAGATTCAGAAATATCTTGAAGACAACGGTTTTGAAATAAACAGTGCTGAATTTGAGCGTATTCCAAACGACTATAAAGAGGTAACTCCAGAGCAGCGTGAGTCTGTACAAAAACTAATAGACAAGATTGAGGAGGACGACGACGTTCAGAACGTCTATACCAACATGGCTCCGGAAGAATAAAAAAGAGTTGTCTTTGCTTATTTATTCGGAATCACAGAATTTCCATTCCTATTAACAAAATCTTTCCAAGACTTGTAGTGCACCGCATTTGTTGTAGGTGCACCAAGTTGAAGATAGTGGCAATATGCAGCCGCCAAAGCGTCTGTAGCATCAAGCTTGACGTGCATACGGTCTTCGTTTATATTGAGGAATCTGGCAAGCATGCCTGCCACCTGCTCCTTGCTGGCGGCACCATTACCTGTAATAGCCATCTTTATTTTCAGCGGCGGATATTCCGTAACATTAAGTCCCTTGCTTATAGCCACAGCAATGGCAACTCCCTGTGCCCTACCCAATTTAAGCATAGACTGCACGTTTTTACCAAAAAACGGAGCCTCAATGGCAAGTTCCTGCGGCTGATAGGCATCTATAACCTCTGAAACATGCTTAAATATTTTGGCTAGCTTATCATAGTGAGTCTTACAATCCTTAAAATCTATGGTTGACATAGCAATAAGAGATGTCTTACCTTCTACTACATCTAACAGTCCAAGCCCCATAACCGTAGTTCCAGGGTCAATTCCCAATATTTTGCAATTTGGTATCAATACATTCCCCACATTAGTTTATCACGCAAAGTCTGGAAGTATGTGCGTCCTTTGCGTTTTGCCACCATCACTTTATACACAGATTTTTTGATTGATATTTTAGTGTCTATGGGGCAACGATATGAACGTCCGTCAAGTGAGAGCATAAACTCTTTGCACCTGCCTGTAACCTGTAATTCTATAGTTCTGTCATCGGGTATAATAATTGGACGCTGATTAAGTGTATGTGGCGATACTGGAGCCATAACCACAACCTTGCTCTCAGGGTCAACTATTGAGGCGCCTACACTCATGGCGTATGCTGTAGAGCCTGTAGGGGTGGAGACTATAAGACCGTCTGCCCTATAGGTACATAGGTACTCACCATTAACATTGGCGTTAACTTTTATCATTGCAGATGAATCTTGTTTTGAAACTACAACCTCATTAAGTGCAACACATTTGCTTGAGTCTGTAAGAGTTCCGGCTGGCTGTATTTGCAGAAGTGAACGGTTTTCTGTAGTGTAACCGTTTGTAAGAACTTCTGTCACAGCAGACTCTATCTCATCTTTTGTAACATCAGACAAAAATCCAAGATGGCCTAAATTTATACCCAATATAGGAATTTCCAAAGCACCTACTGCAAGTGCTGTTTTAAGAAAAGTTCCGTCACCACCAAGGCTGAAAACCATATCCACATTTTGCAAATCTTTGAAATCAAGTATTTTACACTCATCAAAACACTTAATTTCCTTTCCCGATAAAAAAACATACACTTTGTCGTCAAGAAAAACAGTGACATTATTTTTTAGTAAATTAGAAATAAGTTCACTAGCGGCATCGGTAAATCCAACCTTGTGTGTACTGCCGTAAATTGCAACTTTTTTAATATGTGAATAACTTTCTTGCATAAAACACTATTTTTTCACAATATATTTGTAAATTTGTATGTTTTAATATTGAGTGCAAAGTAAGCGATTTTTTTTGACAATGACAAAATTAAGCGTAAATATAAACAAAGTAGCCACCATAAGGAATGCCAGAGGCGGTAATGTTCCAAATGTTCTGCAAGTTGCACTTGACTGTGAACGTTTTGGTGCTCAGGGTATTACTGTTCATCCAAGACCCGATGAGAGGCATATCCGCTACTCTGATGTGCGTGAGCTTAGTAAGGCTGTAACCACAGAGTTTAACATTGAGGGCTACCCTTGCAAAAGTTTTATAGACTTGGTGCTTGAGGTTAAGCCTACACAGGTTACTCTGGTTCCCGACCCACCAGAGGCTCTTACCTCAAATGCAGGTTGGGATACTATAAAAAACAAGGATTTTCTTATAGATATAGTAAAAACATTTAAAAGTGCGGGTATTCGCACCTCTATATTTACAGATACACGCCCCAATATAATTGAAGCGGCGGCTCTTACAGATACTGACAGAATAGAGCTATACACAGAGCCTTACGCGTCTGCATATCTCAGTGGTAAAGAGGCTGCTGTTAAGGATTTTGCAGAGGCGGCAAAGGTGGCATCGGGTTGTGGCTTAGAGGTAAATGCAGGGCATGACCTAAGTCTTGTGAACCTTGCTTGGTTTGCAAAAAACGTAAAACCCCTTGCAGAAGTATCCATAGGGCATGCTCTAATATCTGATGCTTTATATTTAGGACTTAATGAAACAATTAAACAATATTTAAATCAATTGAAAATTGAAAATTATTATGTTATTACAAATCATTCCTGACACTATGGTGCAAGTGGCAGACACACTTGCAACCGCAACAGAAACCATTACGGAAGCTGCCCCTGAGGTGGTTGAAATGAACTATTTGGATATGGCAATGAAAGGTGGACCAGCCATTATGATTCCACTGCTAATTCTGTCTATAATAGCGGTTTACATTTTTATAGAGAGGCTTGTGGTAATACACAAGGCATCTAAAGAGGATAAGGACTTTATGAACCGCATAAAGGATTATATTACAGAGGGGCAGATAGAGTCTGCTACCAAACTTTGCCAAACTACCAATACTCCATCGGCTCGTATGATTGAGAAAGGTATATCAAGACTTGGCAAACCTATGAACGATGTTTTGGTAGCAATAGAGAATGTGGGCAATATAGAGACCACCAAACTGGAGAAAGGCTTTACAATGCTTGCCACTATATCGGGTGGTGCCCCTATGCTTGGATTCCTTGGTACGGTGCTTGGTATGGTACAGGCATTCTTTGATATGGCAAACGCAGGTAACAATGTGGATATCACGGTATTGTCTGATGGTATATACACCGCTATGATAACCACTGTGGCAGGTCTTATTGTAGGTATTGTTGCATATTTTGCATATAACTATTTGGTTTCTAAATTGGACAATGTGGTTCAAAAGATGGAGCTTAAGACTATGGAGTTTATGGATTTGCTTAACGAACCTATAAAGTAAGCTATGGCTATAAAGAGAAGAAACAAGGTTAGTGCATCGTTCAGTATGTCATCTATGACAGACTTGGTGTTCCTGTTGCTGATTTTCTTTATGATAACATCAACGGTAGTTACCCCAAGTGCCATAAAACTGCTACTACCAAAAAGCAGCAGTCAGGCAACTGCAAGGCCTATTACAAGGGTTTTTGTTGACGCTGACATAAACTATTATGTATCTACAGGCGGTGAAAAGGAGCGTCAGGTTACGTTTGATGAGATAGAGCCTTTTTTACAAAGTGTGGTGGCAGAAGAGCCTGAAATGTATATAGCACTTTACGCTGATGAGAGCGTACCTTATAGAGAAATAGTAAAAGTTCTTAATATAGCAAACAAGAACAAGTTTAAATTGGTTATTGCTACAAGACCTTCAAAAGAATGAATTTCTTTAAAAGAAACGATAACAGGATAGCAGGTATTGTTGGTACCATTGCTGTACATCTATTGCTACTGCTTGCCCTACTCTTTTACGGACTGCGTACAGTTGTACCAAAAGAGGAGACAGGTTTGGAGGTTGATTATGGTACAGATGATATGGGAGAGGGTTTGTTTGAACCTGCCCCGATGTCAGCCATAGAGGACGTAATTGACAATTCAGCATCAGAGCCAGCCTCTTTACCCGATGTTGTACCCCCTATACCAGAAGACCAAGTTACGCAGGATATAGAGGAATCTTTAGAGGTAAAAGCAGAAAAAGAACGGAAAAAGGCAGAGGAACTTAAACGCCAAGAGGAGATTCGCAAACAGAAGGAGTTATTGGCGAAACAGGAACGTATCAGAAAAGAGAAAGAGGAGAAGGCAAAAAAGGCTTCTTCTACAGCAAAGAATGCATTTGCAGGTTCAACCGCTGGTAAGGGTACAGATAATAATGCTAAAAACCAAGGCATTGCAGGCGGTGATGGTAATCAAGGTGTGGTATCGGGTACTCCTGGAGCACAAAATTATACAGATGGTGGTGGTATTGGGTCAAGTTACAGTTTATCAGGAAGAAAGATTGTGGGAAGTGTGCCAAGACCTGCGTATAATAAAAATGAGGCAGGAATCATTGTTGTTACCATAGAAGTGGATTCTTCGGGTAAGGTTTTAAGTGCAAAGGCAGGGGCGGCAGGAACCACCATTGGCGATGCAACACTAAGGCGTGAGGCTGAATATGCTGCTAAAAAAGCGAAATTCAATGCAAATGACGGTTCCCAAATTCAAACTGGAACTATAACTTATAAATACATATTAAATTGAAAATTGAAAGTTAAAAATTGAAAATGCCCCACCTAACCTCCCCAAGGGGAGGAATCGTTTGTATAAATTTTACCTTTGGTCAGCTTCACAGTCAACTTTTAACTTTCAACTTTCAACTAATGAATTATGAACGATTCAAGATATATTATGCGTGGGGTGTCTGCATCTAAGGAAGATGTGCATAACGCCATAAAAAACATTGACAAGGGTCTTTATCCAAAGGCCTTCTGTAAAATTATTCCCGATATTTTAGGGGGTGACCCTGAGTATTGTAACATTATGCATGCAGACGGGGCTGGTACAAAATCATCACTCGCCTACCTATATTGGAAAGAAACAGGAGACCTATCCGTTTGGAAAGGCATTGCCCAAGATGCTCTTATTATGAACATCGATGACCTTATTTGCGTAGGTGCTGTGGATAACATTTTGGTGTCTTCTACCATTGGCAGAAACAAGCTGTTAGTACCTGGAGAGGTTATATCTGCCATAATCAATGGCACAGATGAGTTGCTTGCAGAGTTACGTGAAATGGGTATAGGTGTATATGCCACCGGTGGTGAGACCGCCGATGTGGGCGATTTGGTACGCACCATAATTGTAGATAGCACGGTTACATGCCGTATGAAACGCTCTGATGTAATAAACAACGCAAACATAAAGGCTGGTGATGTTATTGTGGGCTTGGCATCGTATGGTAAGGCTACGTATGAGAAGGAATACAACGGCGGTATGGGCAGTAACGGTCTTACCTCTGCCCGTCACGATGTGTTTGCAAAATATCTTGCACAGAAATATCCTGAGAGTTTTGATGCCGCAGTACCCGATGAGTTAGTCTATTCTGGTGGATTAAAACTTACAGACAATGTGGAAGGCTCACCTGTCAATGCTGGTAAGTTAGTTCTATCCCCTACCCGCACATACGCACCTGTGGTAAAAAAACTGCTTGATGTTATGCGTCCTAAAATACACGGTATGGTTCACTGCTCTGGCGGTGCCCAAACCAAGGTGCTTCACTTTGTAGAGAACGTACATGTTATTAAGGATAATCTATTCCCTGTTCCACCACTATTTAAGACCATTAAGGAGCAGAGTGGCACAGATTGGGCAGAGATGTACAAGGTGTTTAACATGGGTCATCGTCTTGAGGTTTACCTTGACAAGGCTGATGCAGATAAGGTTATAGAGATTTCAAAATCTTTTGGCATAGACGCACAGATTATTGGCAGAATAGAGGCCTCAGACCATACACATTTAACAATTAACAGTGAATTTGGAACGTTCAAATACTAGTGGACAGTGAACTTAATAAGTGGACAGTGGACAGTGCTCCCATCCCGTCATCTTGAGCGTAGCGAAAGATCTTTCAACTGTCAACTGAATTTTTATGAACAACAGTATTCTAAATAGAATTGAGGGGGTTGTATCCCGATTTGAGGAGGTATCAACACTTATTACAGACCCTGGGGTTATTGCAGACCAAAAACGTTATGCAAAACTTACCAAGGAGTATAAGGATTTGAGTGCCTTGATGAAAGTTAGGGAGAAGTATATACAATGCCTAAATGGAATTGATGAGGCTAAACAAATACTTGACAGTGAGCAAGATGACGAGATGCGTGAAATGGCAAAGGAGGAACTTGCAAACTGTGAGGAGCAAGCCCCTAAATTAGAGGAGGAAATCAAATTACTGCTAATACCTGCAGACCCCGAAGACAGCAAGAATGTGGTTATGGAGATTCGTGGCGGTACAGGTGGCGATGAGGCTGCCCTGTTTGCAGGAGACTTATATAAAATGTACTGCAAGTATTGCGAGAGTAAGGGTTGGAATGTACAGGTGAGCAGTTGCAATGAGGGCACCGTAGGTGGATTTAAGGAGATAGTATTTAATGTATCGGGTGAAGGCGTATATGGCATACTGAAATATGAATCAGGGGTACACCGTGTACAGAGAGTACCTGTAACAGAGACTCAAGGGCGTGTGCATACATCGGCGGCAACGGTGGCTGTACTACCAGAGGCAGATGAATTTGAGGTACATATAAATGAGGGGGAGATTAAATGGGATACTTTCCGTAGCAGTGGTGCAGGTGGTCAGAATGTAAACAAGGTGGAATCTGGTGTAAGGCTTAGATATATGTGGAAGAATCCTGTAAACGGCAACGTGGAGGAGATTCTTATTGAGTGTACAGAGACAAGAGACCAGCCAAAGAACAGGGAAAGGGCTTTATCACGCTTACGCACAATGATTTATGACCGTGAGCATCAGAAATACATTGATGACATAGCATCAAGGCGTAAGACTATGGTATCTACTGGTGACCGTAGTGCAAAAATCAGAACTTACAACTTCCCGCAAGGAAGAATTACAGACCATAGAATAGGATATACAATTTATAATCTTGACGCATTTATGAACGGCGATATTCAGGACTGCATAGACCACCTGATAGTTGCAGAGAATGCAGAGAGACTTAAAGAGAGCGAGTTATGACACGAGAAGAACTTTTTGAGAATATTAAGAGAAAAAAATCTTTCCTCTGTGTGGGATTGGACACCGATGTTCAGAAAATCCCTGAGTTTTTATTTGATGAGGACGATGCCCTGTTCCGATTTAACAAGGCTATAATAGATGCTACCGCTGACCTTTGTGTGGCATACAAGCCTAACATTGCTTTTTATGAGAGTATGGGGCTTGAAGGCTGGGACGTGCTGGAGCGTACTGTTGAATACATTAGAACCAACTACCCTGACCAATTCATAATAGCAGATGCAAAGCGTGGCGATATAGGAAACACCTCTGCCATGTATGCACGTGCGTTTTTTGGCAATATGGATTTTGACAGCGTTACGGTGGCTCCATATATGGGTGAGGATAGCGTATCGCCATTCCTAACATACGAGGGCAAATGGGTTACTCTGCTTGCTCTTACATCTAACAAGGGGGCTTTTGATTTCCAATTCATAGAAGACAAGGAATCGGGTAAGAAACTGTTTGAGAAAGTGCTTGAAACCTCACAAAAATGGGGCAATGCAGATAATATGATGTATGTGGTGGGGGCTACCAAAGCTGATATGCTTAAAGACATAAGGGCAATAATTCCTGACCACTTCCTGCTTGTTCCTGGTATAGGGGCACAAGGCGGAAGTCTGCAAGAGGTTGCAAAGAATGGTATGAACAGTCAGTGTGGCCTGCTTGTAAACTCTTCAAGAGCAATTATTTACGCATCGGACGGAGAGGATTTTGCAGAGAAAGCACGTGAGGCGGCAAAGAAAGTTCAACAAGAGATGGAATCGCTCTTAAAATGGTGAATAAAAAGAAAATAATTAACGACCCCGTTTTCGGGTTTATTACGTTGCCGTCAGATTTTATTTTTGACCTGATGCAACACCCTTTTGTACATAGGCTTACACGCATAAAACAATTAGGTCTTACATCATACGTTTATCCTGGAACCCAACATACACGATTCCAACACTCACTTGGTGCAATGCACCTTATGACAGAGGCTGTAAACACCCTGCGGAAAAAAGGTGTGGATATTACTGAAGATGAGGCAGATGCCGTATATGCAGCCATTCTGCTGCACGATATAGGACACGGACCTTTCTCTCACGCTTTGGAACATTTCTTTTTTGACAATGTTTCTCATGAAAAGGTTGGTCTTGCCGTATTAAGATATATGAACCTTCAGTTTAACGGAAGACTTGACAAGACTATTGAAATTCTTACCGATACCTACCCCAAACACTACCTGCATGAGCTTGTATCGGGGCAGCTTGATATGGACCGCCTTGACTATATACGTCGCGATAGTTTTTTCTCTGGCGTGCAGGAGGGAAACATCGGGTCTGCAAGAATTATAAGAATGCTTAACATTAAAGACGGCAAACTTGTGGTGGAAGCAAAAGGCATATACTCCATTGAGAATTTTCTTATGAGCCGCCGCCTTATGTATTGGCAGGTATATTATCACAAAACGGCGTATGCATCTGATTTAATGCTATCTAAAACTCTATGCAGAGCAAGATACGTGGAACTGAATGGTGGTGATTTGTTTGCCGGTGACTCTCTCAAATTTTTCCTTAAACAGCCTGTAAAGAACATTGATGATACTGTAATAGATAGATTTATGGACATTGATGACTCCGATGTATGGGTAGCGTTAAAAGCTTGGACTCACTCAAAAGACAAGGTCTTGTCTATACTGAGCAACGGTATAGTAAACAGGCACTTATTCCATCTTGACATATCCAACAAACCATTTGATTCTCAGATTATTGAAGGCAAAATAGATGAGATGTGCAAGGCGTTTGACATCAGTAAGGAAGAAGCACAGTATTTGGTATCTGAGAATACGGTCTCAAACCATATTTACACAGGTGACGAGACTGCCATTGACATACTCTACTCCGATGGTACAACTAAAAGCATATCTGAAGCGTCCGATATGTTTGATATGAATGTACTTTCAAGGGAAATACAAAAATACTACTTGAGTTACTATAAGTTATAAAAAACTATAATTCTCTCTTTTTTTAACATATTTTAAGACTTATTTTATAAGGTCTTAAATATTATTTACTATCTTTGCAAGATAATATGACCGTAATATACACAATAACATTATGGAACTATCTGCAAAACAATTAGCTGTAATCCTAAAAGGAGAGATTGAAGGCGATGAGACCGCTACAGT
>JAKSNX010000028.1 GCA_024405815.1 Paludibacteraceae bacterium | reverse complement strand
ATAACATCGGAGGCTATGTCTGACATTCTTAAGTTCTCTGATATATATAATTGTATATCAGAAAATTATGTAGAAAAGACAGATATGTCAAAACTGATGGAGTATGCCACAGAAGGTATGCTCTCAAAACTGGACCCTCATAGTAAATATCTAACCGCACAGCAGGTAAAGGAGTCTGAGGAGCAGTTGCAAGGAGAGTTTGAGGGAATAGGGGTGAGTTATATTATGTTAGATGATACTCTGAATGTGTTGCGTGTAATTGATGGCGGCCCTGCTCAATCATCGGGTATTAAGATAGGAGATAAGTTGCTTTATGCTGGCGATGTATGTCTTGTTGGAATGCAAACTGACTCTATTCAGTATTATATCAAAGGTAAACGCAAAACTAAGGTCAATGTATTGGTAAAAAGGGGTGGAGATACTTTCAGACAGGAGATTACAAGAGATATTATTCCTATAGAGAGTGTGGTGGCTTCTTATCTTGTAGCCCTCGATGTAGGCTTAATCCACTTGGATAAGTTTGCAATGAATACAGAAGATGAGGCGGTGTCTGCCATTAAAGGACTTAAACATAAAGGTGCCAAGAAATTTATTATTGACTTGCGTGGTAATGGCGGTGGCTATCTTCACACAGCCACAGAGCTGATTAGTCAATTTATTCCTAAGGGTACATTACTTGTGGAGACCAAGGGGTATCACAGACCTGATAACAGAATAGAGTCCTACAGTGGTTATCAGAAATTTTTGAAAGATCCGTTAGTGGTGCTTATAGATGGTAATTCTGCATCGGCAAGTGAGATTTTTGCAGGTGCCATGCAGGATTTGGGCAGAGCCAAGATAGTGGGTTGCCGCAGTTTTGGCAAAGGTCTTGTGCAACAACCGTTCCGTTTCTCAGATGGTTCAGAGATAAGGCTTACGGTATCAAGATATTATACCCCTAAAGGCAGGTGTATTCAGCGTCCGTATAAAGATGGTGAGTATGTGGATTCTTTAGAGTACGGTATATATCCCGATGTTTATGTGGAACCCGATACTGCAAGACTGACACCATTTGAGATATCTCTAATTAAGAAGCAGTTGCCTATAAAAGTGTCATTAAAGTATTATCTTGGAAACAGGGAGGCTCTTTCTGCCATAAAATCGCCAGAGCAGTTATATAATGAATTGGATGTGTCTGCTATGCTACGTGATATAGAGAACAGTCTGTTAGATGCAGGTATAGATTATACAGAAAAGGAGTTTGCCGATGCAACTCCAATTATGTCTTTATTGGTAAAAGCCTTAGTGGCTGAGTATATGTTTGGTAGAGATGCTTACCAAATAATAATGAATTATGAGAGTGAAGAAGTAAAGTCTGCTCTTGATATTTTGGCAGAAATTCATTAACTTTGCAGTTTAATTTTGATTTGATGAAAAGATTTTTGTTAATTTCGGTTTGCTTGGGTATTGCTTTTGCTGTAGAGGCTACGGATACCGATAATATATTTGGTATAGAGGATGTGCTGTTGCAAGAAACAGATAGTGTAGATAACATAAATGCGGCTGGTGCGGAAGATGAGGACGATGATAATGACGCTCCTGATTCGGCTAATGTGGAATTAGCGGTGGATTCCGCTTGTATGTTCCATTTCCAACTATTTAGAGACAGCACATACGAGGCTGTGTATAATATAGTTTGGAATACGGCAGTGGTTAATCCTTATAACTGTAACCTTTATAATATGAAGGATACCGTTATGGTGGATATGAATGGTTATACGCATCCGTTCCTGGGTAGAATCACCTCTAATTTTGGTATGCGTCAATACCGTTTCCATTATGGAACCGATGTTAAACTATATGTAGGTGATACTATCAGAAGTGCATTTGATGGGGTGGTGCGTATAGCAAGATATGGTAAGGGCTACGGTTATTATGTGCTTGTACGCCATAACAATGGGTTAGAGACTGTGTATGGGCATTGCAGTAAACTTTTGGTGGTGCCAGACACATACGTTAAAAGTGGAGACCCTATAGCACTTGGAGGTAATACGGGGCGTAGTACAGGGTCTCACCTGCACTATGAAATCCGTTATGTGGGTAATCCTATAGACCCTACAACGGTGGTTGATTTTGAATCGGGGTTGCCTAAATACAACAATGTGCCTATATGTGCCCGCACATTCAAGTATAAGAGAGATGTGCAGAATACCTCCTATTACGTGATACGTAAGGGAGATACCCTATCGGGTATAGCAAAAAGGAGAGGGACTACAGTTTCCAGACTTTGTAAACTTAACGGCATAAAGCCAAATACAATATTAAAGATAGGTAGAAAAATTAGAGTAAGTTAATTATGGGATTTAATGATTTATTAGGAAAGTTTTTCGGCACCAAGTCCGATAGAGATATGAAAGCGGTAAAGCCTTATCTAGAGCAGATAAAGGCGGTGTATCCGCAAGTGGAAAAGTTGTCTGACGATGAATTGCGTGAGCGTAGTGCAGCCATTAAGGCAGAGGTGCGTAGTGTGGCGGCTGAGTATCAGAAAAAAATAGATGAACTTAAGGCTACAATAGAAACCACCGATTTTCAAGACCGTGAGCCTATTTATGCAGAGATAGACAAACTTGACAAGAAGGCTCTTGATACAATGGACGAGGCTCTTGACCGTTTCTTGCCAGAGGTGTTCTCTATTATTAGAGAGACAGCAAGGCGTTTTAAGGAGAATGAGACAATAAAGGTTAAGGCAACTGAATTTGACCGCTTGCTTGCAGTAAAATTTGATTTTGTAACCATTGACGGTGATTATGCCATCTATAAAAACGAGTGGATGGCAGGAGGTAATACCGTTAAGTGGGATATGGCACACTACGATGTACAGTTTATAGGTGGTGTGGTATTACATAAGGGTAAAATAGCGGAGATGGCTACTGGTGAGGGTAAGACACTTGTGGCTACGCTTCCTGTATTCCTTAACGCACTTACAGGTAACGGTGTGCATGTGGTTACAGTTAATGACTACTTGTCTAAACGTGACTCTGAGTGGATGGGACCTCTATATATGTTCCATGGTCTTAGCGTTGACTGTATAGATAAGTATCAGCCTAACTCCGATGAACGTCGCCGTGCATATAACGCCGATATTACATTCGGTACCAATAATGAGTTTGGTTTTGACTATCTGCGTGATAATATGGCATCATCGCCAGACGATTTGGTTCAACGCCGTCATAACTACGCCATAGTAGATGAGGTGGACTCTGTGCTTATAGACGATGCACGTACTCCACTTATAATATCGGGTCCTGTGCCTAAGGGAGAAGACCAGATGTTTGAGGAGTATTGCCCTAAAGTGGAGAGAATAGTAGCGGCACAGAAGGCTCTTGTAACAAAACTGCTTATAGATGCTAAAAAGTTGATGGCTTCTGATAAGGAGGAGGAGAGAAATCAGGGTAACATATTCCTATTCAGAGCGTTCAAGGGTTTGCCTAAATATAAACCTCTTATAAAATATTTGAGTGAGCCGGGAGTAAAGGCATCTATGCTGAGGACAGAGGCTGTGTATATGGAGCAGAACAATAAGCGTATGCCAGAGATTACAGATGAGCTTTTCTTTGTGATTGAGGAGCAACATAACAGCATAGAGCTTACAGATAAGGGTATAGACCTTATATCTGCCGATACAGGTGATGCTAAATTCTTTGTATTACCCGATATAGGCACCGAGTTGGCGGAATTGGCTAACCAGAATTTATCAGAAGATGATAAGGTTGCCAAGCAAGATGCCCTAATGGAGGATTATGCTATTAAATCAGAGCGTGTACACACTGTAAACCAACTTCTTAAAGCATATACACTGTTTGAGAAAGATGACCAATATGTTATAGATGACAACAAGGTTAAGATAGTTGATGAGCAGACAGGCCGTATAATGGAGGGCAGACGCTACTCCGATGGTCTGCACCAAGCCATAGAGGCTAAGGAGCGTGTAAAAGTGGAGGCTGCCACACAGACATTCGCTACCATTACACTGCAAAACTATTTCCGTATGTACCGTAAACTTGCAGGTATGACAGGTACAGCAGAAACAGAAGCGGGAGAGTTTTGGGATATCTACAAACTTGATGTGGTTACAATCCCTACAAACCGTCCTGTTATCCGTACCGATATGAATGACCGTATCTACAAGACAAAACGTGCCAAATACAATGCTGTAATAGCAGAGATAGAGAGACTTATAGGAGAAGGTAGGCCTGTTCTTGTGGGTACCACATCAGTGGAGACATCAGAACTATTGAGTAAAATGCTTGATATGCGTAAAATCAAGCATAATGTACTTAACGCCAAGTTACATCAGAAAGAGGCTGAGATTGTTGCCCTTGCAGGTAGGCAGGGTACCGTTACAATAGCCACCAATATGGCAGGTCGTGGTACCGATATAAAGCTTACACCAGAGGCAAAAGAGGCGGGTGGTCTTGCCATTATAGGTACAGAGCGTCATGAGAGCCGCCGTATAGACCGTCAGTTGCGTGGTCGTTCAGGACGTCAGGGAGATCCGGGCTCATCAGTGTTCTACGTATCGTTTGAGGATAACCTGATGCGTGTGTTTGGCTCTGACCGTATAGTAAAGGTTATGGATGCTCTTGGATTGCAGGAAGATGAGATGATGGAGCATAACCAAATATCCAAGTCAATAGAGCGTGCCCAGAAAAAGGTAGAAGAGAATAACTTTGGCATACGTAAGCGTCTGCTTGAGTATGACGATGTTATGAATAAGCAGCGTACTAATATCTATGCACGCCGTCATCATGCACTTATGGGAGAGCGTATAGGTATAGATATTGTAAACATGATTTATGACGGAATAGCGGTGCTTGTTGACACCTACTATGACTCTATGGATGCAGAGAGCTTGAAAATGGCATTGCTACGTCAGTTTGCAGTGGACATAGAGTTGGATTCAGAAACAATGCGCCGCACTAAGATACAGGAGCTTACTGATAACATTTATGATAAGGTTTATGAGAACTTTATGCGTAAGAGTGAGCGTACTGCACAGATTGCATATCCTGTAATTAAGCGTGTGTATGAGACTCAAGGTCAGATGTATGAGCGCATAATAATTCCGTTTACAGACGGTAAGACTATGTATAACATACCTGTAAATCTTAAAGAGGCTAACGATACAGAGGGTAAGGCTGTGGTTAAGGCATTCCAAAAAGCAGTATTGTTACATACTATAGATGAGGCATGGAAAGACCATTTGCGTGAACTTGATGACCTTAGAACAAGTGTTCAGAACGCTCAATATGAGCAGAAAGACCCTCTTGTAATATATAAGATAGAGGCTCACGGATTGTTTATGTCTATGATAGAGACTATAAACAAGAAAGCACTTACAATTCTTACAAGGGCACAAATCCCTGTACGTGAGGGTGATGAATTAAAAGAGGCTCGTGAACAGAAACGCAGTGACTACAGTAAGTATCAGGCTCACAAGAGCGATATTATGAAGGCGGGAGCGCAAGATACACGTGAGCACCAGAAACCGCAGCCTGTACGTGTAGAGAAGACCGTAGGGCGAAATGACCCGTGTCCTTGCGGTAGTGGTAAAAAGTATAAGAACTGCTGTGGCAAAGGTTTATAATAGGCATTATGGCAAGTATAAATGTAATAAAAGTAGGCGGTAAGATAGTGGAGGAGCAGGATTCTCTTAAGAATCTTCTTAAACTATTCTCTGCCATGGATGGTAGCAAGGCGTTAGTGCATGGGGGTGGCAGGTCTGCCACCAGAATAGCAACTCTGTTAGGCATTGAGAGCAAGATGGTGGACGGGCGTAGAATCACCGATGCAGAGACTCTTAAGGTGGTTACAATGGTGTATGGCGGTCTTGTAAACAAGAATATAGTGGCAGGATTGCAACAGTTAGGAGTAAATGCTCTTGGACTTACAGGTGCTGATATGGGGGTTGTATGTAGTGATAAACGCCCTGTTAAAGAGATAGATTACGGTTTTGTAGGTGATGTAAAAAGTGTAGATGGCAAACGTTTGGCAGAACTTATAGCATCGGGTGTAGTGCCTGTTATGGCACCGCTTAGTTTCAGCAATGAGTATGGCTTGCTAAATACTAATGCTGATACTATAGCCGCAGAGACTGCAAAATCTCTTGTTCCATACTACGATGTGACCCTTACTTTCTGTTTTGAGAAGAACGGAGTGCTCTCTGATGAGAATGATGATAATAGTGTAATACCTGAAATTACACCTGCCTTATATGCAGAATATAAACAGAAAGGGATAATAACAGGCGGTATGATACCTAAGATAGATAATGCTTTTGAGGCACTTAATGCAGGAGTTAAAAGGGTGGTGATTACTAAGGCAGAGAACCTTGGAACGCAATGCGGAACCATAATAATTAATGTATGATGTATGATGTATGAGGAGCCGTAGGCGAGATTAAAATGATGTATGATTGATTTGTTAAAAATATTGATTTCCATTCCTTCTGTAAGTAGAGATGAACAGAAAAAGGCTGATTTTCTTGAGGCATGGCTTCAGGAGAGGGGGTGTGGAGTGCAGAGGTATGGTAATAATCTGTGGTGCATTGCGGGTGGGTATGATGAGTCTAAACCTACCATTCTGCTAAATTCCCACATTGATACGGTTAAACCTACAACATCGTGGAGCAGAGACCCTTATAATGCTGTGGAAGAGGGTGATAAAATTTACGGATTAGGTTCAAACGATGCCCACGCAAGTGTGGTGTCGCTTATTCATACATTCCTTAAATTAAAGGATACTAAACAGAATTATAATTTGGTGTTGCTCTTAAGTGCGGAAGAGGAGGTATCGGGTAAGGGAGGTATAGAGAGTGTACTTGACAAACTGCCCAAAATAGATTTTGCAATAGTGGGTGAGCCTACATCGCTAAAGATGGCGGTGGCTGAAAAGGGGCTTATGGTGCTTGATTGTGAGAGTGTTGGCAAAAGCGGACACGCAGCCAGATGTGAGGGTGTGAATGCCATTTATAAGGCTATGGACGATATAAATTGGTTCCGCACATATAAGTTTCCTAAAGAGTCTCAGTGGCTTGGTGGCGTAAATATGCAGGTAACTATAGTTAATGCTGGTACACAGCATAATGTAGTACCCGATAAATGTACTTTTACCGTAGATGTAAGGCTTAATGAGTGTTACTCTCATCAGGATATTTTAGATATAGTAAAGGATAATGTGGAGTGCAGTGTAACGCCACGTTCCACCAGGCTTAAACCATCGGGTATAAGTGTGGAACACCCTGTAGTAAGTAAATTTAAGGCTATGGGCGGAGAGCTATTCGGCTCATCAACCATGTCTGACCAAGCGTTAATGCCGTTCCCGTCTGTAAAATTGGGTCCTGGAGATTCTGCACGCTCACACACTGCAGATGAGTATATTTGCAAGAGCGAGATACTTGAGGCAGGGATGGTGTACGTGAGATTATTAGATGGCTTAAATTTTTGTAACATCGAATCACCGCATCACCGAATCACCGCATCACCGATATAATGATTGAAATTGAGAAGAAATATTTGGTAAATGAGAAGTGGTCTGCACCAAAGAAAGGTGGGGAGTATTTCCGTCAGGGTTATTTGGCAGAGAGTGGTGCAACTACAAGGGTAAGGGTTATAAGTCCCAAAAATGAGCCTGAAAATAAAAAGGCGTTTCTTACAATCAAGGGCAAGACTGTAGGCATATCACGCCCGGAATTTGAGTATGAGATTCCTGTGCCTGATGCTGAGGCTATGTTACAGATGGCAATTTACCCTGTAATAGAGAAATTTAGGTATCGTGTGCCTATTGGAGGTAAAATTTGGGAGGTAGATGAGTTTTTGGGTGTGCATAAGGGGCTTATTATTGCGGAGATAGAACTTAGTGATGAGAATGAGGGGTTTAAATTGCCTGAGTGGGCTGGTGAGGAGGTATCGCTTGACCGCAGTTACTCTAATGCGGCTCTGTCAAAAAAGGCAGCCCGAATAATTGCTCTTCAGCAAAAACTAAATGCCTAACTGTTAATTATCAACTAATATGAAATATCCTGTAGAATTTGATGACATACGCAGACTTTATGATGATGAGGTTCAAAAGTCTGTGGCAGAGATTCTCAATCAGCCTCAAGTGCCTGCTATTCTTGCATCTGTGCTTGGCAATGACTATTCTGAGTACATTATCAATCTATTAAATAAAATAGATACCATTGATAGTTTGCAGCACGAAATGATAAGGGTGTTGGTCAATACTCTTGAAAACAAAACTTGCAAAGATGTAAGATTATACGGAGCAGAAAATGTTGATGTAAATGGTGGTAATCTGTTTATATCAAATCATCGGGATATTATATTGGATTCAGCGTTTCTAAACGCCCATTTATTATATAAAGGGTTTAATACCACTCAGATAGCCATAGGCAATAACTTGCTTGTGTTTCCTTGGATAAACCTCTCTGTAAGGCTTTGCAAATCTTTTGTTGTAAAGCGTGACGGCTCCATAAAAGAGCAACTGCTTATATCCAAGCACCTTTCTGATTATATCCGCATTACCCGATTAGAGCATAAAGAGTCTATTTGGATAGCACAGCGTGAGGGCAGGGCTAAAAATTCCGATGACCGCACGGCACCTGCCATAATTAAGATGCTATCTATGAGTGGAAGCCGTGATATAGCGGAGTCTGTGGAGGCGTTGAATATCACCCCAGTATCTATAAACTATGAGTTTGACCCGTGTGATTATCTAAAGGCGATGGAGTTCCAACTAAAAAGAGATAATCCTGATTATAAGAAGAGTCCGCAAGATGATTTAATGAATATGAAGACAGGCTTGATGGGGTACAAGGGTAGAGTATCGTTTATGATAGGCAAACCTATGAGAGAACTTCAAAATATGGTGGGAGATACCCCAAGAAACGAGCAGGCTCAGCTTATTGCCACTGAACTTGACAAGCAGATACACAAGGGTTACTTGTTATTTGAGAATAATTATGTGGCGGCGGATATGCTTGAAGGTGGTTGTAGGTTTAGAGATAAATATACAGACAAGGATGTAGAGGTGTTTAAGGCTTATTTAAAGAGTAGGGTTGATTTGATTGATATTCCAAACAAGGATTGTGAGTTCTTGAGTTCTAAAATAGTGGAAATGTATGCCAACCCAGCCATCAATCAAGCCGCATTACAGTGATACGTTAGGTTACAAGCGTTATCTGTTACTTGAAAGGAGTTTCTCTGCCAATACGGTAGATGCCTATATACGTGATGTAGAAAAGATGTTGGAGTATTTCTCTGCATCGGGGGTGGATTACAAGAGGGCTAAACTTGAGGATTTTAATGCTTTTCTTATTGAGATTGGCTCAATGGGAATTGCGGCACGAAGTCAGGCAAGGATTTTATCGGGTATAAAGCAGTTTTACAAGTACTTGGTTATGGAGGATATTATAGCCGACAGCCAAGCTGACCTTATAGAGACCCCTAAACTAAGCCGACATTTGCCAAGTGTGCTTAGCGTGGAGGAAATTGATGCAATGAAGTCTGTAATAGACTTAAGTAAGCCTGAGGGACATAGAAACCGTGCCATAATAGAGACTCTATATAGTTGCGGACTGCGTGTGAGTGAGCTTGTGGGGCTTAAAATAAGTAATGTGTTCTTTGATGAGATGTATGTTAAGGTGGAGGGAAAGGGGAGCAAGCAAAGGCTGATTCCCATATCCCAAACCGCTGTAAATGAAATAAAGAACTACTTGCCTTGGCGTAGATGTTTGGCAGTACAGCCTGGAAATCAAGATTTTATGTTTCTTAACAGGCGTGGTGCCCAGATGACAAGACAGATGGTTTTCATTATTATCAAGCAGTGTGCCAAAGACGCTGGAATTAAGGTGCAACTTAGTCCGCATACTTTAAGGCACTCTTTTGCAACCCATCTGCTTGAGGGCGGTGCAAATCTTAGGGCTATTCAGCAGATGCTTGGACATGAGAGTATTCTTACAACCGAGATATACACTCACATAAGTATGGAGAATTTAAGAAACACTATAACGGAGTTCCATCCGAGAGGGAAAATTTAATATTATGGATATTTTTGAATCATTAGCGGAGCGAGCTAAGGCAAACAAGAAACGGATTGTATTGCCTGAATCGCTTGAGGTACGCACATTGGAGGCGGCTTCTAAGGTATTGGAGAGTGGATTAGCAGATATAATTCTGCTTGGTAAAAAAGATGAAATCTATGCAAAGGCCGCTGAAATGGGGCTTACAGGTATAGATAGGGCTACTATTTTTGATGTTCAGTCAGACCCTAAGGCAGAGGAGTATGTACAGCTTCTTTACGGATTGCGTAAGAATAAAGGTCTAAGTGAGGAAGATGCCCACAAGTTGGTTTTTGATAATCCTCTGTATCTTGCTTCTCTTATGGTTAAGAACGGCGATGCAGACGGCGAGGTTGCAGGTGCCATGAATGCCACAAGTAATGTATTGCGTCCCGCCCTTCAGATAATAAAAATGAAAAAGGGAATCAGTGTGGTATCGGGTGCATTCCTTATGATTATTCCTAAAGCGGAATATGGACACAATGGTACGTTTATTTTTGCTGACTGTGCTGTAACTCCAGACCCTACAGCAGAGCAACTTGCTGAGATTGCTGTAGTAAGTGCCTCTACTGCAAGAGTTTTAGGTGGATATGAGCCTAAGGTTGCAATGCTTAGTTTCTCTACTATGGGTAGTGCAAAACATGATAGCGTGGAGAAAGTTCAGACTGCCACACGCCTTGCCAAAGAGTTGGCTCCAGATTTATGCCTTGACGGAGAATTTCAGGCAGATGCCGCCATTGTGCCGTCTGTGGGTAAGAGCAAGGCACCAGGAAGTAAAATCCAGGGTGATGCCAATGTTCTTGTATTCCCTAACCTTGATGCAGGCAATATAGGCTACAAACTTGCACAACGCCTTAGCGGTGGTATTGCTGTAGGTCCTATTTTGCAAGGTATGGCAGCCCCTGTAAATGACCTTTCACGCGGTTGCAATGTGGATGACATTATTAAAATGATTATTATAACCTCTAACCAATGTTAATATGAAAATCTTAGTCTTAAATTGTGGTAGTTCATCAGTAAAGTATAAACTTTTTGATATGACTGATGGCGGAAATGTGATTGCCGCAGGCGGTGTTGAGAAGATTGGTCTTCCAGACTCCTGCAATGTGATTAAACTTGCTGACGGTTCTAAAAAAACTCTTATGCGCAATATGCCTACTCACACGGAGGCTATAGCGTTTATTTTTGAAACTCTTACACAAGGGGAGTATGCAGCCATAAAGTCAATGGACGAGATTAACGCAGTAGGACATCGGGTAGTGCATGGTGGAGAAAAATTCAACAAGAGTGTGGTTATAGATGACAAAGTGCTTGCTCAGATAGAGAAATGCTCTGATATGGCGCCTCTCCATAATCCTGCTAACATAGAGGGAATCAAGACTATAGCAAAAATATTGCCTAATGTGCCTCAGGTGGCTGTGTTTGATACCGCATTTCATCAAACCATGCCTAAAAAGGCGTTTATGTATGCTGTACCTTACGCACTTTATGAAAAATATGGTATACGTCGTTATGGTTTTCACGGAACAAGCCACAGATATGTATCCGCACGTGCTTGCGAGTTCTTAGGAATACCTGTAAAGGGTACAAAAATGATTACTTGCCATGTGGGTAACGGTGGCTCAATTACCGCTGTCAAAGATGGTGAGTCTGTAGATACCACAATGGGCTTTACACCGCTTGAGGGCTTGATAATGGGTACTCGCAGTGGCGATATTGACGCAGGTGCTGTAACTTACATTATGCGTAAGGAGAATTTAGATGCCGCGGGTGTTTCCTCTTTGCTTAATAAGAAAAGTGGTGTGGAGGGTATATGGGGAGGCTCTTCTGATATGCGAGACACTCAGGCTGCCGCTGATGCTGGAAACAAAAACGCTGCTCTTGCCATAGATATGTATATGTATCGTTGGGTTAAGTATATTGGTGCGTTTACAGCTGCTCTTGGTGGTGTTGATGTAATAGTGCTTACAGGTGGCGTTGGTGAGAATCAGGCTCCGCTTAGAAAAATATTGTGTGACAATCTTGGATTCCTTGGTGTAAAACTAGATGAAGAGGCTAACAAATGTCGTGGTATTGAGCGTGTTATCTCTACACCCGATTCCAAGGTAACGGTTGTAATTATTCCAACCGATGAGGAGCTTATGATTGCACAGGATACTATGGCACTTGTTAAGTGCTAATGTATGATGTGTGATGTATGATGTATGATGTATAAATTGACATACATCATACATTTATACATAATACATAAAAGCGATGAACAATAAATTAGCACAAATCTTAACCATTGTATTTCAGCCCTTACTGGTTCCTCTGTACGGGCTGACTCTTCTTTTTGCGGTGCCGCAGTTTTATGGCTTTAACATTTGGGCAAAGATTGCTGTAATAGTGGTTTGTGCTGCAATAATGGTGGTATTGCCTGTTATTTTCTACTCTTTACTTATAAGGTTGAAAGTAATTACCACACCTCAAGCCTCTGACCGCAAACAACGTATTTGGGCATACCTTTTTACTCTTGTCTGTTATGCCTGCACGGCATGGTTTCTGTTTAAATTCAACTCTTTTGTAGTGTCAAAAGTGGTGCTTATGGCATTTTTTGCCTTACTTGCGGTAACACTAATAAATTTCTTTTGGAAAATATCAGCTCATGCAACAGGTATTAGTGGACTTCTTGGAGCATCTCTGTATATATCATTTGCGTATGGAGTGTACAATCCAGCTCTAATTGTGGTGCTTATTCTGTGTTGTGGATTGGTTTGTTCTGCAAGGCTTCAGCTTAATGCCCATACCCCGATGCAACTTTTTGCAGGTATTTTGTTGGGATTCAGTTTTATGTTTATCTGCCCACTGCTGTTGTAGTTTGTACCTCCGAGGGGAATCGAACCCCTATCTAAAGTTTAGGAAACTTCTATTCTATCCGTTGAACTACAGAGGCTTAGATGTTGTATTATGCCATAAGGTTACGTGCTGTTTTAATATCGTGTAACTCCAATTCTGAAGCATAACGATATACACGTTCTATAGCGGTGCGCCATCCGTACCATTTATCTGTGTTGGATAGCACTCTATTGCTTATGCAGCAACAGAATTGACCGTTTACTTTCTTTATGCTGTTTATCATAGGAATCATTGTATCCTCAAATGAGCCGTGATGAATGCCAGATTCTTTAATGGACTCATCTGTAAATAGGAGTGGGTGTATCATTAGACGTGTCTTGCATTCATGTTTTATATCATAGAATCTAAATGGGGTACAAGTGCTTGCACGGAATCCAACGGAATCAATGTAGCCCATCGAGTAATCATCAGAAATGCCAATTTTAAGAAGCGACTCATAACTTTTAGGCAGGTTAAAACGCAACCTATGGAACATTGCAGTAGTTACACGTTGCTTTGTAATCTTCTTTTCAAGCGCTTTAAGCTCCTTGCGGATTTTTTTAGTGTTGGAATTTGACGCATAAGACGGATGCAACCCTGTAACATAACTGCGTCTCAGTGTCTTTCTCAATGACTTATACGTTGAGTATAGACATTTAGAGTCATTGCCACCTTTATGCATAAGAACAAAGAAAGACGGGTTAAGTTTTACATCGTTGTGAAATCTTATAATGAAGTCCAAATTGTTATATGGGTCATTATCCAAATACAGTAAAACACGTAACTGATGCTTAAAACCACGCCAATTGCCTGAAAATAGTTTTGAGAATATTTGGGCTGTGTTTTTTAGTATGGAACGATGACGGTATTTAAACAGATTGTCTATAACTACAGAAGAGTGCATTCTGAAACGTTGCTTCTTGGCTGGTGTGTATCCAACCTTTTCTGTTAGTAATGCCTCTAATTTATATGCCCATTCATCAACTAAAGGGCGTGCTATAAAATCATTCTTGTATGCTATACTATTCTCTTTACGGAATCTGCCGTGTTCATCAGTCTCTCCGTTATACTCCTCATAACGGCTTATTAAATAAAATATGGCAGAGAAAATGTCAAATGGAATATCGTATCTATCGCTGTTTGATTGGAAGAATATGGGCATACCGTCCCAATCTGAAACCGTTATGTTAAGTTCTCTTATATCTGATTGGAAAAGAAGACCATGAGGCAGTATGTTGAATGCTCCCATTAGTATCTCTGTTCTGGAGTAACATATAATGGGTCCGTCAGCCTTTTTAGCCTCCTCTATATCTTTTGTGATATTTACATTAGTGCACAAAATTTTCTCAAACACGTGTTGTACCACATATTTAAGACGAGGTGTGTATTTTTCTGTGTAAAATGTTATCATTTTCTTATAGTATATTGTTATCAGAGAAACTGAAATATTCTCCTCCGCTTACTATTATATGGTCTAAAATCCTTATATCAAGCGTTTCTGCCCCTTGCTGGATATTTCTTGTAAGAGAAATGTCCAAATCGCTGGGCTTGGTGTTACCGCTTGGGTGATTATGACAGAGGATTATTCCTGTTGCCAAATTCTGTAATGCCTCCTTAAAAATAAGTTTAGGGTCAACTGCCGTTTGGTGTATGCCACCCGATGAAACTCTTTTCTTGGAGATGCACTTGTTAGAGTGATTTACAAACATCACCCAAAACTCCTCATGCGATAAATCTGCAAGCAAAGGTATGAACACATCGGCTGCCTGACGGCTTGATATGAATGATTCATCTTTGTTAATGTCATCAATCTTGCGTCTCCGCCCTAATTCAAGTGCGGCAATTATGGTGATGGCTTTCGCATCCCCTATACCGTTTATTGTGCATAACTCCTTGCACCCCATTCTGCCTAAATCAGACAGACGGTAATTAGCTTTTTTAAGTATCGCTCTGCCTAACTCCACTGCCGACAAATTTTTTGTTCCCGACCCAATTAAAATTGCAAGCAATTCTGAATCTGACAGTGAACTTACGCCGTTTGTTAAGCACTTTTCACGTGGGCGGTCGTCCTCTTTCCAACCTTTTATGCCCATAATACTCCTGTTCTGCATATAGCAAAAATGGTGCGAGGATAGTACTTATCGGGTACAAAGGTACTAAAAAATGTGGTAACTTAAAACAAAAGCAAAAAAAATTTGTGCAGTTGAAAAATTAGCACTATCTTTGCAAACCCAAAAAATGGGATGGCCCATTCGTCTATCGGTTAGGACGTAAGATTTTCATTCTTGAAAGAGCAGTTCGATTCTGCTATGGGCTACGATAAACAAAAAAAATAAAAAAATGGCGAATCACAAATCGTCTGAGAAGAGAATCAGACAAACAGAGACAAAAAGATTGCATAACCGTTACTATGCAAAAACTATGCGTAACGCAGTAAGAGACCTTCGTGCAACAAAAGACAAAGCGGCTGCTCAGGCAATGCTTCCAAAAGTTTCCGCTATGCTTGACAAACTTGCTAAGATTAACGTAATCCACAGCAACAAGGCAAGCAACCTTAAATCTAAACTTGCACTTTACATTAACAAGCTTGCTTAAGGTCTTGCAATCTTAAAAACAGTCCGCTTCATCTAAGATGGGGCGGATTTTTTTGTTATAATCCTACCGTATCTCTGTAGAAATCAAGTGATTGGAATATGGTTTCCTGGTCTAATGTGCAGTTTAGCACAGGTGTGCCCACACCGCTAAGTAGCGTGAAGTTAACCTCTGTGGCAGAGGTGTTCTTCTTATCGTGAAGCATAAGGTTGAAAAGTTCGGGGTAGTCATCGCACCCTATGTTGTATGCTCCGTAATACTCTTTTATATATCGGGAAACGCTTAAAAGGGTCTCTTTGGGGAATGCGTGTAATTTGTAGGATAGGTATAGTTCCGCTATAAGTCCGTATGCCACAGCATAGCCGTGGGGCAGTGCGTTGCCTTTTTTCAGAGAGAAACTCTCAAGGGCGTGCCCTATGGTGTGTCCAAGGTTAAGTGTCTTCCGTACCCCTTTTTCTGTAGGGTCTTGCTCCACTATTTTAGATTTTATATCTATAGATTCCTTAATAATGTCTTGCAAACCCTTAGTATCGGGGTTTGATAAATCAAAATTAAGAATTGCATTCAGATAGCCACTGTTGCTTATAAGTCCGTGCTTTATAACCTCTGCGTAACCCGATAACAACTCTGTTTTGGGCAGTGTGCGTAAAAACTCAGCACTGATAATTACATCTGACGGTTGGTTTATAACCCCGATTTCATTTTTAAGCCCATTAAAATTGAAGCCTGTCTTGCCCCCGATGGCTGCGTCAACCATACTGAGCAGGGTGGTGGGTATGTTTATAAACCTTATGCCACGCTTGAAAGTGGAGGCTGCAAAACCGCCCATATCTGTAATTACGCCACCGCCAAGATTTATAAGCACAGAGTGCCTTGTGCCTCCGTTACTACAAAGAAAAGTCCAGATTTGCTCTATGGTTGTAAGGCTTTTGTGTGAATCGCCGCCTTGCACCTCAATGATTTTGGCGTTTGCCACAGAGCCGCCAAGCAGCGGCAGACAGTGTTTTGCTGAGTTGCTGTCTGTAAGAATAAACAATTGTTCCGGTGAAACACCTTGTAACAGGGCGTTTACATCGGAACAAAGGTTCTGAGAGAAGTGTGTATTACTTTTTAATGTCACCTTCTTTAATTAAGTATTCTGCAATTTGAACTGCGTTAAGTGCGGCACCTTTCTTAATTTGGTCGCCAACGCACCAGAATGTCATACCATTATCATTTGCCAAATCCTTGCGTACTCTGCCCACATAAACAGGGTCAAGACCCGATTTAAACAATGGCATTGGATAAATCTTTTCTGCAGGGTTGTCTTCAAGCACAAGACCTTCTGCTTTAGCAAATGCGTCTTGAACCTCTTGAACTGTAAGAGGTCTTTCTGTCTCAACCCAAACAGCTTCTGAATGAGCCCTTAACGATGGCACACGAATACAGGTTGCACTTACGGCAATGTCAGAGTGCATAATCTTGCGGGTCTCATTATACATTTTCATCTCCTCTTTAGTATATCCATTATCGGTGAACACATCTATCTGAGGAATAAGGTTAAATGCAAGTTGATATGCAAATTTATTAACTGTTACAGGCTCATTGTTAAGCACTTGGCGATATTGAAGCTCAAGTTCAGCCATAGCGGCGGCTCCCGCACCCGATGCTGCCTGATATGTAGAGACGTGAACTCTCTTAATATGTGAAAGTTGCTCTATAGCCTTTAGAGCCACAACCATAATAATGGTGGTGCAGTTAGGGTTTGCAATTACATTACGAGGGCGTATTTTGGCATCGGGGGCATTCATTTCAGGAACCACAAGAGGTACCTCCGGGTCCATACGGAATGCACTTGAGTTGTCAATCATAACAGCCCCAAACTTGGTTATATCCTTCTCAAACTCTTTTGAAATGCCTGCTCCGGCAGATGTAAACACTATGTCAATGCCTTTGAAATCATCGCCGTGTTTCAACTCCTTTACTGTGTATTTCTTTCCTTTAAACTCATACTCAGTTCCTGCACTGCGTGAAGAACCAAAAAGAAACAACTCTGTGATGGGGAAATTCCTCTCCGAGAGCACTCTTAAAAACTCCTGACCTACGGCACCGCTGGCACCAACAATTGCTACGTTCATAATGATGTTTTTATTTGGAGGGACAAAGGTACAAAAACGAGAGCAAAAATCAAAAAATGTGAGTATTTTTCGCATATCTTTTTCAAAAACGGAACGTTTTTGTTTTTGCCGAGTGCAAGTTACCTTCACGACGACTGAAAGGAGGAGTAAAGGTACACTGTATTTTACACTAAACCTTTGGCAGTAATTTTCAATAAGAAATGAAGCGGACATCGATTTAGAATCATTTGTTTTATAAATTTTTAGTTGTAAATTTGCATTGTAGTAGCATTGTAGACTTAGGTCGCTGATTTGCGTAATT
>JAKSNX010000027.1 GCA_024405815.1 Paludibacteraceae bacterium | reverse complement strand
AATGGTATAGTATTAAGTTTGCATAGTGAGTGTAAATCAGGCATTAACTATAAGGATATAGATAGGGTTGTGCTTCCTGAACCTATCCTTACGGAAAATCAGATTAAATTATGGCAGTGGATTGCAGATTACTATATGTGCAAACTTGGCGATGTGCTGAAGGCTGCAATTCCTACCGCACTGTTTAATGCAGAATACAAACCGCAGAGTGAGGCTTGGCTGAGGCTTGCCACAATAGAGTGGAGTAAGTTATTTGGCAAAAGAAAACCTACTGACAATCAGAAGATTCTGCTTGACAGACTGTCAGTGTCAAATCTCTCTATGGCTGAGGCTCAAAGCCTTGTTAGTTTGGCTGTGATAAACGGTTTGATAAAGAAAGGTGCGGTGGAGCGGTATTATGTGGATAAGAGCAGGTTCTCATATACAGCCCCTATAGTAGAGCCTCATAAACTATCTGATGCACAGCAGACTGCATATAATTCTGTGTCAAGTTTTTTTGCTAAAGACCATAAGCCTGTGCTATTACATGGCATAACTTCAAGTGGCAAGACAGAGATTTATGTTAAGTTAATAGACAATGTGGTTAGAAATGGCGGTCAGGTATTGTATTTGGTACCCGAAATTGCCCTTACAACACAGCTTACAGAGCGTTTGAGAGTGTTTTTTGGAGAAAAGATGCTTGTTTATCACTCTAATCTTAATGAGCAGGAGAGGGCAGAGGTGTATAAGGTTATTCTTGATGGTTCCAAATACTCTATAGTGTTGGGTGTAAGGTCTGCTGTATTTCTTCCGTTTAAGAATTTGAAATTGGTTATAATTGATGAGCAGCATGACTCAAGTTATAAGCAACAGGAGCCTGCTCCACGCTATAATGCTGTAAATTGTGCCATTATGTTGGCATCGATGTATAAGGCAAATACACTTTTAGGCTCGGCAACCCCAAGCATAGAGGGGTATTACAATGCTGTATCGGGGAAGTGGCATTTAGTAGAACTGAACAAGAGATTCAAGGATATAGAGCCACCTATGACCACTGTGGTGGATATGAGGGCGGAGCGTAGTAAACGTAAGGTTACGTCTATGTTCTCTTGGATTTTAAGAGATAAGATAGTGGAAGCGGTAAATGCAGGGGAGCAGGTTATTCTTTTCCACAATAGGCGTGGATATTCATCTCAGGTGCATTGTCAGACATGCGGTTGGGTGCCTACATGCGATTCTTGCTCTGTAAGTATGACGTATCATAAAGGCTCAAACTCTCTTGAATGCCATTATTGCGGCAAGCGTTTGCCAATGCCACAGAAATGCCCTGTTTGTGGTGGTGAAATTTCCGCATACGGTTATGGAACAGAGCAAGTGGAGGCGGTAATTCATGATTTTTTACCCGATGCACGTGTATTGCGTCTTGATTTGGATACTACAAAAGGCAAAAATTCATATAAAAACATTTTAGAGAAGTTTGCAGCCCACAAGGCAGATATTCTTTTAGGTACGCAGATGGTATCTAAAGGGCTTGATTTTGAGGGAGTTTCACTTGTAGGTATAATTAACGCCGATACTCTTTTGGATTACCCCGATTTCCGTTCCACAGAGTTGAGTTATCAGACACTGCTTCAGGTATCGGGGCGGTCAGGCAGGGCTCATAAAAGGGGAGAGGTTGTTATGCAGTCTGTACATGCAGAATATCCTATTGTAAGTCAGATTGTTATGAGTGATTATAAGGGATTCTATAATGAGCAGGTTGAAATCAGGCGGCTGTTTTCATACCCACCTTTTAGCAGAATAATTTTTATAAGTCTGAAAAGCAAGAATATCAATGCAGTGCAGGGTGCTTCCAAATTATTGGTATCTTATTTGTCAGAGCAGTTGAAAGGTATGGTTTTAGGTCCGGAGATTCCGCCTATATCCAAGATTAGAGAATACAATATACGCCGCATTATGGTTAAGATTCCTGTAGCAAATTCTGTTTCAGCGGCTAAAATAGCGGTAATACAAGCCATAGAGCGTATGAATAAAAAATATTCTATGGTTTCCACAATAATAGATGTGGACCCAATATAGTTAAAAGTTAAAAATTAAAAGTTAAAAGTAAATTTCAACTTTCAACTTTCAACTTTCAATTTTCAATTTTCAACTTTCAATTAAAATTTATATCTTTGCGGAATATAATGTCCACACTTGAGTACATATTGCTATTAGCGTTTATCCCTGTCCTTATAGTGGCTCTGTATATCTATAAACGTGATGTTTATAAAAAAGAGCCTATATGGGAATTGGTAAAGGCGTTTGGTGCAGGTATGCTGTCTGCTGTAACTGTGCTGATAATAAATGCTTTACTACATTTATCGGGTGTAAATTTAGAGAGCATTGTATTTATAAAAGCGTATATAGGTGCCGGTTTTATAGAAGAGTGTACAAAATTTGCCTTCCTATATTGGCTTTTCTGGCGTAATCCTAATTTTGATGAGCGTTTTGACGGAATAGTGTATGCCGTGTTTGTGTCAATGGGTTTTGCTTTTGTGGAGAATGTGCTATATATTTATGATGGAATGGAAAATGTGCGTCAGGTTGCACATGCCAGAGCTATTTTTGCGGTGCCTGCACATGCACTTTTTGCCATAGCGATGGGATATGGTATGGGGTTGGCAAGGTTCTCTAATCGTGCATCGGGTTGGTTGCTTACAGGTGGACTGTTCTCTGCAATAATAATTCACGGAACATACGATTTTCTGCTTATGTATGCAGATTTCTTGTCTGATGTTAATGAGAGTTTCAGTGCGTTCATAATGTTACTTTTCTATATATTTGTCATTCTTATGTGGATAGCGGGATTCAAGCGTATGAAAAATCTTATAGAAGAGGATAAATGGAGATTGTGAAAAGAATTTCCCTTATATTGCCAACTCTATTTGCCGTAGTCTTTATGTATGCGGCAGAACCCGATTTTAGTGCCCTTAAAAGCAAGATTTATACTTCATATATGAATCAGGATATAAAGAGTTGGAAATTAGTCATTGATGATTTTCATAGGGGTAGTCTATCAAATATAGATAGTCTTGATTTTATACTTAGTGTGGAATATGGTTATGTGGCATGGTGTATATCAGATTCCAACTCAACAAATTGTGAAAAGTATTTGAATATTGCGTTCTCTGATTTGGATAAGTTTGACAAAAAGATAGAGGTGGTGCCTATAGAGACCCATCTTAGAAAAACATTAGAGGCTAAATATAAATCTTATTACTCCGCATTGTTGGCATATCAAATTAAGATATCGCCGGTTAGGGCTATTATAAATGGATGGAAAAGTGTGAATAACGCCAAGTCTGCTATTACAGAGATGCCTGACTGTTGGTTTTCTCAAATAGAGTATGGAAATGTAATGCACTATATGCCTACTGTATTGGGAGGCTCCAATATAAATGCGGTTAATGCTTATCTTAAGGCTATAAGGTTAATGGAGTCAAATTCCGATAAAGAAATTGTTAACAATAATTGGTTATACTTGCACGCCATTATTTGTTTGGCAGATGCCTATAAAACAATCGAGGATTATGCAAATGTGCGTAAGTGCTATAACAAGATTCTTAAAGTGGAACCTAATTATAAATGGGTGCGGGAATCGTTACTGCCGTCTTTAGAACATATAGGCAAATGATACTACAAAACCGCTAAGTTTTGCTGATTCCTTGCTTTTGTTAAATGAGTCCTTATCAAGGACGTTATATACTCCAAGGTTATATCCAAATATAAGTCTTGCCCCTACATATTGGAATCCCAAACCAAAATGGATATCGCAGTTAAATCTGTCTAATGTCTCGTTGTATATATCGGAGTAGTTGAATTCTTCACCGTTTCTGGTCTTAATGGTGGTGTGCCCTGTGAGCCCGGCATAAAATTGAGGGCCTGCCTCTAAATTTATAGAGAAATCGCCAAGAGGAATCTTGCCCTCAATAATTACAGGGAACATAAGGTTAAACAGTCTGGTTTTCTCTTTAGCAATGGCGTATGCCTGTTGTTTGTAAATCACTCCTTCTTCTGCCTGATAACCTGACATGGTGAACAGAATACCCGATTGGATTCCTATATACTCACGTATCTCGTATTCTACAAAACAACCCACCTGAAAGCCACTCATATTACGATAAGTTACATCTACAGAATCAGATTTTAGTTTCATGCTGGTGTTAACATAACTTGCGGTAGGACCAAAATGCCACTCCTGTGCAAATGCGTTACAACATGTTAAAACAGATAAAATAAAGGTGATTGGTAATAAATGTTTCATATTGGCTTATTTTTTTGTGCAAATATAATGCTTTTTTACTAAAAATTGCTTAATTTTGCATTTACATTATAAAATTGAATTATGAAAAAGTATTTTTATCCGTTAGTTCTGATGGCGGTGCTTGTATTAACAGGCTGCACATCTAAGAATCAAGAGAAAGTAGTTAAGGATATTGATGGCAATCAATATACTGTAGTAAAAATTGGTTATCAGGAGTGGATGGTGGAGAACCTGAAAGTAACTCACTACAATGACGGTACCCCTATTACATACGCACCTTCAGTAGAGGATTGGCAAGGTGTAGATGCTGAGAAAAAAGGTGCTTGGTGTGTTTATGACTTTTATGGTACATCTGATGATGCCATTACCGCTAATTCTTACGTAACATACGGTGCGTTATATAACTTTTATGCAATAGAGAGTGGTAAACTTGCACCAGAAGGTTGGCGTGTGGCTACAGAAGAGGATTGGCAGCTTTTAGAGTTGTGGCTTAATTATGATAAATGTAATTACGATGATTCTCATAATGGCAATAAAATTGCCAAAGCAATGGCAGATAATACATTGTGGGCTCCTAACGAGGACGAGGGAGCTGGTGATATAGGAAATAAAGCCACTTTTGTAGAGAAAAACAATGTTTCCGGTTTTACTGCATTGCCTGCAGGTGACAGACGTAATACAGGTGAGTATGTATTTCAGGGAGAACAGACATTTTGGTGGGCAGCCACTCCACTTGAGAGAGTATCTGATTTTGCATACGCAAGAGGTCTTAGCAATACAGAACCTAATCTTATATCATTGCCTGGTAAAAAGGGATTTGGGTTTACTGTTCGTTGCGTGAGAGACTTGGATGAGTCTGAATACTAATATATTATAGAAACTAATATTAAGAATAGAATATTGGTGCTTGATGGAGCAATGGGTACCATGCTCCAAAAAATGGGTACAGACACCTCCGATATTGAAAAATTATCGGAGGGTGTTTATTTTGTACATAAACAGTACATTGATTCAGGTGCCGATATAATTACAACCAATACTTTTACAGCCAACGATGGTGCTGATATTAGTGAGCGTAACTTGCGTTTTGCCTCTATAGCAAGACGTGCCGCAGATGAGTGTAAAGAACGTAAGATATATGTGGCAGGTGATATAGGTCCAACATCAAAAACACTGACAATGGACCCCGATGCCTCATTTGATGAGTTGAAAAAAAACTATAAGGAGCAGATTAAGGCGTTAAAGAATGGTGGTGTTGATTTGCTTCTTTTTGAGACTTTTTTTGATACTCTAAACCTAAAGGCGGCGTTGATTGCCGCTAATGAAGTGGCACCGGAACTACCTAAAATGATAAGTGCTACCATTGAGAAGAGTGGCAGAATGCTTACGGGACAGACTTTGGAGGCATTTGCCATATCTGTGGCACCATTTACCCCGTTCTCTATAGGTCTTAACTGCTCTTTTGGGGCTAAGGATATGCTTCCGTACATAAAAAGGTTGTCTGCTATGGCAGGGTGTTATGTATCTGCACACCCCAATGCAGGGCTTCCTGATGAGAACGGATGCTATACAGAGACTCCTGAGTCTATGGCAGAGGCGTTGACGGCTTATTTTAAAGAGGGGTTGCTTAATATAGTAGGAGGGTGCTGCGGTACCACGCCAGACCACATAAAGGCAATAAAGGCTGAATCATCAAAATATACACCAAGAGTTGTTCCTGCTGTAGAGCATGGGACTATGTTATCGGGGTTGGAACCTTTGGATTTCAGTAATTTTGTATATGTAGGTGAGCGTACAAATGTGGCAGGTTCCAAGAAATTTGCAAGATTGATTGCAGAGGGTAATTTTGACGAGGCTTTGACTGTGGCAAGACATCAAGTGGAGGGTGGTGCACAAGTGATAGACGTATGTATGGACGACTCAATGCTTGATGCCGTATCATCTATGAAAACCTTTTTGCAGATGGCAGGGGCAGACCCATATATTGCCAAAGTGCCTGTAATGATAGACTCCTCATCGTGGGACGTTATAAAAGAGGCTCTTAAATACGTTGGCGGCAAGGCTGTTGTAAATTCCATATCACTAAAAGAGGGGGCTGATGTTTTTAAAGAGAGGGCAAGATATATCAAGAGTTTTGGAGCTGCCGTAATAGTTATGGCTTTTGATGAGCAGGGGCAGGCTGTTACATATAATCGCAAGATTGAGATTTGCAAAAGAGCCTACGATATTCTTACAAAAGAGGTTGGCTTTAACCCATACGATATTGTTTTTGACCCCAATGTACTTACAATAGCCACGGGAATCAAAGAGCATAATAACTATGCTGTGGATTTTATACGTACTGTTGAGTATGTAAAGAAAAACCTGAAAGGTGCCAAAACAAGCGGTGGAATAAGCAATCTCTCATTTGCATTCAGAGGGAATAATGCTGTAAGAGAGGCAATGCACAGCGTATTTTTGTATCATGCTGTAAAGGCTGGGCTTGATATGGCGATAGTGAATCCGCAAATGCTACAGGTTTATGACAATATAGAAACTCTGTTGCGTGAAAGGGTTACGGACGTTATACTTAACCGTTCTGATGGTGCTGTAGATGAACTGCTATCGTATGCTGCCAAACTTGTACCACAAAATGGTACAAGCCACGACAATGACAAAAATATCCGTAGCGGTAGTGTGGAGGAACGTTTAAAGAATGCTCTTGTAAGTGGCTCTACAGAGTTTGTGGAGACTGATGTAAATGAGGCTTTGATTAAATATAAGCCACTTGAGATAGTTGAACAGGTGCTTATGGAAGGCATTTCTATTGTAGGCAAAATGTTTGGCGAGGGTAAAATGTTTCTACCGCAAGTTGTAAAGAGTGCTTCTGTAATGAAAAAGGCTGTAAGTTATATACTGCCCCATATTCCAAAAGATGAATCATCTGCTATCAATAGAACAGTGGTTATTGCTACAGTAAGCGGCGATGTTCACGATATAGGTAAAAACATAATGGGTGTGGTACTGACATGCAATGGCTATAATGTGATAGATTTAGGAGTTATGGTGCCAGCCGATACTATAATAGATAGTGCCATAAGTAATAATGCCGTGGCAATATGTGTAAGCGGTCTTATAACACCATCGTTATCACAGATGATAGATATTGCCAAGGGATTGCAGAACAGGCAATTACAAATTCCGTTTATTGTAGGAGGAGCTACTACATCTGATGCACATACAGCAATGTATATAGATACTGTTTATGACGGTATAGTTGAGCACTCTTCTGATGCCAGCAGAAACGTGCAGATAGTAAACGCCATTGTAAAAGATGCTGCTGCGTATAAATCGGTAATTAAAGCAAAATATGCTGAATTGCGTGCCTCGTTGGTACAAAAAGGTCCGATTAAAGCCGATAAGTCAGTAAAAATTGATTGGAACGGATTTTTCCCTATAACGCCATCGTTTACAGGAATTAAGATTTTGAACAATTGCAAAATTGCGGATTTGGTTCCGCTTATAAATTGGAAAGCTTACGCAGCCGCATGGGAGGTGCCGTTTGATAAGGCAGAGCAGTTGATAGAGAATGCCAAGATGATTCTTGATAAAGATGGCTCAGACATTTTATTAGGTGCCCAGCTTGCAATATACAAGGCTCATGCCATGAATGATACTGTGATAGTAAATACCTGTGATTGCGATTGTTGTGGAGTAGAAAAATTTAATTTTGCACGCCGAGATGGTGTAGGTCTAAGTGATTTTATATCGCCCGATAAGGATTATATAGGAATGTTTGCAGTTTCTGTAAATGCAGGGAAGGTTATAGACAGATACAAGTCAAAAAATGCCGATGTGGAGGCTATGTCTGTACAACTACTTGCCGACAGGCTTGCTGAGGCTATGTCAGAGTATTTGTTTAATAAGACAAAACAAGATTGGTGGTGCTTTAAAAAAGGTATAAGACCTGCAATAGGTTACAGCTGCCTGCCAGACCATACAATGAAACGTCAACTTTTAAGAATCATTGATGCAGAGAAACATATAGGTATAACCCTAACAGAATCCAGTATGATGGTACCTGTATCATCAGTCTGTGGATTCTATTTTGCTAATGATAACGCTAAATATTTTTGATTATGAATATAGCTGAGAAATTAAGGGAGGCTAAAAGCCCGTTGTTTACTTTTGAATTGTTGCCGCCTTTAAAGGGCAAAGGCATAGATGCCATATATAATACAATAGATAATCTGTTGGAGTTTAATCCGTCGTATATAAATATCACATATCATGCTGCTGATGTTGTTTATAAAACCTTACCCGATGGGCGTATAGAGAAGCGTACAGTATGTAAGAGGCCATCTTCCATATCTACGGCGGCAGCCATAAAATACAAGTACAATATAGAGGTGGTGCCACACATAATATGCAACGGACTAGATAAGGAAGAGACAGAGAACCTGCTTATAGACCTTGATTTCCTTGATATTCACAATATATTTGCACTACGTGGTGACCAACGTGGCAACCGTATATTCATACCAAAAGAGAACGGACACGCACACACCACAGATTTGATGAAACAGGTTGGTGAGTTAGGTAAGGGTGTGTATCTTGATGATGCCATAAAGAACCCAAAACCTATGGCTTTCTCTATGGGTGTGGCTTGCTATCCGGAGAAACATATAGAGGCACCTAATATGGAGTCTGATATATTCTATCTTAAAGAGAAAGTGCGTTTAGGGGCGGAGTATGCCGTAACCCAAATGTTTTTTGATAACAAAAAATATTTTGATTTTGTAAAATTATGCCGTGAGAACGGAATAACAATACCTATTGTGCCTGGTATAAAGCCTATTGCGTCAATGAATGATATTAAGGTGCTTCCGCAGACATTCAATATAGACTTGCCAGAGGATTTGACCAAAGAGTTGCTTAAATGCAAGAATAATGAGGAGGCAAGAACTGTAGGAGTGGAGTGGTGTGCGGCACAAGCCAATGAACTTAAAGCGTTTGGAGTTCCAAGTATTCATTTCTATACACTTGGCGAGAGTGATAATATACGTAGAATATGTAAAAAAGTATATTAAATAAGAGATGCACTATGAATAAACTTAAAGTAAAAAAGATTACAAAGGATATTACAGCAATGCTGTATATGTTCCTTATTATGGCATTTGCAGGTATGGTGTCATACGTATCAGTGTTTTGGGTAGTAGTGTGGCTCACATTCTATCATTTTACAATGCTTGAGATTGTTTTTGTCTCTTTGTTGGCATCTTATTTAGTGTTGTATCTGTTTAGATTTTTCTTACGTACCGCAATGAAACCACTGCATTCTCTTACATTGTTATCACGTTCAGGCTTCACAATGTGTTTTGTGGCATTTGTTATATCCATAGTGGTATTTGCCTGTGGAGAGTACGTGCTGTTTGATAATATGGGGCTTTATACAAAAGAAAGCATAGTGGTGACAACCATATCATCTCTATGCTTTCTGCTATGTAGCAGCCTTGTAGTCAGAGGCTATATTTCCAAAAAACTTTAATTGGTCTTGTAGTCATATTTTACTTCAGCCAACTCTGCATTGGCTTTCTCTATCTTCTTTTTAAGGTTTTCCTTAAATTGTGCAAACTCTTTTTGCAGACGCTCGTCAGACAAAGCCAATATTTGCACTGCAAGGATTCCTGCATTCATAGCACCATTGATGCCTACAGTTGCTACAGGTATTCCAGGAGGCATTTGTACAATAGAGAGCAGGGCATCCAATCCCTCAATAGATGATTTTATAGGAACACCTATTACAGGTAGTGTGGTCATTGAGGCAATAACACCGCCAAGGTGAGCCGCCATACCTGCAGCCGCAATAATAACCTTAATACCACGTCCTTGTGCGTTTTTAGCAAACTGTTCCACCGCTTCTGGTGTACGATGGGCGGAGAGTGCGTTGATTTCAAATGGAATTTTAAAGTCATTCAGTACATTTGCCGCCTTCTCCATAACAGGCAGGTCACTTGTACTGCCCATAATGATTGATACTACAGGATTCATTTTTGGTTTATCTTAAAGTTTAGAATTATAGGGTAATGGTCAGACATTTCCTGCTTGTCTGTTGAGAATTCAAGCGGAATAATGTTGTCTGTAATAAATATGTAGTCTATACGGAAATTGTAAAGACCCTCATGATATGTACTGCCCAAATCTTTTGCAGGCAACATTAGGAAACTGTCATTAAGAGTGCCTTTGATACGTCTATAAACGTATGAGGCAGGTATGTCGTTCATATCGCCACAGATAATGGCGTTGCTTCTCATATCGCGTGTATAGCCCCTTATTATATCCGCTTGCTTGGTGCGTTCCATTCCGGCTTTTATAAGTTTGTCATAAATCTTTGCTCTAAGTCCCTTTACGGTATCTGTAACTTGCGATATAAGTTCAGGGACAACTTTCTTATCCTCTTTAGTAAGTTGATTTGATTGCAGATAACAGTTTACTATATCGATGGTGTCGTTGCCCATAACTACAGATGAGTTTACCGCCCCATGATACAGTGCGTTAAATTCTATTTTTTCAGTAGAGACAATAGGGAATTTAGAAAATATAGCCAATCCTTTTACATACCTGCGGTTCTTATTCAGAATCTCCACATGGCAGTATTTGTAATGCTTTAACTTGTTTTTTATGTAGCGTAGCGTATGTTTGCCGTCCTTGTAGTAGAAAAACTCCTGCATACAAACCACATCGGTGTTTTGTTCCGATATATAGTCCAAAATACTGTCCCCGATAACGGCTCCATTCTCAAAAAACGAGAACAGATGCACATTGTAGCTCATTATTGATATGGAGCCTTTCTCTGATTTAACCTCATATTTTGGGTTAAGACTATAGGTCTTTAATATGTTAGGGATTGATACTAAAAGCGCAAAAATACATAAGGTAAACATACCCCATTTTCTGCATATAGCCCAATAGACGGCAAGAAACAATATGGCTATTGCAAATCCGGAGAAGAACAATGTAAGTGGATTTAGCAGATACAGTGTGGATATAGGCTTAATAAAAGACATTACATCCGTACACAGTATTGATATACCAAGAATTACTGTGAGTAGGCCTAATACTATTCTTATAAATATTTTCATTACATCTTGTCTGGAACATCAATGCCAAGCAGCGACATTGCGTTCTTTATTATTTTTGCCACATTTGCAGATAAAACCAAACGGAAATCTCTAAGAGCATTATTCTCCTCTTTAAGAATCTGGCAATCGTGGTAAAATTGATTGTATTGTTTAACAAGGTCGTAGGTGTAATTTGCTATCAGGCTTGGGCTGTATTCAGCACCTGCCTGTGCTAATACAGAGGGGAATGCCGCAAGTGTCTGTACCAAACTAATCTCCTTGTCACTTAACTCTGTGTTGCTGTCAAGAGCCCCAATGTTAATGCCCGATTCCTCTGCCTTGCGTAATACAGATTTAATACGTGCGTGGGTGTATTGAATAAACGGACCTGTGTTACCGTTAAAGTCTATAGACTCTTTAGGGTTGAATGTCATGTTCTTACGTGGGTCAACCTTTAGAATAAAATATTTAAGGGCACCAAGACCAATCATCTCACATGTGCGTGAAACCTCATCTTTGCTTAGACCGTCCAGCTTACCAAGCTCACCCGATATGCGTGTGGCTGTATCAACCATCTCGTCCATAAGGTCATCTGCATCAACTACAGTACCTTCACGGCTCTTCATCTTGCCTTCAGGCAACTCTACCATACCGTATGAGAAATGTACCAAATCCTTGCCAAATGAGAATCCAAGTTTATCAAGAAGCAGAGACAGAACTTTAAAGTGATAGTCTTGCTCATTTCCTACTACATATATCATTTTGTCTATCGGGTAGTCAGAGAAACGGAGAGTGGCAGTACCTATATCTTGTGTCATATAGACTGATGTGCCATCGCTACGTAGCAGTAATTTCTCATCAAGACCGTCAGCAGTAAGGTTAGCCCATACGGAACCATCGTCTCTGCGGTAGAACAATCCTTTTTCCCAACCTTCTGTCACTTTCTTTTTGCCTACAAGATAGGTGTCTGACTCATAGTATATTTTATCAAAACTAACCCCAAGCCTTTTGTAGGTCTCATCAAAACCTGCATATACCCAAGTGTTCATTTTTTGCCATAAAGCCCTTACATCGGGGTCGCAAGCCTCCCATTTACGGAGCATTTCCTGAGCCTCTTTCATAATGGGGGCGTTACGTTTGGCATCATCTTCCTGTATGGTGCTATCTGCCGCCATTATGGCTTGAACCTCTGCTTTAAGGTCTTTGTCAAACGCTACATAATAGTCTCCTACAAGGTGGTCACCTTTAATGCCTGTGGATTCAGGGGTGGCACCATTGCCGTGCTTGAGCCAAGCAAGCATAGATTTGCATATATGTACACCACGGTCGTTTACAATGTTGGTTTTTACCACCTTATAACCGTTAGCCTCTAATATTTTAGAAAGGCTGTAACCTAAAAGATTGTTACGTACGTGACCTAAGTGTAACGGTTTGTTAGTGTTAGGCGATGAATATTCTACCATATATAGAGGTGCGTTCTCTGCAACCTCCTTAAATCCGTACAGCGGATTGGCATCTATCTGCAACAGGGTGTCTATCCAGCAGTTCTGTGCAAGAGAGAGGTTTAGGAATCCCTTGATTACATTATAATCTTTAACTGCAGAGCAGTTTTTATTTAGGTAAGCACCTATGCTCTCTGCTGTATCTTCCGGCTTTTGCCTTGATATTTTAAGTAGAGGAAACACTACAAGAGTAAGGTCTCCCTCAAACTCTTTTTTGGTTTTTGAAAGTGATAAAGACGATGAGTCAATATCTGCCCCATAGAGGCTTTTAACAGCCTCTACTACATATTTTAAAATAAGTTCTTCCATATTATTGCATCACTTTATCAGCAAGCTCAGCTCCTGCCTTGAATTTTACAACCCTCTTGGACTCAATGGATATTTTATTGTGGGTGGTGGGGTTAACGCCTATACGCTCCTTACGAACCATAGTTTGGAAAGACCCGAATCCAGATATTGAGATTTTCTCACCTTTCTTTAACTGATAGGAAACCACTTTGATAAATCCGTCCAATGCTTTTTTTGCATCTACTTTAGATAGTCCTGAATTGGCTGCAATAGCACCTACTAATTCTGTCTTATTCATAATAATTAAGAAAATTAACCTACAAATTTACTCAGAATTGCTGACATCTGCAATTTTTTGGCTATTTTTGTACCGCAAAACAAAAATAAAGAAGATGTCGTTTAGTTTCAGGTCAACAACACCACCAGCCATAAAGAACATTATCATTATAAATGTGCTTTTCTTTTTGGCATCTATAGGGGTTCCTAAATACTTTGGGTTTGACTTTATGGATTTCTTTGGACTACATTATTTTGAGTCAGAGAAATTCAATCCCATTCAGTTGGTTTCGTATATGTTCCTGCACGATACATCGGGAATCTCACACATATTTTTTAATATGTTTGGTCTATGGATGTTTGGGCGTGGCATTGAGGAGATATGGGGTACACGTAAGTTCCTTATATTCTATTTTGTATCGGGAATAGGGGCTGCATTAGTTCAAGAGGTTACTTGGTATTTCAGTGTGCAACCTATGGTGGAGGCGTTTAATGGGTTTATGAATACCAAGAATACTGAACTTCTTATGCCTTATTTAAGTAATGTAACAGAGAGTGTATATCCAACTGTAGACCAGTTGATAGAGATAAAAGGAATGATTTTTGACAAAATGCTTACAGTGGGTGCAAGCGGTGGTGTGTTTGGTATTTTGCTTGCTTTTGCAATGCTGTTTCCTCAAGCGGAGATTTTTTTGCTGTTCATACCTATTCCTATCAAAGCCCCGATATTTGTGACAATATATGCTGTAATGGAGCTGTTTTTAGGCGTGCAAAGTTTCTCTGGCGATAATGTGGCCCATTTTGCCCACTTGGGCGGTATGCTCTTTGCTCTAATATTGATACTTATATGGCGTAAAAAAGGTAATTTATATTAATTATGTTTCAAGAACTAAAACAAAGCTTCAAAGAGGGTTCATACCTTACCCGCCTGCTATATATTAACGTAGGGGTGTTTGTGGTGGTAAATCTGCTTATAGCCATTTTTACGCTGACAAATGTTTCTACATATTGGGTTAGTTATTTAGAGGTGCCTGCATCGTTCCATACTTTTGTAGTTCAGCCTTGGTGCATAATAACCTATATGTTTCTGCATACAGGTTTTATACATCTTTTATTCAATGTGTTGGCACTCTATTGGTTTGGCAAATTCTTTCTTACATACTACAATCAGAAACAGCTTACAAGCCTCTACTTCTTGGGTGGATTGACAGGTGCGTTGGTGTATATGGTGGGGTATAACGTATTCCCATATTTCAAGCCTGTAATAGATAACTCATATCTGCTTGGTGCTTCCGCTTCTGTTATGGCTATTCTTTTTGCTCCTGTGGTAACAGAACCCGATAGAGAAATCCACCTTACTTTTATAGGTAATATAAAACTAAAATATCTTGGGCTTATATTCCTGCTTATAGATTTGCTTGGAGTGGGTGCCACCAATGCAGGAGGCAGTATGGCACATCTTGGCGGTGCGGTGGCTGGGTGTATGTTTGCACTAATAATAAAGAAAAATGGTGTTGATATTTGTACCCCGATAAATAAAATCATCGGCTTTTTTGCCAATATGCGTTTAAACAAGCCTAAGATGAAGGTGAAATCCAAGCGTGAGTTCACCGATGCTGAATGGAACGAATATAACCACAAGAAAAAACAGGACCGCAATGCCCGTGTAGATGAAATTCTTGAGAAAATCAAGAAATCGGGTTATGAAAATCTCACCCCCGAAGAGAAAAAAGAACTTTTTGATATCTCAAAGTGAAAACATGCTGTGCCACTGCTCAAACCTTTGTAGCGTGGAGTCTCCCCATTTTGATAAGGAATGACGCACCTCGTCTGTTGTTTTAGCCCTTGAAGGCTTTGATTTTGAATAGAACTTGTCTGCATAGCAGATTATAGACTCTTCAATGGATTGTGGTGTGTAAATGCGGTCTGCAGGCAATGGCAGATTCCTCTCCTTAATGTCATTTATGGTAAGTCCTGTTCCTGTATGTCTCTCTGCCACAAGAGCATAGTCATCAAGTCCAATGGAGCGTAGCATATCAGCCCCTAAATATCCATGACATATATAAGGGTATGTACCGTTACAGAAAATGCCCGAAGCATCGGTCTTGATAACCCCTATATCGTGAAGCATAGCCGCCCTATATACAAAAGAGGGGTCTGCTTTTATTTCAGGGTGCTTGTCAAGTATGGCTACAGACAAGTCTGCAACCTGTTTGCTATGCAAGATAAGCAAATTGTAAAGGTCAGAATCCTTAGTATAGAATTTTTCTATAACCTCTAATGCCCATTTGTAATCAGACTCATTGCTCATTTTTTACCGTTCATAACGCTTACAGCCTTCTTTATGGTCTCGTCACTTTGGTTAAAGATAGGGTAGAACCCATTGTCGCCCAATATGTTACGTGCTATATAGGCTTGAATTATGTTTGCAAGAATATCTTTACATTGGCTGAACTCAGCATCGGTGTATTCCACTTTCTTATCTTTAATATATGCCTTAAACTGCTCTAAATAGTCGCTCTTTTCAAGATAACTCTGCATTGATTTCCAATCCTTTATTTTGCTGAGTTTTGCACGGTTCCTATCGGCATATTGGAATGAGAATCCATATAAATGGCTGCTTAAAGATAGATTTTTATAAAGTTTGTTATATACAGTGGTGTCTTGTGCCACAAAATAATCGGGCATAATACCGCCACCGCCATATACAGTTCTGCCAAGGCGTGTGTAGAACTCCAATGAGTCTGCCAATGTTATGCTGTCAGAGGCAAAAAACTCGCCTCTGTCGTAACGCTCTACTATATCCTGCTCATATTTGTCTATCTCTCCCTGCTTATAAGGTTTCTGAATGCACCTACCCGATGGGGTATGATACCTGGCGGTTGTGAGCCTTATTTCAGAACCATCTGTAAGCGGAATCTGTTGTTGCACAAGACCTTTGCCAAATGAGCGTCTGCCCACAATGATACCCTTGTCCAAATCCTGTATGGCACCGGAGAAAATCTCACTTGCCGATGCAGAGTACTCATTTATAAGCACGCATACATTGTAGCCCTTGAAATGTCCTGTTCCGTCTGCATAAACATTCTGACGCTCAGAGTGCAGTCCCTCAGTATATACTATAAGTTCACCTCTGTCAAGAAACTCATTGACCATTTGTATTACAGCGGTAAGGTAGCCACCGCCATTATACCTTAAATCCACAATAAACTCTTTTGCCCCTTTCTGTTTAAGGTCTGTAAGCCCTGTCATAAACTCCTCGTATGTGTTTGCACCAAAACGGCTTATCTTAATGTAGCCTATATCGGGGGTGAGCATATAATGGATATCCACACTATTAACAGGAATATCATCACGTACTATGCGGAATTTAAGCAAATCTTTTACTCCGGCTCTTCTTATCTTAACATTTACCGCAGTGCCTTTTTTGCCACGCAGGGTTTTCAGTACCTTGTTGTTTGTGATACCGGGTCCGGTGAAAACACTATCCTCAACCTCCACGATACGGTCTCCTGGGCGTATTCCCAATTTTTCTGATGGTCCGCCTGCAATTACATCAACCACCATAATGGTGTCGTTCTGTATATTAAACTGAACACCTATGCCACTGAATGAGCCTTCCAAATCCTCATGTGACTCCTCAACCTCAGATGCAGGGATGTATGCGGAATGTGGGTCAAGGTTATGCATAATATCAGGCAAAACATCGTCTGTAAGGTTATCTACGTCTATATTGTCAACGTATGCCTGGTCTATCAGAGTAAGGATTGCGTTAAGTTTTGTAAAACTGTTATGACTTCCGTACTGTGTTGTCTGATAGGTGCTCTCCGATGCTATGGGGTAGTTGTCAGCCTCCATTTTCTTACCCATTGAAATGCCTATGATAAATGCTATTATTACAAATACGGCACAGATTATTGGAAACAGTATCTTATTCTTGTCCATCGCTTAAATCCACTTTAGTTAGTTCTATACCGGCACGTTGCAGCAGTTCAAGACCATCAGGAGTGTGATAGGTCTCGGCATATACAACTCTCTTAATGCCTGATTGTATTATAAGTTTTGCACACTCTATGCACGGCGATGTGGTTACATACATAGTAGCCCCCTCGCTGCTGTTGTTTGAACGTGCCACTTTGGTTATTGCATTTGCCTCTGCGTGAAGTACATACGGCTTGGTGTGGTCTGTATCGTCCTCACATATATTCTCAAAACCGCATGGGGTGCCGTTATAGCCGTCAGATATTATCATCTTGTCCTTTACAAGTAATGCCCCAACTTGACGGCGTTTGCAGTATGAGTTCTCTGCCCATACTTTTGCCATACGCATATACCTAAGGTCTAATTGTTGTTGTTTATTCATGATATATTGGTGATTCGGTTATTCGGTTATTTGGTGATTTGGTGATTTGAATCATACATCATACATTATACATCATACATTGTTAGAATAACAAATATACATACACTACATAACTAAGCAATATTATCGCTCCCGATGTTCTGCCTAAGAAACTGTATCGGGTGTCTGACTGCTTGAAAATCACCCTGCGTAACGGGAACATGCCTATTGCAAGTGCCACTGCAAAACCTATCATCCAAATAAGGTCAGGATAGAAGGTCTCAAATTTATAGTTGCTTATAGGGCATACAGCCGCCGATGTGCCAAGTACAAACAGAATGTTGAAAATATTGGAACCTACAATGTTGCCTATGGCTATCTCAGGTTGTTTTTTTGCCGCCGCTATTATTGATGTCACCAATTCAGGAATGCTTGTGCCAAATGCAACTATCGTAATTGAGATTACACGCTCTGATATTCCCCATTGGGTGGCAAGTTC
>JAKSNX010000026.1 GCA_024405815.1 Paludibacteraceae bacterium | reverse complement strand
AAATCATTCCCCTTGTTATCCACAAGAATGAACGCAGGAAAATCAACCACCTCTATTTTCCAGATGGCCTCCATGCCAAGTTCAGGATACTCAACACACTCAATGCTCTTAATATTGTTTTGGGCAAGAATAGCGGCAGGACCACCTATAGAGCCAAGATAGAATCCACCGTTGGCTTTACATGCATCTGTAACTATCTGAGAGCGATTGCCCTTTGCAAGCATAATCATACTGCCGCCATTCTTTTGGAACAAATCTACGTATGGATCCATACGGTTAGCGGTTGTAGGTCCCATACTGCCACAAGCCATACCTGCAGGAGTCTTGGCAGGACCTGCATAGTATATAGGATGGTCTTTAATGTACTGAGGCAGACCCTCACCACGGTCAAGACGCTCTTTAAGTTTGGCATGTGCAATATCCCTACCAACTATTATGGTGCCGTTAAGCGACAGACGTGTAGATACAGGATACTTGTCAAGTTGGGCAAGAATCTCAGGCATCGGGCGATTAAGGTCAACCTTAACAGCATCACCCTCACCAGCGTTACGCAAAGCCTCTGGAATAAGCGATGACGGATTATCGTCCATCTTCTCAATCCAAATACCGTCTTTATTTATCTTACACTTTATGTTACGGTCTGCAGAGCAACTTACGCCCATACCCACAGGGCAAGACGCACCATGACGTGGCAAACGTATAATGCGGACATCGTGGGCAAGATATTTACCGCCAAACTGTGCGCCAAGACCTATCTTCCAAGCCTCTTCAAGAACCTTTTTCTCAAGTTCAACATCGCGGAAAGCACGTCCGTACTCATTTCCTGTGGTAGGCAGTGAATCATAGTAGTGGGTTGAGGCAAGTTTTACGGTAAGCAGGTTCTTCTCTGCCGATGTACCGCCAATTACAAATGCAATATGATATGGTGGGCAAGCGGCGGTACCAAGAGTCTTAACCTTCTCTACAAGGAACGGAACCAACTTCTCCGGAGTGAGAAGAGCCTTAGTCTCCTGAAACAGGTAAGACTTATTCGCACTACCACCACCCTTTGTAACACAAAGGAAACGGTATTCCATACCCTCTGTAGCCTCAATATCTATCTGTGCAGGCAGGTTACATTTAGTATTAACCTCTTTATACATATCAAGTGGAGCATTCTGAGAGTAGCGCAGATTCTCCTCTGTATAAGTCTTGAACACACCAAGCGATAGAGCCTCCTCATCTGAGTAGCCAGTCCAAACCTGCTGACCCTTCTCACCATGAATTATAGCAGTACCTGTATCCTGACATAGCGGAAGTTTACCCTTGCAAGCCACATCGGCGTTACGCAAGAACGTGAGAGCCACATACTTATCATTCTCAGATGCCTCAGGGTCATCTAAAATCTTGGCAACCTGCTCATTATGTGCCCTGCGAAGCAGGAATGAAACATCGCGGAAAGCGGCATTCGCCATAGCCGTAAGACCCTCTTTTGCAACCTTAAGAATAGGTTTACCCTCAAACTCACTTACACTTACATAATCTTTAGTAAGCAGATAATACTCTGTGGTATCCTCTCCAATAGGAAAGGGAACCTGATAATGAAACTCTGTAGCCATATATTTTACTTATATAAAAATCTCTTGATACTGCGTTTAGGGGTCTTTTCAAACTCCTTGTCAACCTTCTCTATAGAAGAGAGGCGGCAGAAAGCAGGAATCATGCGGTTTACCTGCAACTTTATATTTTCAAGAATATCCTCAATTGATTTAGAGGCAAGTTCCTCCTGAAGAGCCTTTAAATCGGGGAATATAAGAGCAGTAAGCTTACCAGCCCTATCCACCACAATACTCTCACTAACGCCAGGCATATTGTTAAGTTTGCCCTCAATCTCCTCAGGATATATATTCTGACCCGATGCACCTATAATCACACTCTTATTACGTCCACGTATAAAAATGTTGCCCTCACGGTCTATAATGCCAAGGTCTCCAGTACGTAGCCACCCATCTTCAGTAAACACAGCCTTGGTGGCATCGGGGTTCTTATAATACTCAGTCATAAGATTATCACCCTTAACAAGAATCTCACCCACAACCTTACGCTGATTAGGACTATCCACAGCCACCTGCATACGGTCAACAGCCTTTCCACAAGAGCGCTCCTTAAACTTAGACCAATGCTCATACCCAAGAATAGGACCACACTCAGTCATACCGTAGCCCACAGTGTAAGGGAACTCTATCTGTTTCAGACACTTCTCCACATCGTGGTTAAGAGCGGCACCACCTATAATAAGGTACTTCAGATTACCGCCAAACTTATTTATAATGCCGTCACGCACCCTACGCCTAAGCGGAATATTTACACCCGGAGTGTACCAAAGAGCCTTAACCATAGGCTTGTTAATGGTAGGGAAAATAGCCTTCTGAAAAATCTTCTCTATTACAAGAGGCACCGTAAGCACCATATAAGGGTGAACATCGGCAAATGCCTTCATAAGCACTTGCGGCGATGGAGTCTTACCCAAGAAATACACATGACAGCCGCCTGCAAGCTGGTAAAGCAGTTCAAACGCCAAACCAAACATGTGGGCAAGCGGAAGCATGGACACCATGCTCCAACCCGGCTGGTTAGCAATACCGTCCTCACCAAACTGAATATTAGAAGAAATGGCTTTATAAGAGAGCACCACCCCTTTAGGGTCACTTGTAGTACCCGATGTGTAGTTTATAAGGGCTGGCTTGTCCCAATTATCCTGAGGATATTTTACATCTACAGGACCAAAACCGTCAGCATATTTTTCTGCAAAAACAACATCTAAATTCTTGCACGCCTTTTTCAGTTTCTCGTTACCTGAATTAAGCACCTCAAAATTCTGCATACAAACTATGCCTGTAAGGTTAGGCATAGCCTTAGGGTCAAGATTTTTATAAACCATATCACCCACAAGAAACAACTTTGCGTCTGAATGATTTACAAGAGAGTGCACACTCTCTGCAGAGAACTCTGCCAATATGGATACAGCCACCGCCTCGTATGTGGTGACAGCCATAAAACAAACAGCCCAATTAGCGGAATTTCTGCCACATAGTGCAATCTTATCACCCTTCTTAATTCCAGCCTCCTCAAACATAATATGCAGAGCTGCAATCTTTTGAGCCATCTGTCCATACGTTAAAGAATAGCTTGTGCCATAATCAGACAAAGCCGGAGAATCCCAATAATTCTTAATTGTATGCTCTATAAAATTTAGATAATGATTCATAAAAAACTACTACTGCAATATTATCAACGCAAAAATAATGAAAATTTTTTATAAAATTAAATTTTAAGGCAAAAATTTAATTTTATAAAAAATAAGGGACAAGGGTAAAGGGTCAGGGATAAAGGGTTAAGGATAAAGGGTTAAGGACTTGTCCCTTGTCCCTTGTCCCTTGTCCCTAAAAATAAAACAAGGAGGGTAATAACTTTACTACCCTCCCTGTTTTATTTTTAATTTATTTATTCCTGATTTAACGTAAATCTGCGGAATCCAGTAGCGGCAAGAGACTTAGAAGCGTTCTGCAAGTATTGCTTAACACTCATCTTGGCATCTTTAATGAAAGCCTGCTCCATAAGAGTGCTCTCCTGGAAGAACTTGTTAAGACGACCCTCAGCAATTCTGTCAAGAATAGCCTCTGGCTTACCCTCTTCACGAGCCTTCTCCTTACCAATCTCAAGCTCCTTAGCAACTACATCTTTAGGAACATCGTTGCGGTCAACAGAGATAGGGCTCATAGCGGCAACCTGCATTGCTACATCGTGTAAAATCTGACGTGCGGCATCTTCTGTAAATGATACCAAAGAAGCCAACTTGTTACCATTATGAATATAAGATGCTACAGCGTTACCCTTGATAAACTCGTATGCACCAAGTTCCATCTTCTCACCAGTAACACCACTACGCTCTGTAATAAGGTCTGCTACTGTACGACCGTCTATCTTAAGATTCTTAAGCTCATCAATGCTTGATGGCTTATTCTCCATAGCGGCATCCAGAATCTTTTGGGTAAGAGCAATAAAGTCTGCATTCTTAGCCACAAAATCGGTCTCGCACTTAATACCTACAAGGGCAGCAAAACCATCCTTGTCTGCAGCAAGTACACAACCCTCAGCAGCCTCACGGTCTGAACGCTTGGCAGCTATAGCCTGACCTTTCTTTCTTATTATCTCAATAGCTTTGTCAAAATCACCCTGAGCCTCTGTCAAGGCATTTTTGCAATCCATCATTCCAGCCCCGGTCATTGAGCGAAGCTTGGAAATATCAGCAAGTGAAACAGCCATAATTATTTTTCCTCCTCTTTTTCTGACTCTGATTTATATTTATCTGCAAGGGCATTGTCAAGGGCACCCTCGTTACCACGTTTAATGCGGTTACGAGCAGGTTTGCCTGCACCACCCTTTTTCTCTTTTGGAGCCTCAGCAGCCTCATTCTCAGCAGCCTCAGCCTCTTTCTCCATCTTACGCTGTTGTAAGCCTGCTGCAATAGCAGCTACAATAGCACTAAGAATTACATCTATAGATTTAGATGCATCATCGTTAGCAGGAATTGGGAAATCTATCTCGTTAGGATTAGAGTTAGTATCGCAGATACCAAACACTGGAATACCTAAACGTATAGCCTCCTTAACAGCTATATGCTCCTTAACCACGTCAACCACAAACAATGCGGCTGGCAAACGGGTAAGGTCTGCAATAGAGCCAAGGTTCTTCTCAAGTTTCTCACGCTGACGTGAAATCTGTAGTTTCTCACGCTTAGACAAGTTCTTAAAAGTACCGTCTGTTGACATCTTGTCTATAGAAGCCATCTTCTTAACAGCCTTACGGATAGTTGAGAAGTTAGTAAGCATACCACCAGCCCAACGCTCTGTAATGTAAGGCATACTTACAGAAGTAGCCTTCTCTGCTATAATCTCTTTTGCCTGCTTTTTAGTAGCTACAAAAAGAATTTTTTTACCCTGTTTTGCAATAGCCTCAAGCACATCAGCAGCCTCATCTATCTTAGCCACTGTTTTGTTAAGGTCTATAATGTGAATACCATTGTGCTCCATAAAAATGTAAGGAGCCATTGCCGGATTCCATTTGCGTTTAAGGTGACCAAAGTGGCACCCTGCATCTAGTAAATCCTGAAAATTAGTTCTAGCCATAATTTTAAAAATTTTGTTGTTATCTTTTTAATATTTCCTAATATCAACCTGAAAGTAATCTTAAAGAGTCTTCCAAGTTTAGATACAAACAGCACCCGATGTGGGTGATTATCTCTTAGAGAACTGGAAGCGCTTACGTGCTTTTGGCCTACCTGGTTTCTTACGCTCTACCTCACGTGGGTCACGTGTCATAAAGCCTTCAGACTTAAGAGCAGGCTTGTTCTCAGGGTCTATTTTTACAAGAGCACGAGCAATAGCAAGTCTAAGAGCCTCAGCCTGACCTTTGCTACCACCGCCCTGCAAGTTAACCTTAATATCAAATTTCTCTTCAACGCCCAATTTAGCCAGCGGTTGTTTAACTACATACTGTAGCATACCCGATGGGAAATATACTGCAAGCGGACGATTATTTATGGTAATATTACCGCTTCCCTCTGCAACATATACACGTGCAATAGCGGCTTTTCTTCTACCTAATGCATTTATAACTTCCATAATATTTATTTAAGAGCGTTAATATCAATTGTTTTAGGATTCTGTGCCTGATGTGGGTGTTCCGGACCATCGTAGATATAGATGTTCTTCAGAATCTTATTGCCAAGAATAGTCTTAGGCAACATACCCTTCAGCACCTTCTCAAAATAGAACTTTGAACCCTTAGCCATATACTTGGCAGGAGTCCAATCACGCTGACCGCCAGGGTAGCCTGTAAAAGTGTGAGATATATGGTCTGTCCACTTGTTACCGGTAAGTTTAACCTTGCTGGCGTTTATAATAATTACATTGTCACCACAATCTACGTGAGGAGTGAAATTTGGTTTATACTTACCCCTTGCAAGCTTGGCGACCTTAGAGCACAAACGACCCATAATCTGGTCTGTTGCGTCAACTACAACCCACTCCTTAGTTACGGTAGCGGCGTTTGCAGAAATTGTTTTAAAGCTTAAAGTATCCACTTTATTAAAAATTTTTCCGTTAATAACTTGTGACCAATGGTGGGCATAAATCGGAATCATCTTAGGCTAAAAAGATGTTTATGCCTGATTATCAGCCACTTGAGTTTTTGGATAGATAATCGGACGACAAAGATAGTGCAAATCGGACACAAAACCAAAAAATGCGACGCATTTTTTGAAAAAAAAATTCCCGCCACAGAAAAAGTGGCGGGAGTTGACACTACAGAGTTCTGAACTTACATACCAGGCTCCGGGATTGAAGCATACATAATACTGAACTCAGTTTCTAAATCAATTCTATGCAAAACAGGCTTTTCGTATTTCATAATATAATATAATTTGTTTCTTGTTTTTACCCTACAAAGATAAGACATTATTTTGTAATTTCAAACTTTGTTACGGTACCATCTAACTCAACCCAATATGTACCCTTTTGCACAATAGACTCTCTAATGGTCTCGCCATAACTTGTACCATTCTTCATTATAGTTGACATACTACCTATCCTGTACTGTTTGCCATCTGCAACATTTGACATTACAAGAGTGTTGCCGTTCTCTACATATATGGTAGGAGCATCGTCCTTATCGTCGTCTGTAGGAGTTGTAATATCGTCAGCCTTCTCTATACGTAAAGAGTAAGTGGTATTAGTACCTTTAACAAGTGCCACCTCTATGCTACCTTTTTCTGTAAAGCAGTATATTGGAGTTCCATTCTCCACAAGATACAAATTAGAACCATCAGTTACAGCCTTACCTAAAGATAACACATAATTACCCGATTTAGGAGCATACAAGAATATAGGAACATCTGTCTCCCTACCCGATGTCAAAGCCTCATACACACTTAAATTGACATTAAACGCCTTAGTGTATATTTGCGGATATGCGGTTGAGACCTCAAACTTCATCAGGTCCTTACCTACAGTATATTCATTAACCCTACTGTTTGTAGTGGTTATAAACATCTGGTCTGCAACCTCTGCGTCACCATAGTTCCTAATCTGAACATTATATACAGATGACTGCACCTCTTCCGCACTACGTAATGTACCATCATTTTTTCTATCCAATGTTGCTATTGGTAACATACCTGCACCCTGCTGTATAAACATAGGAGATGTAACACCTAGTGCTGTCTCACTTAAATCAACAGTAAGATATCTGTTCTCGCCATTTATATAGACTTGGGCGAATGTAGATTCGGCTCCAACTCCAACATGATACAGTTGTGAGTTTCCAATATTGTTCCAACCTGCATTCTTGGCAGAAGATGATGGGAACTCGTAAAGTTCAATAGTCTGTGAAGGATTAACCAAAGCACTTCCCTCTTTCATATAGAAACGGAATGTGTTTTTCTGTGTAGTAGTGGCAAACATATAGAATTTACCTACTTCTAATGTGGCACCACCTGTTGTCATCATAGTAAATCCTTTACCCGATGAAGCACGCTTATTACCATCAAATGCGGCAAATACATAATCTGCATAATATGTTAGCGGTTTTTCTTCTCCACCAACAAGAGCAAACACCTCAAGAGAACTTACAGGGAATGGGAATGATACTCCATACCATTTATTTTCATTTGTAATACCGCTTGGGTCTAATGTCTTATCTATGTAAGCCCTGCCAAGAACAGTAAGATTATTATCTGCATCTGCAAATTGACCGCTATGGTCTGCAGTTACCTCAAGACCAAAATCATTTACTACTTGAACGCCACCTGCAATCTCTAAATCACCGTTTTGCTTAATATACAAATTACCTATCTCGTGTCCGTTTCCATTAAATTTAACATAGCAATTTACATTTAAGTCTTGAGACGGAACATCTTGCAACAGATTCATTTGTCCATCTTCTGCCATAGCGGCTTCAACAGCCTCATCAAGTGAATTATAAACTTTCCCATTCAGTTCAACCACCCCACTATACTTATAGTAAACCCCAGCCCAAGTTTGAGCCACAGAACCATCAAGTACAGTTATTGTGGTTGGGTTAACGGTGCTCTCGCCATCGTAATATTGTATCTTGTCAAAGATTACATTAGCATCGGAGTTACTTGCAAAAATAGTTACATTAGAGCCTATCTCAAATGAGTTCTCAGTCTTGTTCCATTTACCCTCAATACCCGTAAGAGTCCACGACGTGGTGGCTGTTGCCTCACCAGCCGCTATAACATTTACAGTAGCGTATGTAGTTGCACTTGCAGAGGCACTCTCATTCTCAATAGCGTTATACATTGTAGTTATAGTAAATGTATATTGAGTGCTCTCATCAAGCCCTGTGGCATTGTAACTATAATGCTCACTGCCTGTATCGGGTATTGTAACATCTATACCAGCGTCAGCACAAGTAAGCTTATAGCCTGTAGCACCCGATACCTTATCCCACTGTACACTTATAGCACTCTTACCAGTAGCGGCGGCAGAAACATTAGTAGCAGGTAACTTCTCTATAGTAATCTTAACAGGAATAGCCTGTGAACCTACAGTAATGTTAGAATTGTATGTGCCAGCCTCAACCTCAGTATTTGCTGTAACGTCAAACGTTTCTACACCATAACCGCAGTCATCAGCACCCACAATGCTCTTGCTTGTCTTAAAACGCTCTTCATTGCCGCTAACCACATCACCTTTCATAGTAGAGAAACTAACACTTACAGTCTTGGCATCTACACTCTGCCCCACCTTAACCTTTCCAAAATCAAGAGATTCTGGCGATACCTCAAAGTATATGCCCTGTGTAACACTTACACCCTTAATATCACAGTAGAAGTTACCGTTAAATGTAATCCTAAACTTACGGACAGCACGGTCTGTAGCAGTTAAACTCAAATGGTCTGATTTAGCTCTTTCTACCTTCTTAAGTTCTTGCCAACCACCATTTTTATACTCATAAACTATGACATCTGGAGCATTTATTGACTTTTCTTTTGTTGAACCAGACGCTACAGTATAACCAAAATTAAGGGTAGGATTATTATGCCCAGTCTCTATAACATACTCTTTTACGCTCCAATCCCATGCACAAGATTCAAATATACCACAATCCTCTCCAAGCCTCTTGTCACTAAACTCTTCTGCAGGGCATTTGGTTTGCAATGTTGAGGCTATTGCAGACTTACCATTAGTTGCAAGCTCTCCATTATATGTGGCATATAATGTAAATGTATATTCAGTATTTGGAGTCAGACCCACCAAAGTGGCACTTGTAATATCACTGCTGTAATAGTTTATTATGCCTGTGTTCTCATTCTTAATAGCATAACCTGTAGCATCTTGAACTGATTCCCAAGAGGCATGTATAGATGTGTAAGACGCATCACTAAGGGTAAAGGTTGTAGTTACAGGCAAGTCTGGTGTATTTACAGTAACAACATTACTTGGGTCAGTATATTGACCGCCACCGTATGCCTGAACAGTAAACTGATTAGATGAGTGCAATTTAAGAGTATCACAAACAGAATATATATCTGTTGTCTCTATAGAGTTACCACCTATAAAGTTCAGCTTATATTTTTCAGCCCCATCAATAGCATTCCAGCTAAGTTTAGCGGAGTTGTAAGTAATATCACTTGCAGTTAGTGTTGGCACCTGAAGAGTTACATTTGCCTTAACCTTTACTTTTACACTACCTACGGTAATAGTGCCCTCATAAGCACCCTGCTCACTGCCGTCAAAAGTAACTTTGATATTCTCTGAGCCATAGCCGCAGTCATCTTTGCCAACCTGATTTTTATCTATAGAGAATTTATCAGAGATTTCCTCTGATACTGATACATTACCAACCATAGTAGAGTAATTTACCACTATGTCTTTAGTAGGATTCTCCCCGATGCTTACATTGCCAAAATCAATCTCAGTTTCAGGAACTTCAAGATAAGAGCCCTGATAAATACTTATATTGCTGAATTGGGCACAGAAATTACCTGCATAAGCAACCTTAATATATCTTGTCTCCTTTTTCAGTTGAACACTTTTAGAACCTGACTTAACCTTTCCCGCCTCTGTCTCCCAAGCAGTTGACCAATTATTATTGTCAGAAGACTCTTTCACAGCGAATTTATATCCTGTAACAGAGAAAACGCCCAAATTCTTAGCCTCAAATGAGAACGAAATCTTTGGGGCATTCATTTCCGTAGTAAATAGTTTCTCAGCTTCATTATAATCAAATCCGCCTCCAGTACAATCCTTTAGCGTAAAGTCTTGTTCGCCTTGTGCATCGCATTTTGTCTCCAAAGTGCTTATTGAGTTTGAGGTTTTACTATTTTTTGAAACCTCTTCTCCATGCATACCATAAATAGTAAATGTATATGTAGTGTTAGGTGTCAAACCCACAAGTGTACCCGATGTAACATCGTGTCCGTCAAAAACATTTACAACACCATTGTTTGATACAATATAATAGCCTATAGCATCTGGAATTGCAGACCACTGTGCTTCAACCGATGAGTATGAGGCGTTGCTAACAGTTATTGAAGCCGATGCCGCAAGGTCTTGTGTGTCAAATGTAACAGAATTATATCCAAGCGGAGACTCCGTACCGTCAGGCAATCTTGATATAATCTTGAATGTATATTTTGTGTGCATTGACAAACCTGTCAAGGCTAATGTTTTGTAACCTTTACCTATAATAGTATCCTTACTCAATGCCTCGCATACAATTCTGTAACTGCCTGCATCTTCAATCTCATTCCAATTAAGTGTAGCATCATTATATTTAACATCAGTAGCAGTTAGCGTTGGAACTGCAAGAGCAAGGGTAGATTCAGTAATCGATGTAGCCTCTGAAGGAGTTTTGCCCTTAACTGATTTTACAGAGAATACATACTCTGTATTCATACTCAAACCTTCTACGGTAAATGAATTATCAGTAATGTTCTCGTATATCTTTTCATTTTGACCGTTTTTTACTGAAAGCAAATAAGAATCTGCACCCGATACAGAAGTCCAAGAAACATCTGCCGTAGTATATGATGGATTTACGTTTATTGAAGTTGGTGCCGGCCAAACGCAATTAGCGGATAGTTCTATAATTACACCATTTATGTTTAGTGTCTCATATTGAGAGCCAATTTCTTTTGCGGTATATGTTACAGTAATTTCCTCGGTACCATGTTTGCAACCATTCTCGCCAATTTGTGTCTTGCTAAGAGAAAATTGATTCTTAGTATCAGAAGAAATTATGTTGCAAGCCACCACTGACCAATCAACTACAATTTTCTTTTCAATTGATTGCCCAAGTTTCACTGCATCTCCAAAGTTAATCGCTTTCCCGCCGTCCTTTGCACTTGCCTCTACATATACTCCTTGAATAGCCTTTATCTCTGTAAAATCCGCACCATAGTTACCGTCATAAACAAAACGTATTTGTTTTGTTTGATGATTTAACTCAACAGCACCTGACCCCTCTGAACTTGTAGAGCTCCACTCATTTCTCACCCATTGATTATTAATATTCTCCTCAATATGAAAACCAACACCTGTGGCAAGTCCTGTAATTGTTGCATATTTAAAACTGATAATTGCAGCGTGAGTGTTTATATTAACGGGGTCTGATGTGTGCCCCCAACTACCAGGCTTAAGCCATGATGTTGAACCCAAATGAACAGAACTAATTGTTTCAACATTTGTACAAGGTGATTGTTTAGTTGTAACAGCGGCACTTGGTGTGCCATTTATAGAAGGAACTGAATTTACTGTAGGGTAAATTGTAAAACTATAGGTGGTTCCAGGCATTAGACCTGTAATAGTTGCCGCTCTAAGATTCGCCCCCTCAAAGTATTGAAGAGAGTTGTTGTTATCATTCTTTATTGCAAATCCGGTAGCAGTTCCGCTATATTCCCAACTTGCATTAAGTGTGGTATATGAATTATCATCTGTGGTAACTGTAAAAGACGTAGGTGCGGCTATATTAGGAGACTTTATACCAGAGAGTAAAATAGGATATTCATTATCACCATACGATAACTTAATTAAGTCTGTATAGACTCCCATTTCACTGGTCTCAAACTTTACAGTAATTTCTTTACTACCTGTATTGCATGTATTTCCAACAACAATCTTGCTGGTTTCACTATATCCTTCTATTGTGAATTGTTCCTTATCTGGAAATTTTGATATTATTATATCATGATTGTTTGTTGCAGAATAATTAACATTAAATTTTAATTCTTTCTTAACAGTAGCATCTGCACTGCTGCCAAAATCTAACGATGTGGTTGAGGTGGAAACAGAAGTTTCAGGTGCATAGACCTTAACATTTTTTATTGTAGCCTTAGTGTTATGCCCATTGTAAAACTGGATTTTTACGGCGTTCTTTGTGCAATTAACAGTCTTTTTCTCACTACTTTTACTTAATTCAATCTGTTCAGTTATTTTTTCACCTTCTGCTGTCCAGTAATAAACAGATAACTTACCTGTAGGTATAATAGTACTTTCTCTAGAACCATCAAAAACAATTTTAGAACAAGCATAGTCTAATATTATTTCACCGGATTTTCCGCCACTCTTGCTGAGAGTTTGAGAGGCTAACGCAGTATAATTGCATTCTCCAAAAACTGCAGTGGAAACCAATAAAGAAACTAAAGTAAGTAGAACGTTCTTTTTCATAATATATTGTGTTAATTTTTTTAACTAAAGATTCCTCGTTGCACTCGGAATGACGCGGAGAAACTCCCAAACAGGGCATAATTTCCCCTTTCGGTTGCAAAGGTAATTAAAACAAATGTTAAAAAAGAATTTGAAATGTTAAAAAACAGGGGTGTTTGTAAATTTTTTTAACATTTCCGCAACATCGGGACTTTTGTTGCAAAATTATTTCAATCCACTAAAAATCAATGGTCAAGATTTAACAAACTTCTCAATTTCCATAACTAACTCATGAGCCATTGGCTGCATATCCTCCAAATCAGTTTTGGAAACCTCAAACATAATGTTATAATCCGCTTTCTCACGCAAATACTCCAATCTGGTAACAAATGCACCATACTTATTGTCAAATAAGTTAGTCTTTATATAATGCAGACCAAACATTATATTCATACCCTCATGTGTTTTTGGATATAAATTATCTTTAACAAACAATGCATGTATAGCATGGAAACATGCATAATAAAATCTGTTAGCAGAAGTAGAGAACCTTCCCATTGAGAAATACTCATCAGCCTCAGTTAAAAATGCGTGTGCTTTTTCTAAATGTAGTCGCACCATGTGCTGTCTGTCTTCTGCCGTCAAACTCATATCAATTCTACTTTATCCTGTTGGACATTGTGATAAAATGGTGTAAAATGGTAAGATTCCCACTCTTTTTTTGTATATAAAATAGGGTTAATCTTTGCTCCAATATCCCACCCTAAAGTTGTAAGAGGATATGTTATGGAATCATAGTCATTTCCCCTAAGAATATCTTTATCTATCAAAACCAATAAATCCCAATCAGAATCAGGGCGGGCTTCACCACGAGCCTGTGAACCATAGAGCCACATTTTCCCTCCGGCAGGAATAACCTGCTTCCCTGTTGCAATAATATTTTTAAGAATTTTCCGGTTCATAGTAATACCATATTCCCCACAGATATACAATTAATGCAAAGATAATAAAAAATTTTTTATTCAACAATTTTGTGTAAAACAAACTTGTGTAACTGTCATCACTTCTTGCGGCGTGCAAATCTTGCCTTGCCTGCAGATTTGGCAGAATCATCTTCCATAATCGTCAAACACTCTGCGTATGTAAGTTTATCGGGGTCTGTGCCTTTAGGCAGTTTATAGTTAGTGCCGTCATTGCACAGATATATGCCGTACCTACCGTTAAGAAGCTGAACCTTAGGGTTTTCCTTAAATGTGCGGTAAACCTTGTTTGCCTCAGCCTCACGCTTGGCTTTAATAAGCTCAACAGCCTCATCAAGTGTAACTTTTAGCGGGTCTAACCCCTTAGGCAGAGAGCAGAACTTGCCATCGTGGCTTACGTATGCACCAAACCTACCCGTAGATGCCACCACAGGCTTACCCTCAAAATCGCCTACCGTGCGTGGCAGTTTAAACAGCTCAAGCGCCTCCTCAAGGGTGACACTCTCTATAGACTGCCCTTTTTTAAGACTTGCAAACTGAGGTTTCTCTGCATCTGCGGCACTGCCAATCTGAGCCACCACCCCAAAACGCCCTATCTTAACAGATACAGGCTTACCTGTTTTAGGGTCTGTGCCAAGCACACGCTCACCCACCTTATGCTCAGCCTTCTGTTTAAGACTGCGCTCTATATTCTTATGAAAATCCTTGTAGAAACTGTCAATAGATTTCTCCCACTCAGCCTTACCCTCAGCCACCTTATCTAAAGTCTGCTCCACATCGGCGGTAAAATTGTAGTCCAGAATAGAGGCAAAATCGTCTGACAGAAAATCATTTACCACAGTACCTGTATCGGTAGGAATAAGCTTACCCTTATCAGCTCCAAACATCTCTGTCTTAACGCTTTCAGTAACCTTTCCACCTTTAAGGCAAAGCACATTATAACTACGTTTCTCACCCTCTTTATCACCCTTTACCACATACTCACGCGCTAAAATAGTGGAAATAGTGGGGGCATAAGTAGATGGTCTGCCAATGCCAAGCTCCTCCATTTTCTTAACCAGCGATGCCTCTGTATATCGGGGCGGAAGCATTGTAAAACGCTCTGTACAGTCAATCTCTGAGGCAGAGAGCAAATCACCTTTAGAAACCTGCGGAAGTACCTCTGCATCAATGGTTTGAGAATCGTCATCGCTACCCTCAAGATAAACTTTCAGAAAACCGTCAAACTTAATGGTCTCACCAGTAGCTATAAAGTTATAATTTTTATTACCCGATGTTATTGTAACCACCGTTCTCTCTATATCGGCATCAGCCATCTGAGACGCAATGGTACGCTTGTAGATAAGGTCATATAGAGCCATCTCCTGCTTTGTACCCGATATCTGACGCACATTAAGATATGTAGGACGTATAGCCTCATGAGCCTCCTGTGCCCCTTTAGACTTAGTGGTGTACCTGCGAGGCTTGCTGTAGGCGGCTCCGTAAGTATCTATAATTTCTGCCTTAGCAGTATTTACAGCCAGCGATGACAGATTAACAGAATCTGTACGCATATAAGTAATTTTCCCACTCTCATACAAGTGCTGTGCCACCATCATCGTCTGTGCTACAGAGAAACCCAACTTACGCGATGCCTCCTGTTGCAACGTAGATGTGGTAAAAGGAGCTGCCGGGGTCCGATGTGCAGGTTTTTTCTGCACATCAGTCACCCTAAACACAGCACTTTCACATTCATCTAAAAATTTTGTAGCTTCATCCTTAATGCCAAACTTTGTATCAAGCTCAGCTTTAATAATATCGCCGTTTGTGGTAGTAAATAGAGCGGTAGTTTTGTAATAATTATCTATTTTAGCATTGCGTATTTCACGTTCCCTGTCAACTATAAGTCTTACAGCCACTGACTGAACACGCCCTGCAGAGAGAGCCGGCTTAATCTTTTTCCAAAGAATTGGCGACAGCTCAAACCCAACTATACGGTCAAGCACACGTCTTGCCTGTTGGGCATCTACTAAATTCAGGTCTATGGTTCTTGGAGCCTTTATGGCATCAAGAATAGCCTGTTTTGTTATCTCGTGAAAAACTATACGACTGGTGGTCTTCTTATCAAGTCCAAGCACCTCTGCCAGGTGCCATGCTATTGCCTCCCCCTCACGATCCTCATCAGATGCAAGATAAACCTTATCAGCTTTCTTGACCTCACTCTTTAGGGTAGCCACTAATTTCTTCTTATCAGAAGGCACCTCATATATAGGTTTATATCCACCATCAGAAAAATCTATGCTGATGTCTTTAGTCTTTAGGTCACGGATATGACCAAAACTAGACATCACATGATAATCACTTCCCAAAAATTTCTCAATAGTCTTTGCCTTAGCAGGAGACTCTACTATTACTAATTTCATACAATCTCAATTCCCTGTTCCGCACAAAGTTTCAGTGCAAGCTCCTTTAGTTTGAACTTCTGAATCTTGCCACTGCCTGTAAGCGGAAACTCTTTTACAAAGAAAATATACTTAGGTATCTTATATCGGGCTATCTTACCCTTGCAAAAAGCCTGAACATCATCGGGTTGCATATCCACACCCTCTTTCAGAATTATAAACGCCCCCACTTCCTCTCCATACTTTTTAGACGGAACCGCAGCCACCTGAACATCACTTACACCATCTAAGTGGTACAGAAACTCCTCTATCTCACGCGGATAGATATTCTCTCCACCACGTATAATCATATCCTTAATACGCCCTGTAATACGGTAGTAGCCCTCTTCATCTTTAACACCCAAATCACCTGAGTGCAGGTAGCCGTTGGCATCTATCGCCTCTGCGGTGGCATCGGGGTTCTTATAGTAACCCTTCATAACGTTAAAGCCCTTGCAGCACATCTCACCCTGCACGCCCACAGCACACTCCTTGCCTGTATCGGGGTCTAAAACCTTAACATCTACATACGGATAATTACGCCCCACAGTGGTGCAGCGTTTCTCAAAACTATCGTCAATGGTGGTCTGAGTCATGCCTGGCGATGTCTCCGTAAGCCCATACACGCTGGTAATGGTAAGGTGCATCTTCTCACTAACCTGACGCATAAGCTCCACAGGGCAAAGACTTCCAGCCATAATGCCTGTACGCAAGCATGTAAGGTCAAACATAGAGAACATAGGGTGGTTAAGCTCCGCTATAAACATTGTAGGCACACCGTAAAGGGCTGTACAACGCTCCTTATGCACCGATGCCAACACCACCAGCGGGTCAAACTTCTCTACCATAACCTGCGTACAACCATGTGTAAGGCAGTTCATAGTGGCAAGCACCACGCCAAAACAATGGAACAGAGGCACGCACACACAAAGCTTGTCGTCTTGTGTAAACTTCATGTTCTCACCCGTAAAAAACCCATCGTTGGCTATATTATAGTGGGTAAGCATAACCCCTTTAGGAAATCCTGTAGTACCCGATGTGTATTGCATATTAACCACATCATCACAAGTAACCTCAGCCTTTGCACGCTTCAGGTTATCGTCAGATATAGAGTTGCCAAGCAGCAGAATCTCTGCCGTATTATACATTCCCCTGTGTTTCTCCTGCCCTATGTAGATTACGTTTTTCATATTAGGGAAACGCTCACTTACAAGGTGCCCACGTTGGCAAGTCTTAAGCTCAGGCAGCATCTTGTAGGTCATATCCACATAATCACAATCCCAAGTACCGTCTATAATGCAGAGCGTGTGCATATCGGAGTTACTGCACAGATACTCTAACTCATTCTGCTTATAATTAGTGTTTACAGTTACACATACCGCCCCTATCTTGGCACAAGCGTAAAGGAAAGTAAGCCAATCTGGTACATTGGTAGCCCACAGCCCCACATGGCTTCCACGCTTAACCCCGATGGCAAGCATACCCTTAGCCAAGTTATCCACACGGGTATTAAACTCACGCCATGTAAAACGCAAGTCACGGTCAGAATACACAATATACTCCCTATCGGGCGTAACCTCCGCCCAATACTCCAACCAATCACCCAATGTGTTCTTACTCAATTGGTGCATACACCACCGCTAAAATCTTGGCATTATTATTGTCTCCTGCACAAACCAGATGCTCCACTATAGAATCGTAGTAGATACTGTCACCCTTACTTAGCAGGTATTCATCTTTACCGTAAATAATCTTAACCACACCCTCCATTACATATATAAACTCCTCACCCTCATGCGATGACAGAATAAGACTTTTCTCATCGGCAGGCTCTATATTTATAAGGAACGGCTCCATAGAGCGTCCAGCCTTATGGCTTGCCAAGCTTGCAAAATCAAGATGAGAGTTAGAACGGCTCTTGGTGTTAGATGTGCTAAGAGATTTCTCAGCCTCACCAGCACGGCACACCTCAGGACCTAAATTATCACTATCGTCTAAAAACGTTCCAAGCCTTACGCCAAGTGCCCTTGCAATCTTAATAAGCGGCGATAGACCCGGTATATTGGTGTTATCCTCTATGTTGTTCACCAACTCCAATTCAAGCCCGCTGTTCTGAGCCAACTCCTGCAACGACAAACGCTTAGCCTCACGTATTGCCTTAATCTTCTCTCCTACGTTTTTCTTCAGTGACATATATAATAAGGTGTAAAATTCAAAATTCGCCACAAATGTACGGCATTACAATTTAAAAACCAAAAAAATTTTAAAAATTATTACCCCGATGCCAATCTTAAACACAACAAACCACTCTGCGTTTTAACATTTATTAACATAAAATTACACCAAATTGTAACTGTGAGTTATAAAATTGTAACTGGCAGTTACAATTATTTTTTTGT
>JAKSNX010000025.1 GCA_024405815.1 Paludibacteraceae bacterium | reverse complement strand
TAGAGCCTAACGCATTCCCTAATTTGGACTACAACATAGATTATTTTGTAGGTCCAGGTGAGATTGTAAAACTTACCGCCGATGGGTGGACTCAGCTGCGTAAGCCTGGAGATAAGATGCAGGTCTGCTCATTCTTCTGGGTATATTTTGGGTTCCCATGCTGTGATTATGAGGGAGTTAACGTAGATATAGTGCGTAACTCGTTAGGTGAGGCACTTGGCAGACGCGATGCAGAAAACGGAGAAAAGTATGATTTTGCATGCGGCATTCCGGATTCAGGCATAGGGCACGCCATCGGGTATGCAATAGGGTCAGGAATACCATATAAAAGAGGTATATTAAAATATACACCCACATGGCCTCGTAGTTTCACGCCATCTAAGCAAGAGATGCGTAATCTTGTGGCTAAAATGAAGTTATTGCCTAACCGTCAGATGCTTACAGGTAAAAGCGTAGTGTTCCTTGACGACAGTATAGTACGCGGTACCCAACTGAAAGGCAATGTAAAGATGATGTATGAGTATGGTGCCAAGGAGGTTCACATGCGTATAGCGTGTCCTCCGCTAATCTACTCTTGCCGTTACCTTAATTTCTCTGCCACACAGAATGATTTGGAACTTGTAACCCGATATTACATAGAGAAATACGAGGGACGCAATGATGCAAACCTTCAAGAGTACGTGGACCCTAATTCAGAGAAACACGCTCGCCTGGTAGAGGATATAAGAAAGAGATTTAATCTTACATCACTAAAATTCAATACAGTAGATGCTCTAATCAAAGCAATAGGCTTACCAAAAGATAGAGTTTGCACACACTGTTTCGATGGCTCATCATATTTTTAATATTTAATCGGTGATACGGTGATGTGGTGATTCGGTGATTCGAATAACCGCATAACCGAATAACCGCATAACCGAATAACCACCATGTTTGAAAGTTTATCAGAGCGATTGGAACGCTCATTTAAGATTTTAAAGGGTCAAGGCAGAATTACCGAGATTAACGTTGCCGAAACCTTGAAAGACGTTAGAAAGGCGTTGCTTGACGCCGATGTCAATTACAAGACAGCCAAGGAGTTCACAGATAATGTGAAAGCCAAGGCGATGGGCATGAACGTCATTAACTCCATAAACCCACAGCAGTTAATGATTAAGGTTGTACACGATAACCTTACAGAACTGATGGGAGGGGAGAGTGTGGAACTGAATGTAAAGTCAGAGGCTGGTAGGCCTGCAATAATACTTATGAGTGGTCTGCAAGGTTCAGGTAAGACCACATTCACAGGTAAGCTTGCCAATATGCTGAAGACCAAAAAAGGTAAGAAACCTTTGATGGTTGCTTGTGATATTTATCGTCCTGCCGCCATAGACCAATTAAAGGTGCTTGGAGAGCAGATAGAGGTTCCTGTTTATGCGGAGGAAGCCAATAAGAATGCTGTACAGATAGCAGAGAATGCTATTAAGCAAGCACGCAAAGACGGAAATGACGTTGTAATTATAGATACCGCAGGCCGTCTTGCCGTGGATGAGGCAATGATGACAGAGATTGCAGCCATAAAAAAGGCAGTTTCACCGCAGGAAATTCTATTTGTTGTTGACTCCATGACAGGTCAGGACGCAGTCAATACAGCAAAAGAGTTTAATGAGCGTCTTGATTTTACAGGTGTTGTACTTACCAAGTTAGACGGCGATACCAGAGGCGGTGCCGCACTCTCAATACGTAACGTGGTTAACAAGCCTATCAAGTTTGTAGGTATCGGGGAAAAGTTGGACGCCTTAGACCAATTCCACCCAGCCCGTATGGCAGACCGAATACTTGGAATGGGTGATATAGTATCGTTTGTAGAGAAGGCACAAGAGCAGTATGATGAGGCGGAAGCCCGTAAACTATCCAAGAAAATAGCAAAGAATCAGTTTGATTTTGAGGACTTTATGAACCAAATTCAGCAAATTAAGAAGATGGGTAACATAAAGGATTTGGTTGGTATGATTCCTGGAATGGGCAAGGCTCTTAAAGATGTTGATATTAAGGACGATGCGTTCAAGCACATTGAGGCAATGATTCAGTCTATGACACCATACGAGCGTCATAACCCTGAATGTCTTAACGGTTCACGCAAGCAGCGTATCTGCAAAGGTGCAGGGGTGGATATCACAGAACTAAACCGCCTTGTAAAGCAGTTTGACGGCATGCGGAAGATGATGAAAGCGGTGCAGAGTCATAAATTTAATAAAAGACATTAAAACAAAAATATGAATTTAATTGATGGAAAAGCAGTTGCAACTGAGATTAAACAGCAGATTGCAGAAGAGGTAAAGCAAATAGTAGCGGCAGGTGGCAAACGTCCACACCTTGCAGCCATACTTGTAGGTCACGATGGCGGTAGCGAGACATACGTTGCCAATAAAGTTAAGTCTTGTGCAGAGTGTGGCTTTGAATCTACTTTAATAAGGTATGAGGCAGACGTTACAGAGGCTGAGTTGCTCTCTAAAATAGATGAGCTTAACAATAACCCCGATGTAGATGGTTTCATCGTGCAATTACCACTTCCAAAACACATAAATGAGCAGAAGATTATAGAGGCTATATCATACAAGAAAGATGTTGACGGTTTCCACCCGATAAATGTGGGACGTATGTCAATAGGGCTTCCTTGCTTTGTAAGTGCCACCCCTAAGGGTATTGTTGAACTGCTGAAACACTATAATATAGAGACTAAGGGTAAGAATTGTGTGGTTCTTGGCAGAAGTAACATTGTAGGTAAGCCGGTTGCCACTCTGATGATGCAGAAGGGTACTGACTCAACTGTTACTATATGCCATTCGCACACACAGAATCTAAAGAATATATGCAGAAACGCCGATATCATAATTGCGGCTCTTGGTAAGCCTGAATTTGTTACTGCAGATATGGTAAAAGACGGTGCGGTGATTATAGACGTTGGCACAACTCGCGTTCCAAGCACAGAGACCAAATCGGGTTTCAAATTGAAAGGCGACGTTAAGTTTGATGAGGTGGCACCTAAGTGTTCCTACATCACACCAGTTCCTGGTGGCGTAGGTCCTATGACCATCTGCTCCCTGATGATTAACACCCTTGCTGCCGGCAAGAAAATCTATTATAGTTGAAAGTTAAAAATTAAAACGTGAAATATATACAGAAACTTTTCGGAGGCGTCCGCACCCCCGCGGACGTACAGGGGGAGGGAACCATTAGGGTTACAAACCCTAATGGGAGGGGCTGAAACCCTTTACAAAAGGGTTGAAGTCCGAAGAAAAGTTTGCTGTATATATTAGTTTTAATTTTTTATAAATATAATATGAATTTTAACGAATTAGGATTAAAGCAAGAGATTCTCACTGCAATAGCAGGAATGGGATTTGAGAAACCGTCTGAGATTCAGGCGGAGGTAATTCCGTATCTGCTCAATGAGACAGGCGATGTAGTGGGGTTGGCACAGACAGGCACAGGCAAGACAGCGGCATTCGGACTGCCAATCCTGCAAACCATTGACCCTAAAGCCAAGACAACCCAAGCCCTAATTCTGTCACCAACCCGTGAACTCTGCGTACAGATAGCAGGGGAGGTCTCAAAATATGCGAAGAACCTGCCAATGCACATAGTGGCAGTATATGGAGGCGAGGATATCCGCAAGCAGTTAAAAGAACTTGACAACACACCACAAATACTTGTAGCCACTCCGGGTAGGCTTATAGACTTGATGGAACGCAAGAAAGTGCACCTTGAGAGCATATCGTACCTTGTACTTGATGAGGCAGACGAGATGCTCAATATGGGATTCTTAGATGATATAAACACCATACTTGAGCGTACCCCTGATAGCAGAAGAACATTGCTTTTCTCAGCCACAATGCCTAATGAGATAGCCAAGATAGCTATGAACTACATGAAAAATGCAGTTGAAATATCGGTGGGCAAAAAGAACGAGGCTGCCAAAAATGTAGAGCATTACTATGTACTTACCAAGCAATCAACTCGTTACGATGTTCTAAAACGCCTTCTTGACTACTATCCCGATATTTATGGAATAGTGTTTTGCCGTACCCGTCAAGAGACCAAAGATGTGGCAGAAAAACTTATGGTTGATGGCTATAACGCCGATGCACTTCACGGCGATTTGTCTCAGGCACAGCGAGATAGCGTTATGAACAAGTTTCGTCTCCGTGCTTTGCAAATCCTTGTGGCTACCGATGTGGCAGCACGTGGGCTTGATGTAAATGACCTTACTCATGTAATTCATTATAACTTACCCGATGACCGTGAAACCTACACTCATCGCAGCGGCAGAACAGGTAGGGTAAACAAAAGCGGAATCTCAATAGCCCTTGTAACACCTCGTGAAAAGGGAGCCATTAAGCCTATAGAACGTGTTATAAATCATCCGTTTACGCAGATGGATATACCATCGGGTGGAATGGTTTGCCAAAAACAGCTTTATTATATGGTGGAGAAGATGCAGAATCTTGAACCCGATAAAAAGTTGGAACGCTATATGCCTGATGTTGTTGAATTGCTTAAGAATATGGACCGCGATGACATAATCCGCCGCTTTATAGCATTGCAGTTCAATCAGTTACTTGAATACTATCATAATTCAGTTGACCTTAACGCCTCTGTTCAGCAAGAGATAAAATCAAGTAAACAGGGCAGAGTCTCCAAAGGTCGTGGCTCACGTGGCTCTGATGATCACGATGAACCTAAGAAATCTCGCCGACAGATGCGTGTGGTTGATAAAGGTGATACTCTGCGTCTTAAAATCAATCGTGGCAGAAAGGACGGTTTTGAACCAAAACGCCTGCTTGGGCTAATAAATGACGTTACAGGCGATAAGTCTATAAAAATAGGTGATATAGACATCAGTCCTAAGTTCACATTCTTTGACGTGGATAAGAAACGCGTGAAACAACTTATTCAGGCATTCTCCTCCAATCATCGTGCCAAAGGCTACATAATCGGCGAGGTTAAAGGAAACAGATAAAAATCTGTGTATAAAAATGTTGAAAACCTTTTACCTTGTCCCTTGACCCTTGTCCCAATTTTTATTATCTTTGCACGCTGTTAAAAGTGTTTATTTATGAAGAATAAGATAATAAAAATTTTATGGATAGTATTTGGTTTGGGGGTAATCACCGTCATAATACTGTTTTCACTGATTTCCACAGGAGCCATAGGTTATATACCTGAGATAACTGAGTTGCAGAATCCTAAAAACAAGTTTGCCACAGAGATTTATTCTGCCGATAGGGAGCTTATAGGCAGGTATTTTTATGGTAAGGATAACCGTGTGGCGGTGCAGTATAATGAAATCTCGCCGTACATGACACAGGCACTTGTAGCCACAGAGGACGCACGTTTTTATGAACACTCAGGCGTAGATGTAAAGGCTCTGTTCCGTGCCATTGTGTTAAGGGGTATATTGCACCGTAAGCAGGCAGGAGGCGGCAGTACTATTACCCAGCAACTTGCCAAGCAATTATATTCACCACATGCAGAGAGCGTTATAGAGCGTGCCATGCAGAAGCCTATAGAGTGGGTTATTGCGGCAAAACTTGAACGCTACTACACTAAGGAAGAAATAATTGCAATGTACCTCAATCAATTTGACTTCCTTAATAACGCAGTGGGCATTAAGAGTGCGGCACAGGTATATTTCAGTACAACCCCCGATAAGCTTAACATAGAGCAGTCTGCAATGCTTGTGGGCATGTGCAAAAACCCATCTTATTTTAATCCTAATCGCCATAAGGAGCGTACAGAGGAACGCCGCAATACGGTGCTAAACCTTATGTGTAAGAATGACTATATTACTGAGGCTCAGCGTGATTCATTGCAGCAGATTCCCATCGAGTTAAAATTCCAAAAAGTAGATCATAAGACAGGATTGGCACCATATTTCAGAGAGTTCTTACGCAAGACACTTACAGCCAAAAAGCCCGATAGAGATAATTACGCATCGTGGCAAGACCAGAAATTTTATGAGGATTCACTTGCTTGGGAGACAGACCCTCTGTATGGTTGGTGTAATAAAAACACTAAGCCAGATGGTTCTAATTACAATATCTACACCGATGGTCTTAAAATCTATACCACTATAGACTCTCGTATGCAAAAGTATGCAGAAGAGGCTGTAAGTGAGCATGTTAGTGACTATCTTCAAAAGGCTTTCTTTAAGGATAAGCGTAAAAAGAGTTATGCACCGTTTTCACGTGATATTACACCTGAAGAGCGTAATGGCATAATGGAACGCTCCAAGCGTCAGTCAGAACGCTATATGAACCATAAGCGTGCAGGAATGAGTAAGGCAGAGATAGATGAGGCGTTTAATACACCTGTTGCAATGCGTATTTTTGACGGTACGGCGTATGTAGATACCGTTCTAACCCCTATGGATTCCATACGGTGGGATAAATATTTCCTACGTTGCGGATTTATGTCAATAGAGCCACACAGCGGACACGTAAAGGCATATGTAGGCGGTCCTAATTTCTCTGCGTTCCAATACGATATGGTTACACAAGGCAAACGTCAGGTGGGTTCTACCATAAAACCGTTCCTATACACATTAGCAATGGAGGAGGGTTCACATCCGTGTGATAAACTACCTAATATTCAGCCTACTATACTCTTACCCGATGGTAATGTATGGCAACCCAGAAACACAGGAAACAAGCATGTGGGAGAGATGGTTACGCTGCGTTGGGGACTTGCCAATTCAAACAACTGGATATCGGCACAGCTTATACGTGATTACAGTCCGCAAGCCCTTGTAAATCTTATGCATTCATTTGGTGTTATGAGCCATATAGAGCCTGTGGTGGCACTATGCTTGGGTCCTTGTGAGGTGTCTGTAAAGGAGATGGCAAGTGCATATACCACGTTTGTTAATCAGGGTATAAGAATAGACCCGATGTATGTTACACGCATAGAGGACAATCAGGGCAATGTTTTGGCTAATTTTACCCCTAAGACATCAGAGATTATAAGTGAACTTACAAGTTATGAGATGCTTATGCTGCTGCAAGCGGTTATAAATGAGGGTACAGGCGTAAGACTACGTTATCGTTATGGTTTCAAGGGCGAGATTGGCGGCAAGACAGGTACCACTAACAATAATTCCGATGGCTGGTTCATCGGGGTAACACCACAGCTTGTAAATGCGGCATGGGTAGGTGGAGAAGACCGTTCCATTCACTTTGACAATATGGCTGAAGGGCAGGGAGCGTCAATGAGTTTGCCTATATGGGCTCTGTATATGAAAAAAGTATATGCAGACAGCACTCTGACCTACTCTGACACCACATCGTTCCGTATCCCTAAAGAGGTTCTAAGGCAGTTTGACTGCTCCGCCTCACATAGTAAAACTAATAAAACTGATAATATATTTGGAGAAGACTTTTAAAATGACTATATTTGCAGTTTGAAACGATAGATTTTTCGCTACGCTCAAAATGACGTTCTAAAACGTCATAATGACACTCTAAAACGTCATCCTGAGCGTAGCGAAGGATCTCTAAATAAAAATAATATGAGAATTCATTTTAACATCAACTACTACACCACATGGGGGCAGAATATGTCACTCAGTGGTTCTTTGCCTGAACTTGGTAGCGGAGACCCTGCCAAAACCGTGTTTATGAACTATCAGTGGAAAGAGACTTGGTTCTACGATATTGAGGTAGATAAAAAAGAGCCATTTGAGTTCAACTATAAATATCAGTTGCGTAATGTTAATGGAGTTGATAAGTTTGAGTGGGGTGAGGACCGCATAATTAAAGTTGACCCTACCAAGACTGCCGATTTGTATCTCTACGATACTTGGAACAATCCAGGAGCCATAGAGAATGTATTTATGACCTCTCCGTTCCAGAATGTACTCTTTAAGAATAATTATGAGAAAGTTCCTGCCAAGGCTACACGCAAATACACACATGTACTCAGAGTTAAGGCTCCGCTTCTTAAGAGTGGAGAGGCTCTATGCCTTGTAGGTAGTGCCAAGTCACTTGGTTCATGGGATACATCAAAGGCAATACTTATGGATAACCAAGACACACCTTGGTGGAGTGTTAAGGTGGATTTAAGCAAGGAGCATGGCGATGGTGTAAACTACAAGTTTGCCGTATATGACTTAGAGGATAAGCGTTTTAAATATTTTGAAGATGGTCCGGACCGTTATGCACCTATTAACCATCAGGCTGCATCGGTTACCATAGTTTCCAGCACATTCGCTAACTTTAACCCTACACAGTTCCATGGAGCAGGTGTAGGAATCCCTGTATTCTCCATACGTACTAAAAACAGTTTTGGTGCAGGAGATTTTGCAGACCTTAAACTACTTGTGGATTGGGCTGCTAAAGTTGGTCTTAAACTTATACAGGTGTTACCGCTTAACGACACCATAGGCACTCACACAGATGCAGATGTTCTGCCATACGCAGCCATCACAGCATTTGGATTCTCACCACTATATCTTAATTTGCCTGCAATGGGTAAGTTAAACGATGATAATCCACTTGCCGCACAGTACGATGAGATGCAGAAACGTCTTAACGCATTGCCACGTGTAGAGTTCCTTGAGATTGTAAACTATAAATTGGCATACGCCAAGGCACTATATTTGCAAGAGAAAGCCGTATTCCTTAAATCAGAGGGCTTTAAAAAGTATTTTGCAGATAACGAGGAGTGGCTTGTACCATACGCCGCTTATTGTGCATTACGTGATATAAACGGTACTTGTAACTACAATAGTTGGGGAGAGTATGCCGTATATGATAAGAAGAAGATTGCCAAATTCATAAAAGATAATTATGATGAGGTGGCAGTAAACTACTTTATACAGTATAACCTGCACTTGCAACTGCAAGATGCAGTAAACTATGCGCACCAGAACGGTATTATAATAAAAGGTGATATTCCTATCGGGGTAAACCGTAATGGAGTAGATACTTGGGTTAATCCGGAACTGTTCCACATGGATATGGCGGCAGGTGCACCACCTGATATGTTTGCCATCAAGGGTCAGAATTGGGAGTTGCCTACATACAACTGGGAGAAAATGGAGGAGAGAGGCTTTAAGTGGTGGAAATCACGCTTCCGTGTTATGGGTAACTATTTTGACACATTCCGTATAGACCATATCTTGGGATTCTTCCGTATATGGCAAATCCCTACAGAACAAGTTGAGGGTATCATGGGCTATCTTAACCCATCAATTCCTGTACATATAAATGAGTTTGCAGAGAAGGGTCTCTATTTTGACTATAACCGTTTCTGTATGCCGTTTATCACCGATAGCGTACTTTGGGAGATTTTAGGCGATGACGCTCAGTGGGTTAAAGATAACTGCATAGATATATTTGACGGTTGGATTCTACGCCTTAAACCTACTTGCAATACACAGGCAAAGGTTCAAGAGATGTTTGACAAACGCATTATATCAGAGAAAATCAAGTGGGGCTTGTTTGACCTTATATCTAACGTACTGTTCTTTGAGGTTAAAGGCTCAAACGGCACTCAATTCTATCCACGTTACGGTATGCAGGTTCTTACCACATTCCGTTATCTTGATGATGAGACCAAACGTAAGATAGAAGAGATTTATGTAGATTATTTCTTCCGCCGCCAAGACGGACATTGGAAATTCTCTGCAGACCGCAAGTTGCCAGCCATTAAGCGTAGCACTAATATGATGGTTTGTGGTGAGGATTTGGGTATGATGGCAGATTGTGTAACATCAGAGATGAATGAGTTAGGTATTCTCAGCCTTGAGATTCAGCGTGCCCCTAAGATAGATACCATTGAGTTCTTCCACCCAGCAGATGCCAAATATCTATCTGTGGTAACTCCATCTACTCACGATATGAGTACCATACGTGGCTGGTGGGAGGAAAAACCAGATGTTACACAGCGTTTCTATAATCAGCAATTAGGACATTGGGGTGGAGCACCTTACTTTGCAGAGTGGTGGGTTTGCCGTGATATTATTGTACAGCACCTATATAGCCCTGCTATGTGGTGTATATTCCAAATTCAGGATTTGTTCAGCATTAACGCACAAATCCGCCGTGAGAACCCACACGATGAGCGCATTAACGTACCGTCCAACTCCAAATACAGCTGGCGTTACCGTATGCACATCACTGTAGAGGACTTACTGAATGCAGATGAGTTTAATAATGAGTTAAGGAATTATATCCAACAGTCGGGACGATAATTTTTTAGTGGACAGTGAGATTTTACGTCATTTGACTACGTCCAGCTAACGCAGTCGAACGGAATGAAATGTAGAGAGAAATCTGTACATAAAAGTAGTAGAATGTTAATAAAATTTGCACATATCATCAATAAAAAGCGTCAATATCGTAAAGATTTCTCGCATACGCTCGAAATGACGATGCTGTTTGCCATTTTAACACTCTTTACTTCTTGCGTCACCAACCGCAAGACTCACTATTTGCAGGAGCCGGATAAGTCTATTCCAAATTATCCGGAGGTATATACCCCTATGGATTATCAGATTCAGAAGAGTGATGAACTTAACATTAGGGTTATAACGCTTGACCCTGAGTCTCGTAAGGTGTTTAATGCATACGGGGGTAGTAGTACTGGTATGTCAAATTACTCATCCAATAATTCTAAAGGTTTATATACCTATACTGTATATGATGACGGAACCATAGATTTTCCATATATAGGAGCCATAGAGGTGGCAGGCAAGACCACACGTGAGGTTAAGAATGTTATAGAAGAGAAATTGGTGGATTATGTTAAAGACTGCTCTGTTGAAGTTAATTTGGTAAATAGTTTTTACAATATTATTACCAATAACAAGGCTGGCAGGTATCAGATTACTAAAGAGAAAATGACCATATTTGAGGCATTGGCTGTGGCAGGAGATTTAAATGAGTACTCTGACCGCAAGAATGTGCAGATAATGCGTCAAAACCTTGACGGCACCACCACCATTCGTAAGTTTGATTTGCGTAGCAAGTCTATTATAGGGTCTGAGTTTTACTATGTACAGCCAAACGATATTATATATGTAAAATCATTTGGCGGACAATTTTTCAGAATAAATAGTTTTTTAACGGCATTAGGTGTAACCACCACCACCATATCGTTCGGACTTCTAATATGGCAAATTGTTAAATTGTGTATTCCTAAATAATGAGGTGTATAAAAAACATATTGCTTGTAATTTCCGTATTGTTATGTGCATCGTGCATAACCAATAAGGATTTAACTTTATTGCAAGAGGGTAAGAAAATGCCTCAATATGAAAAAAAGGAATACACATATTATAAGATTCAAAAAAATGATATGTTGCAAATAAGGCTTCTCACCACTAATGAGGAGGCTGCCCAAATCTTTGATTTTGGTTCAAGTAGTAGTGGTAGCTCTACAAACAGCCGTTCCTATAGAGTATATGATGACGGTACCATAGATATACCATTTATATCTAAGATACCTGTGGCTGGGCTTTCTGTACGTGAAGCAGCCAAGGTGGTGGAGGCTAAAATTAAGGAGTTTGTACCAGACGCTATGGTAAAGATGGCGCTTGCCAACGATAAGTTCTATATTATTTCAGATGGTGTAAAGGGTGCATACGACCTTTATAAAGAGAAACTCAATATATTCCAGGCAATAGCCCTCTCAGGTAATTTTGCAAATAATTCTGACCGTAAAAGGGTAAGGATTCTCCGTCCCGATATAGATGGCAAGACACATATTATGGAGTTTGATATGCGTACCAAATCCATAATCGGGTCAGAGTATTACTATATACAGCCAAATGATGTAATATACATATCATCCATAAAAGGGAATTTCTTTAGAACTGAGAGCTACTCACAATCAATTGGAGCTATAACCCAGTCATTGAACTTCCTTGTAACAGTGTTTAACTTAGGAATCCAAACAGGATTATATAAATATTAGATTATGTCAGATAATTCCAGATATAACGGAGCATCGTACGCCACACCAAATTACCCGTCGGCGCAGCCTGTAGTAAACGTTAGCAACGACGATGACGAAGGTAGCAATATAGATTATTTTGCGTGGATTATCCGTATTGTAAAAGGGTGGTGGTTGTTTGTAATATCGCTTGCCATCTGTATGTCTATTGCATTCTTAAAAAACAAGCAGTGGCGTCCTACATACACCAGTTCAGCCTTGGTTATTATAGAGGAGAATAAGGGTATGTCAGGCTCATCATCTGTGCTTATGCAGGGATTTATAGCAGAACATGCCTACCGTAATGTAAATAACCAGGTTATTATGTTCGGCTCATTTGACCTTATAAGCCGTGTAATAGATAAACAACCAGAGCTAACCACAGACTACTATACACGTGGCAGATTTAAGGAGACCAACCTATATAAACACGCCCCTATACATATACAAAAAGATTTTGTAGTAAGCACAACATAATATACGGAGAAAATATTTGAGGATAAAGGTGACGGTTCCTATACCATTACCATACCAGAGACCAAGGAGATGCCAGAGACCATACTTAAAGGCAAATATGGAGAGCAGATGGAGTCATCGTTCTTCTTCCTTACCATAGATAAGACACCCATGTTCTACGATGGTTGTAAACTCTATTTTCAATTCTTTGAGAAAGAGCAACTTGCTATGAACTACTCATCGCGTCTTGCATTTGATTTCCTTATGCAGGGTGCATCTGTGGTTAAGTGTACCGTTACAGGTAACGTGCCAGAGCGTGACCAAGATTTCCTTAACGGACTATGCGATGAGTTTCTATCAGATAACCTTGAGCGTAAGAACGATGCCGCCATTAAGACCATTAACTTTATAGATGAGCAGTTATCAAATCTGTCAGATTCCATTAAGATATCAGAGGGTAGGTTAAACAGCTATAAGGCATCTAACTTTGTGTCATCTACGGCAGGTAGTAATATGCTTGTATCTCAGTATTCCGCCATTACAGCCAAACAGACAGAGATGAGGCTAAAAGAGTCTTACTTGCAGTACCTTACAGATTACCTTACCAATAATGTGGAAGATGGCTCACTGCTTGCCCCTACCAGCCTTGGTATAAATGAGGGGGTGCTTACAGGTCTTGTTACCAAATATACAGAGACTCAGCTTAAGCGCAGTGAGGTTGGAGTCAAGAGCCCTCTATATGTTAAATATACCAGAGAGCTTGATGCCTTTAAAGAGCAGATAATGGATGCTCTTACCAATATCCGCAAGCAGATGGAGATAGAGAAAGAGGATATAAACACACGTCTTGCAGAGATAGATAATGAGATGCAGGAGCAACCGTATAAGGAGCAACAACTTATGAATATACAGCGTAAGTTCAAGCTTAACGATGATTACTACACATTCCTGATGCAGAAGCGTGCCGATGCCCAAATCCAGAAGGCATCAAACTCTCCTGATAACATTATACTTGAGCGTGCCAGATTCTCATCACTTACCAATGGGGCAGAGAAGGGTAAGACAACCTCCACTATGCTTATAGTGGCATTAATTATACCACTTGGCATCATTATACTTAGAGAGTTACTTGTGCCAAATATACGTACAGAGTCTGAGATTGCAAAACTGAGTGAAAACTTTGGCAAGCAAATAGGGGTATTGCGTCATACAAGCAGCCGTTCGCCTGTAATTATAGATAAGCACCCTAAAAGCAGTATTGCAGAGAGTTACCGTGTGCTTAGAACCCAAATAGAGTATAAGGTAGGGCGTAAAGAGAATCTTACAGTTCTGCTTACATCTACCCAGTCAGGTGATGGTAAAACCTATATAAGTGCTAATATGGCAGGTGTTTATGCCGTTACAGGTAAAAAGACTCTGCTTATAGACCTTGATATACGTAAACCATCTGTGGCATCACTGCTTGGACTTGATACCAATAATGGTGTTACAGATTATCTTGCGGGCGATGAGCCTATAGAGGAGTGTATCTTACACGATGACCGCTATAAGTTTGATATTCTGCCTGTAGGACCTATACCTCCAAGCCCTGGTGAGCTTCTTAAATCAGATAAGATGCGTATGCTTATGGAGACTCTTAAAAAGAGGTATTGCTATATAGTTATAGATACATCTCCTATAGGTCTTGTGGCAGATGCCTACTCTATATTTAACTATACAGATATAGTATTGTACTCTGTACGTTGCGGTAAGACCAATAAGAAGATGTTTAAGAACACTATAGCCAATCTAAGGGAGAATGGCATACAGACCATTAACTATGTATTTAATGATGTGGATTTCAAGAAACTTGAATATTCACGCTATTACAGTGGCTATTATGGTGCCTACGGTCATTATGGTAACAAGTATTACGGTTACTATGGCTATGGTCACCAGAAAGATGATAAGTATGTAGAGTATTTTGATGAGACGGAGGCATAGCCTCCTCCTCGTCATTCTGAGCGAAGCGAAGAATCTTTAACAAATTATATAATGAGCGAACAACGTAAAATCGCCGTAATTGGCCTCGGCTATGTGGGTCTCCCACTTGCCATTGAGTTTGGTAAAAAGTACCGTACCCTTGGCTTTGATATTAACGCCGCACGTGTGGCAGAGTTACAGGCTGGTAAAGACCATACCTTGGAGGCAAACCTTGCCGCTATGAAAGAGGCTACAGACCTCTATGCAAACAATACAGGCATAGGTCTTAGTTTTGCCTGCTACCCAGAGAAACTTAAAGATTTCAATACCTTTATAGTTTCAGTTCCAACCCCTATAGATGAGTTTAACAATCCTGATTTGACTCCGCTTCTAAAAGCATCAGCAATGCTTGGTGGAGTGCTAAAGAAAGGTGATATAGTTATCTATGAATCAACAGTTTATCCTGGCTGTACCGAAGAGGATTGCGTGCCAGTGCTTGAAAAACATTCAGGACTTAAGTTCAATGTAGATTTCTTCTGCGGATACTCACCTGAGCGTATAAACCCAGGCGATAAGGAGAACACCCTTACTACTATAAAGAAAATCACTTCAGGCTCAACCCCTGAGATTGCCGATGTTGTAGATGAACTCTATAAATCTGTAATTAAAGCAGGTACACACAAGGCACCGTCAATGAAAGTAGCGGAGGCTGCCAAGGCTATTGAGAACACACAGCGTGATATCAATATATCATTTATGAATGAGCTTGCACTTATATTTGACCGTGTAGGCATTGATACCAACGATGTCATAGAGGCTGCAGGTACCAAGTGGAACTTCCGTAAGTATCGTCCGGGACTTGTAGGCGGACACTGCATAAGCGTTGACCCATACTACCTTGCCCATAAGGCAAATGCCCTTGGTTATAATCCACAAGTGATACTTTCAGGGCGTAGAGTAAACAACAGCATCGCTCAGTTTATTGCCCAGAAGACCCTTAAACTTATGATTCAGGCAGACCATAAAATCAAGGGTGCCAACATACTTGTATTGGGAATCACCTTTAAAGAGAACTGCCCCGATATGCGTAACACCAAGGTTATAGACATTATCAAAGAGTTGAGAGACTTTGGCGTAAATGTAGATGTATATGACCCTTGGGCAAGCAAAGAGGAGGTTAAGGCAGAGTTTGGCATTGATTTGCTGTCAAAAATCAATCCGCAAAAGAACTACCAAGCCATCATAGCCGCCGTAGCCCACAAAGAGTTCTATGAATTTGATTTCAAGAAATACAAAGATGCCGGAGCCGTAATCTTTGACGTAAAAGCATTTGTAGATAGAAAATACGTGGATGCAAGATTGTAATAATTATACTGATTATACTAATTAAGGTTTTATTTATGGATACGAACATAATATTGTCTATTTGTCAAATAGTTTCTGTAACAGCAGTCCCGATTATTATTTGGAAATTGGGACAAAAAACACAAAGCAGACAATCCAAAGTTGACGCAAAATTGCAACTGTTTATTAAGTTGATGGCTAAAAGAAATGTAAATGATTTGACCCAAGAATGGGTTGATTCGCTTAATGTTATTGAAATCGTATTCCAAGATGACAAACAAGTATGTGATGATTGGAAAGAATACCATAGTAGTTTGAACGTAAACTCGCCAAATTATAATCAACAGCAAGCATTTAGATTACAGATGCTATCAGATATGGCTAAATCATTAGGCTATAAATCATTAAAACAAACAGACATTGCTAATGTTTATAAACCAAAGTCGTTAAAAAATAGAAAAAAAATAAAGGAACAGACTGAAGTTGAATTGTTACGAATATTGTTGCATTCAAAAGATTTGGCTTCATCAATGACAGAAGATGAATATAAAAAACACATTGAACTAATTAAGAATAGTTAATAACAATAATTTTTAGATGGCTTATATCCATCTAAAAATTATTTGTCTTTGTTTGAAGAAACGGGTTTGTGTAGCTGTTTTTATATTTTTTAATGTGTGTTAGATATTAATTTTTTCTAATATTTTTAATCGTTCAGTATGAGACATCTAATAATTAAAAACTTAGGACCATTAAAAGAGGCAAATGTTGAATTAGGTCATTTTAATTTAATTATTGGTAGCCAGAGTTCTGGGAAAAGTTGTGTTCTTAGAATCGCTAGTTTTTGTGCATGGGTGGAAAAGCGTATAGAATTAAGTCAATCTAGTTCCTATTTTGCTAATGGTAAGACATTTAAGGAAGAAATGATTTCTTATCATAAATTAGATGGGTATTTTAAGTTTAATACATATATATCATATGAAAGTGATTTTATGAAATTTTCGTATGATAACGATAAATTTATTTTTAGTTGGAAACGTAAGTCACTAGAATATAAAAGACCAAAAATATCATATATCCCATCCGAACGAAATGTGGTGTCTTTAATACCAGATTGGAAATTGAAAGTGTCAACTTATGATTGCATTTTAGATTTTATGAAAGATTGGGATATTGCCAGAAAATATTTAATGCGTACACCAAATATATTAAATCTTGGACTGGGTTATGAGTATAATAGTATGACAAATGAAGATAAGATGATATTGAAAGATGGTGGTGAACTGTTTTTGTCAAATAGTTCAAGTGGAGTTCAATCGTTGGTACCTATGTATGTTTGTCTAAATTATTTAACCAATGGAGTATATGTAATGGAATTTGAACCATCAAAGAAAAAAACAGAAATAGAACGAGAAGAGTATAAAAATTTATATGCTGTTATATACAAGAACTGTATTAGCAACACTAATACAAATACGATTAATAGTATCGATAATAAACAAAATATCATAATTGGAAGTGATTCATATACTTTTTATAACAATGAATCTCTTGAAATGTTTTTACAATGTGTTAAAAATTATTCGTTTACACAACACTCTGATATTTACTTGGAAGAGCCGGAAGATAATTTGTTTCCTCCGACACAATGTCAATTGATGAATTTGTTTTTAGAGTACTCGAAACGTAGAAAAAGGCAGGTTTCCATGTCTATTGCTACACATAGTCCATATATATTAACACATTTGTTAGAACAAAGACCACGTGGATTTAAATTATTTTTTACATACGATACCGATGAAGGATATATTGTGAAAACGGCGACTTTAGATGATATGCAAGAGATTATTGATAATGGTGTTGATATGTTTTTTAATTTCGAATCGTTTATATATTGATGAGAAGATTGTTATATGTTATATCGGAATGTTATGTTGATACTAATTTGATATCTACATTGTTAAATGCTAATGTGAATCATCAAAAAGGCTGTAGTACAGTTGCGTCTATTATGCAACGCAAGTTCAATAATGGTATAGCTATTGGAATAATTGATAATGACAAACATTGCCCAAGTTATTTGAATGAAATGGATTTGCTGTGCAAAAGTGAACATCTGGCTGTATATAAGCATAGATATATGTGTCATTATATCATAACTATAATTCCTGCAGTCGATACTTTTATATTGGAATGTGCAAAGGAAGCAGGTGTAAATGTGAGAGATTTTGGATTTTCTTCAAATTTAAAAGAATTTACTAAATGTACCAAAAAAGTTACATCAAATATTAATCCTATTTTCACAAGATTATTTAGTATACTAGAAGATAGTAGTGAGTTTGGATTGTTAAAACAAGTATTGACATATTTGATTGAAAACAAATACCAATCAACTAATGATAGTTTGAAGCAATTTTTTGATGTAAGATAATTATTTTAAAATAAAACCTTGATTAGTACATTGTTCATAATGCGTTGTTTTTTTAATTATGAATACTTCTTCTGTATATTGCGAAATAGATAGTCTTAAGAAAAGTGATTTTTTAAATAATCTTGAGGATTATGCTAATGATAAGCATATAAATGTTTATATATTGGATATCCCTAAAACAGATTTAAAAAATCAAAACACATATGTACATAAAAATTGTTTTTTAATTTTATCTATTGGATATAAAGTTGCATTAGTTAATGCTGGTGCAAGTGAGGAAGAATATAATAATTTTTGTGAAGACATAGATGTTATTGTTAATTATCTTTTCTCAAAATATGAATATCGTACTGTTTTAGGACGTTTTTCTATATGGGGAAAAAATCTTTTAGAAAAATGTGTTATTTCAGATACGACTGAAGTTAAATCTTTTTTTGAAGAATTAAAAACCAATAGTGAAT
>JAKSNX010000024.1 GCA_024405815.1 Paludibacteraceae bacterium | reverse complement strand
ACCATTGCCCTACTTCTGCTTTTTGATCCAAAAGTATTGTTTCTAACACTCTTTTGTCTATTATTACCTGTTGGTTTCGCATAACTAATAAATGTGTTTGTGGTGCAAAGTTAATAAAAAAACAATACCTATTTACTTATTTTACAAAAATCTTCACATTTCAATATCTTATTTTACAAAAAATGTCGCGTTTCAATGTTTTATAACCCTTGCCGTTTTTCCTGCCACATTAACAAAATAAACACCTTGTGGTAAATTTGTTAAGTTGGTCTCTACTGTTGGAGCATTGACCATAGCGGAGTCCAATACTCTTCCAAGCCCATCTCTTATTGACAAATTAGTACCTTGTGCAATGTTTTCTCCTACATAAATATTGATAAATCCTGTAGTTGGATTTGGAAATAGGGTTATTTGTGAAACATTGCCGTCTTCTTCATAGTTGTTCTCTTCAATACCTGTAATTACACCAAATCCAAAGGGTTGAGTACAAGTTTCACCATACGCATTTTTAATTAAGGCACGCACGTATGAGCCTTGAAATCCTCTATAGCAGAAACTTTTTCCTCGTCCTACAATAGAACTTTTTCTTGTGCTTGCAGCCGCTCCACTCTTAATATCTGTACCTGAAATCCACTGAATATCAGTAGCATCTGTCTCAATAGTGATTGTTTGTGACTGTGTATCAACATTTATTGATGTTACACGTGGTGCTTTTGCTTCTCCGCTACCCAGAGGCTCGTATGAGAAAATATTAGAACCTCTCTCAAATGCCTCTATTAGTCCATCTTTGCTAAAATCATCCATAAGCATAAACTGATAATTGCGGAAAAGTTGGTCTTTGTTGTGCATATCATCGCCAGAGTAACCCCATACAGGACGCTCAGGCATTGTTCTTGTTAGAATTTGGTCCCAAAGTATGCGGTCATTTGGACGGCGGTTACCTTGATTGTAAACTTCAAGACCTATCAAACAAGAGAAATCATTAAAATGTTTTGCGTGCCAGGCAGGGGAGTCTCTATCTTCATCTTTGTAGGTCTTGTCCAAACTCCAATATTGCCCCGGATGGTTTACTATAATGTAGCCTCCAAGAGATTGGGTGTAGGCAAATGATTCTTCAATGGTTTGGAACTCCTGCCCGTGACGGCCTGTATAAAAATCATTGTGATGGTTAAAACTGCCACCTCCACGCTCGTTCCAATTATTGCGGTCATCTTTGCTTAACTCAATGCCAGGAACTGCAATCATACCCAATTCCTCAGGGTCTCTTGTAGGCACACCTTCTTTGAATTGTCCAAAAAGATTCCAAGGATATGAGTTGTAGTCGTGGTCTGTTATTGATAGAATCTTATAGCCTGCATTATGATATTTATCAACGGTTTCAGCGGTTGTGAAGTTAGCATCGTTGCTTTGAGTGGTATGAGTGTGATAGTTTGATTTATAGAAACCAACGCTGTTCCAATCAATATCTTCGTATGCATTTGTCACTATGCTTGGATTGTGAGCAGTACCGTCAATAACCTTAACACAGATGTATGAGAGACTTGAAACAGTTTCTCCAGATTCATTAACGTAATCTATATAAAAATGATAAATACCACTTTTAGCATCATCAATGGTAAAAGAGTGTGTGCCGTCAGGATTCTCAGTATGGGCTATAACTGATGTTGTCCCGTAATTGTGGCTCATACGATAAGAGAATGACTTTGCACCTTCTGTGTTAGATAATTTTGCTTTTACAGTAAATGAACCACCTGTGCATACAATAGCAGGAACGGCTTGAAACATATCCACTTTAGGAATCTTATCCCAAGCGGTTTCCTTTACATCAACCTGATTATTAAGGAAATTATATGTTACAGTTGCTTTTGTACACATTGCACTTACGGTGGCATTTACAATCTCACCCATATCGCTACCTGAATTTACGCTGCCGTAGTGAATGCTTACTATTTTGCTGTCGCCAAAAGTTAAATTTGCAGTAAGACTATAGCCACTTGTTTGTGACATTATTACATCATTCTTGCCCGCAACAACTGCCCTAAAATGGCTTTTAGAGGCCGAAATAACACTTACAGAACCATCATCATATATAACAGAGCGCAACCACGATATGGTTTTTCTGCTACTTTTAACGGATACCTTACAAACCTTGTCATCAGTCAACAGTTTTGAACCGCTGCAATTTTCTCCGTCATTAAAGTTCCAATACCAAGTTGTTGTTTTGCTGTCAACAGGCAGTCCATACATTCCTATTGATGCAGGTGTTGCCGTTTTCCCGTCTTTATAGAAATAACAAGGATTAGTCTTTTTGCCGTTAACGCATACCACACCCGATGCAGAACTACCCATCATATAATAATATACAGTGGAGGCGGAACCGCTTTTAAGTTGGGTAAATTCTTGTGTTTTTACTACAGGAGTGTATTCAGGTGCATTTTTTACCGCTGATTCATTACCGTTCAACCAATTATACACCTCTTTGAATTGCGATGCCCATCCTATATCGCTATGCAAACCATCAGAGGTGTAGGTCTTTACAGTTGCACCACTTTTAGATAGAGCCTCAGCAATAGTGTTTATGTCTGTTTTCTGCATCTCAACATCGGAGTTTGTAAGAGTAAGGCAAATTCTGCTGTCGTTACCATTCCACTTGCCAATATAATCTGTTATTCCTGAACGGTTTAGCCAAATAGCAGGTGAGAATGCGGCACAATTTCCAAAAATATCCTGATTGTCCATTGCTGTATATAAGGCAAACAGACCGGCATAGCCACCGCCTCCTATAGATGTGTTTTCTTTGTCTGTAAGGGTGCGGTATTTACCGTTAACGTATGGCATAATTACATCAGTAAGTTTTTCTTGTAACTTACTTGCATTGCCTGTACCTTCAAAATCAGCATACTTGTATGGGGTTAATTCTGCAAGAGAACCATAAAAAGATACTATAATGCCACCATCTGAGGCATATTTTGGAATATCCCACGATGATGAGTTAAAGTGATTGTCCGCCTGCTCATTATCATCACCACTATTCTTATATCTCTGTTTGAAACCTGCCATATATAGCACAGGATATTTGTCTTGTGTAGTGTCATAGTTTTCAGGCACCATTACATAGAATATGTAGTCCTTCCCCTCATACTTCACACTCTCCTTAAATACATTTTTATAAGGTATAGGTGGCAACGATGCCCATTTTGCCACAACATCAGGATTTCCTGCGGTGGTGCGATTACTTATTTCACCTCCCGATGATGTTTTCTCTACGTATGCCCAATCTTGTTCGCACAGATACTTGAATCCTTGTGCTACATCAGTGCTTGTCAATTCCTCTATGGTAAGGGAAAAACGGTCTTCGCCCTCAACCTTATTCATCATTGGTGCGGAGCCAGGACTCCACGCTCCAATGGCGGCGGCACTGCCGCAAACATAGCAGTTAAGTGTGCCAGCAGGTACTTTGACATTAAAAGTTACGCTACCGTATAATGTTACGGCACAAATGGTCAACAATAATGAGGTAAATAATTTTTTCATAGTAATAGGTTTTTAAGATTTTACAAAGATAATCATTTTTTTAAACAACAACACGCCCACTTGGAAGTTTGGGCATGTTGCCAAACAAAAAATACTTAATTACTATTAGTTCCTTGTTCAGTGCTTTCCCAAGGGAAATATGCGTTTTTACCTATGTTTACACCAGTAGGTGCAGACACAATAGCCCAAGTAACCGCTTTGTCGGCAGTAAATGTTACAACCTCATAAGGATGGATTTTGTCTAGTGCCGGTTCTGTGGTTACGGTAGTGCACAGTTTGAACCAGGTTGCATATAAATTACCTGCCCTGCTGCACTGTCAGCCCATGCATTTGCACTACACCCAACCAGCATTGCCACCAGCAACAGCCATTGGGTAATTTTTTTGTTTAATAATTTTTTTGTTTCCATAAGTATTAAGTTTTGGTTAATTTGTTGCTATTCTGTAATTTATAAAGATTTACTCTCGGTATGTAAAGATTTCTCGCTACGCTCGACTGCGTTAGCTGGACGTAGTCAAATGACGGGATGTCGCCTCAGCAAATCACCGCCTCACCAAATCACCACATTCCTTGACCCTTGTACCTTGACCCTAAAAAAATAGGTTTGCGAAAGCAAACCTATTTTTTTTAGTATCAAGGGACAGGACCCTTGAATTATAATTATTCTCCTTTTATTGCGGCTACACCTGGAAGTGTCTTGCCCTCAATAGCCTCAAGCATTGCACCGCCACCTGTAGATACGTATGATACTTTGTCTGCAAGACCAAACTTGCCTACTGCCGCAACTGAGTCACCACCACCTACAAGAGTGTAGCAACCGTTCTTTTGTGTAGCCTCTGCAAGATATTTTGCAATCTCACCTGTTCCGTGAGCGAAGTTATCAAACTCAAACACACCTGCAGGACCGTTCCAAAGTATAGTCTTAGAGTTCATAATAATTTTCTTCCAATTCTCAAGAGATGCCTCAGAAGCGTCCATACCTTGCCATCCGTCTGGAATATTGAATATGTCAACAGTCTTGCGGTTAGCATCGTTAGAGAATGCGTCTGCCGCCACGGTAGCTACAGAAAGGCTTAGATTTACACCCTTCTCCTTAGCGGCTGCAATAATGTTAAGTGCCTCTGGTATAAGGTCATCCTCATGGATTGATTCACCAATCTTACCGCCTTGAGCCTTGATGAATGTGTATCCCATACCACCACATATAATAAGGTTGTCAACCTTGTCAAGCAGGTTCTTTATAACAGCAAGTTTTGAACTTACTTTTGAGCCACCGATAATTGCTGTGAATGGGTGTTGTGCGTTTTTAAGTACATTGTCAATAGCCTTAACCTCCTTCTCCATAAGGTAGCCAAGCATCTTGTTGTCTGCATCAAAGTAGTCTGCAATAACTGCTGTAGATGCGTGCTTGCGGTGTGCTGTACCAAATGCATCGTTAACGTAGCAGTCAGCGTAAGAGGCAAGAGTCTTTGCAAAATCTTTTTGTTTTGCCTTCATCTCTTTCTTAGCTGCCTCGTATGCAGGGTCTTCCTTGTCAATGCCAACAGGCTTGCCTTCCTCCTCACCGTAGAAACGTAGGTTCTCAAGAAGCAGAACTTCACCCATCTTAAGAGCTTTTGCAGCATCGGCTGCCTTAGCACAGTCAGGAGCAAACTGAACCTTAACGCCAAGTTTATCAGAAACAGCGTCAACTATCTGACCAAGAGAGTATTTTGCATTAACCTTACCTTTTGGTTTGCCCATGTGTGACATTATGATTAGGGCACCACCGTCATTAAGAATTTTTTTAAGTGTAGGCAATGCACCACGGATACGTGTGTCATCGGTAATCTTACCGTTCTCATCTAGTGGAACGTTAAAGTCCACTCTCACAATCGCCTTTTTCCCAGCGAATTTGAAATTGTCAATTGTTTGCATAATATATAAAAGTTAAAAGTTGAAAGTTAAAAGTTAACTGCGTTAGCTGACTGAAAGTAAAGTTAATTACCTTTGAGTAAGTATTAGGACCCAGAAATCACCTGATTTGGCGGCTCCCATCGTGGTCATTTTCTTGTCCATAATATTCTGACACGATTCAGGGTTGTTTAGCCAGTAATCTATCACCATATCTTCATTGCCATTGATGAACGCAATATTCTCAATAGCATTTTTAGCAATGTAACCAGCATTATCCAAACGGCTCATAAGTGTGCTACCGTCTGTTCCTATATGGCTGATAAACAAGTATGCATCTTGCGATGTCTGATTATTCTCTTTAAGTTGCTTTGCATACTCATAAGCTATTGAAGCCAATTGCTTGTTCCAAATAAGTGAGCCCACGGGATTAGCCTTTGCATTGCCACACATACACCCCTCTGCACGCAGCTCATTAAGTTGCTGAATAAGAATTACCTCTGGATCTTTAGTCTCTGTATCTTGAGCGTTTAATCCATTGAGGATAGTTAAAAATAAGGCTATTAAAGTAAGTAGTTTGTGTTTCATTGCCATAGAGTGCCTGAAATTTTGCACAAAGATAGTTATTTTTTGTCATTTGCCCAAAATTTGTTATATTTGCAAATTAAAAATACTTGCATGATATGAAAAAACGTTACCTCTCTTCTTTTTTTAAAGTAATCCTTGTGGTGTTGATGGTTGTAGGTGCGGTGTCCAACCTATACGCCGATGTAGAGAAAAAAATTGTACTTCAGGGCTTTTGGTGGGATTATTGGAACAATAATTATGAGAATGCATACGCTAACTACCTTACAGAACTTGCCCCAAGGCTTAGAGAGATAGGTGTTAACGCCATTCTAATACCTGGATTTCAAAAGAACACAGGCACAAACTCTAATGGATATTCCCCTTTTGACAACTATGATTTAGGCGATAAATATCAGAAAGGTACTGTGCATACTCGATTTGGCACTAAAGATGACCTTTTGCGTTGCATTGCGGTTATGCATGCAAATGGCATAGAGGTTATTGCTGATGCAGTTCTTAACCATGTAGATGGTGCTGGTGGCGATAACGGTGCGGGCGGTGAAGACCCTAATGCGTGGAACGGTAAATGGAAAAACTTTAGATATGTATGCTATAAAACTCCGCATAAGACAGGCGATGCTAAAGACTATTTGAGCCGCGAGGGTCGTTGGCCTAAGAACTGGGAGAATTTCCACCCCAATGAGGGGCATAACTGCTCAGACGGAGATTGGTGCTCAGATTGGTGGGGACCCGATATCTGCTACTATGAGGGTGCCTATGGACAAAGTTCAAATGCCATCTACAATCCTGAACAAGGTCCAAACTATATGACAGACAACGCCCGTGAATGGATGAAATGGATGAAAAAACAGACCAATGTTGACGGCTATCGTTGGGACGCCGTAAAGCATTTCCCATATTGGACACAACAGGATATAAGTTGGAATATGAAATATGGAATTGATTGGGCATGTGGAGGTGAGACTATGTTTAATGTAGGCGAGTATATTGGCGGTACAGGTGAGATAGATGCATACATTGATAATGTAACCAATGCCAACGGCGGTTCCGATTTCCTTATGGGAGCATACGATTTTCCGCTATGTATGGAGATTAAGAATGTGGTTGACGGAGGCGGATACGGAGATATAGGTGCTATCCCAAGCAAACAGTTAAGTGAGGGTCATAGAATTGCATATTATGGTGATGGAGACCCTAAGGCACATCGTCCACTCAATTACTTGAACAGCCACGACTCATTCCGTCCAAAATTCGATGATAAAGGGAATTATGCAGGTTGGGACACTGAACATGAAACGCCTGGTCATACAGACCCATTTAACTGGCGTTTAGGTATGGCATACGCCACCCTTGCCTCTATGGACGGAAATCTGCTTGTATATTTTGAGGATTTGTTTAATCTTTCTAATAGTAACAGATACACACATCACCCTGCAAGTGAAAAAGAATTACCTGCAAGAGAGTCTGTTAAGAATGTGATTTGGGCTCACCAAAACTTGAACTTTAAGTGGGGAGACTATAAAGTAAGGTGTCAGGAGGGTGATTTGCTCATTATTGAGCGTTCAGGCAGAGCTCTTATCTGTCTTACAGATGATGGTAGTAACAATTGGCATAATAAATGGGTAAAGACAGACTTTGCCCCTGGTACAGTTTTGAAAGATTATTCAGGTGGTGCTGATGGAAATCCTGTTGTAAACGGAGATGGTTGGGTTGAACTTTGGGTAAGACCTGTTACAGATGACGGTTCCAGCAAATCGGGTAGAGGTTATGCTGTTTGGGCACCTGAAGGTGGCGGTGGTTTTGCCCCATATCGTAGTACAACCACAGTGCAGGAGTGGGAGATGGCAGATGACCTTGGTGACAGTAACTGCCAGTCTCTTGGACAAGGTGGAGCATTGCCTAAAGGCTCTACAAATCAGCGTTTGGTAGGTAAAATATATGTTGATAAGGGTAAAAAGGCAAATTTTCACGCATATATGGCAAGTTCTAAAGATAATGTAACTCTTGCCATATATGACCTTGACGGTAATCTGCTTCAGAAAAAGAGTGGTGTACAGGAGTTTGACTTTGACTATACACCTACAAAAGCAGGTTGGGTTGCCATGAAGATTTGGAACAACAGTAAGAGTGCTGAGGGTGGCAAGGCTTGGGTTAGAGCCACATACACCGCACCTACAACTGTTACAAATACAATGAATGACCGTGCCGATACACGTGCCAGCGTTTGGACAGGTAATATGGGTACGTCAAATTGGAGTGATTGCGGCAACTGGGAGCAAGGTAAGGTGCCTAACGCTTCATCTACGGTTGTAATTCCAGATAATGGTGATGTTCAGCCTATTGTATCGGGTAGTGTAACTATTAAGGAGTTAGTTATAGAAAAAGGTTCAGGCTCTTTAGCAAATCCAGATATAAATGTTACAGGTTCACTGAAGGTTACGTCAAAAACTACTATCAAAGAGGGTTCGGCTTATATTTGTGGTAAAAATGTAAACCTTGGAACCACATCGGGTACAGTAGGTAGCTGCACCACCTCAACAGAGAAGTTGATTGATGAGTCTGAATTTACTCTATTCCCATCACCTGCAGATGATTATATAACAATAACATCATCGTATCTTCCAAAAGATGATGTTTTGTTCTATAACTCACTATATCAGTTGGTTAAGAATGTTAGAATGGAGGAGACAATAGAGAGGGTTGATGTATCTGATTTGCCTGCTGGAGTTTATACAGTTACAGACGGCACACACACTATGAGATTCATCAAAAAATAGTTGATACGGAGTGCTTGCGAAGTATATAAAACGCTATTATGATGCTTCCTTTATAGACACTTGGAATGCCATTGGCGATAGAAACCTCAAGGTTCTGTCGCCTTTTTTCTTTAAAGCGTGATTTCATGCTGTAGAAACTCCAACGGGCATGGATAACCTCGTATGCGTTCTTGAATTGCCCTTTAAGTAGGAATACAAATGCTGCTAATGTGTCTAAAAACCATCTTGCTATGGCAATTGGTATAAGGTGTCGGGGCTTTAGATTCTTATAAAGCATCAGCAGGTTGTTTCTGAAATTAAGGTAGGTCTTACGTGGATTGTTGTAGTTAAGGGTGCCTCCACCTACATGATATACCTTGCTTTGCGGTACTGCCGCCACTAATCTGCCTCTTGCGTTAAAACGGAAGCAGAGGTCAATCTCCTCTTGGTGGGCAAAAAATTCTGCGTCAAAACCGCCGTAATCTATAAAATCATCTTTGCGTACAAACATACATGCTCCAGATGCCCAAAAAATATATGCGTTGTCATCGTACTGCCCATGGTCCTTTTCAAGATGCCCCATAATTCTACCCCTGCAGAACGGATATCCCAAAGCGTCTATAAGCCCACCAGCGGCACCTGCTGTCTCAAAGTACTCACGATTGCTCTCTTTTAGGATTTTAGGCTGGCAAGCCGCCACTTTTTGATTATTATCCATATATTTAACCATAGGTTCCAGGTAGTTCTCTGTTACCTCCACATCGCTGTTAAGCAGTAGTATATACTCTGTATCAGTGCGTTTTATGGCTAAATTATACCCTTCGGCAAAACCGTAGTTCTTCTCAAAACGGTATATTTCTACATCGGGGTAATTGATTTTAAGAAAATCTACGCTGTCATCAGTAGAGGCATTATCTGCAACAATTATTTTTGCAAGGTTTTTTGGCGTGTATTTGACAACAGGGGGCAAGAACTTTTCAAGGTAATTGCGACCATTATAATTTAATATGATGACTGCTACTCGCATAATGATTTAAAATATGCCGCCTCACCATCAATTAGGTAATCCACATTATTTGCGGTGATGGCAGTGATTTCATCTTTCTTGGCGTATGAAAGTATTTTGCTGCGGAACTCATCGGGGTCTATTATACAAGACTCATCAAGAATGTATATGACATCAAGAAAATACTGAATATCATCTTCTGTAAACTGTTGCCTGATATCTGTGGGTAAGGTGTTTAAGATGAATTTTATGGCTTCATCATCATCGTAAGATTCAAGAACTTTATCTATATCCATAAATAATATGTATGATGTATAAATGTATGAAGTATGATTGTTTTAATTTATGAATGCAAATATAATAATAATTTGTAAATTTGCAGTCAATTTTGTTAAAACAACTTTGTTAAAACAACTTTTAACTTTCAATTTTTAACTTTCAACTAATATGTCAGTTCATCAGTCAGACGCTCAGCGCAAAGTTACGGTAAACACTCTTCTGGATATGAAGAAGAGGGGAGAGAAAATCAGTATGCTTACTGCATACGATTATTCAATGGCAAAAATAGTAGATGAAGCAGGCTGCGATATGATTCTTATAGGCGATTCCGCTTCAAATGTAATATGTGGAAATTCATCTACATTGCCTATTACTGTTGATGAGATGATTTTTCTTGCCAAAAATGTGGTGCGTGGGGTGAAACGTGCGTTTGTATCGGTGGATATGCCTTTTGGAACTTGCTCAGGCAATCCGGAAAAGAGCCTTGAGTACGCAATTAAAATGATTAAAAGCACTGGAGCAGATAGTGTTAAGATAGAGGGTGGTGAGGAACTTATAGATGATATACGCAAAATAATAAATGCAGGCATTCCTGTTGTAGGTCATTTGGGGCTTATGCCACAGTCAATCAATAAGTATGGTGGATATGGTCTTAGGGCTAAAGGTGATGCTGAAGCAGAAAAACTAATCAATGATGCCCACTTGTTAGAGCAAGCTGGTTGCTGTGCGTTGGTATTGGAAAAAATCCCTGCCGCACTTGCTCAGAAGGTTGCTGAAAGCCTTACAATCCCAGTAATTGGAATAGGTGCAGGTAGCGGTGTTGACGGACAGGTTCTTGTTTTTCACGATATGTTAGGCATAAATCAAGGATTCTCACCAAAATTCCTGCGTAAATATGCAAATATAGGTGAGGTTGCCATAAATGCCATTCAGCAATACATAAAAGACGTAAAGAGTGTTGATTTTCCTAATAAGGAAGAACAATATTGATGTATGATGTATTATGTATGATGTATGAGGAGTTCTTTTGCATTCGCGATTGCGGCATCGGTAATGTTATCTCCACTTAACATTGCGGCTATCTCAGTTATTCTCTGATTGTTATCAAGAGTCTTTATTATGGTTTGTACAGGATTTACAGAAGAATCCTTGTAAACAGAGTAGTGGGTACTACCTTTTGCAGCCACTTGCGGTAAGTGCGTAATACAGATAATCTGCATTGATTCAGACATATTCTTTAGAATGTTTCCCATCTGTGAGGCTATATTACCCGATATGCCTGTGTCTATCTCATCAAAAATAAGTGTAGGTAGGTTTGTGTTTTTTGCAATTAGTGCTTTAAGGCAAAGCATTACTCTTGAAATTTCTCCACCCGATGCACTGTTCTGTATAGGTTGTGGCTTGGTCTTGTTAGATGAGAACAAAAACTGAACAGACTCTCCACCATTAGATGTAAGCTCACTGCATTCAGTAAATTCAATAGCAAGTTTGGAGTCTGGCATTCCCAAAAAACGTAAATTATCCTCTACGCTACGCTTTATAGGCTCCGTAGCGGCACATCTGTTCTTGTAAAGCTCAGATGCCAATGCTTTTAATTTTAAAAGCATGTCTGATTTCTCTTTTTCAAGAGCCTCTAAGTCTGAATCAAAATTCTCTATTCCTTTTAGCTGTTCGCCTATAGAGTCCCTTATGGCAATAAGTTCCTCTACGCTCTTAACTCTATGCTTTTGCAGTAGAGAATATAGGGTGTCAAGTCTGCCACGCATCTGCTCCAGTTGTGCAGGGCTAATATCAACAGACTCATTGAAATGCTCTATTTCACCATAAATATCCTTTAGTTCTACAGTGCATGATGAAACCCTCTCCGCTAAATCGGCATAGTTGCTTCCAAAAGATGATATGGAGTTTAATGAATTTTGCAGTGTATGCAGTTTTGTGAGTACGCCATCATCGCCGTAGAGTAGGATAGAGGCACTCTGTAAAGAGTTCTTAATATCTGATGTATGCTCAAGTGCATTCAGATTCTCCTCAAGCAATGTCAGTTCCCCCTCTTTTAAGTTAGATTCTGTAAGTTGCTTATATTGGAATTGAAGATAATCTGCATTGCTTTTGGCATTCTCAGCTTTACTTTTTAACGCATCTATTCTGTGGCATAAATCTGTGTATGCTTTAAACTGCTGTTTATAGATTTTTAGTGTTTCAGCATTGTCTGCCACACTGTCAACTACACTAAGTTGGAAAGCATTGCTCTCCAGTAGTAGTGAACTATGCTGAGAATGTATGTCTATAAGCCTGATACCTAATTGTTTAAGTATAGATATCAATACTGGTGTATCATTTAAGAAAGAACGTGATTTACCGCTGTCAGACAGTTCACGCCTAATGATACACTCATCAGAGTAGTCTATGTCATTATCTTCAAAGAAATTCTCCAGTCCGTAACCCTTAACGTTAAAGGTAGCCTCTATCACGCACTTTTTTTCTCCTTGAAAAATAGCCTTGGAATCTGATTTAGCCCCTAAAGCTAACTCTAATGCACCTAACATAATGGATTTACCTGCACCAGTCTGTCCGGTAATCACAGAGAATCCGCTGTTAAAATCCAAATCAAGATTTTTAATCAGTACATAATTCTCTATGTGTAAGTGTGTTAGCATTATTTTAGACTATCTAACATATCGTTTGATGTTGGTGCCACATAACTCATAATATCATAAACCTGTTTGCGTTCATCGGTAGAGCCACGAGACAGTATGTTTACAATCTCTTGTGATTTGGTATCTGCAAACTCAGATATTATTATCATTGATGGTCTTGCCTTGTAGCATGATTTTAGCACAGGCATGCCCTCCACTATTATGGCACGGCTGTTATCGGCACTCTTGTGCATTTGGTCTAAACCAAGTCTGTGGTAAGTGTAGAAATACTCTCTGTATGGTTTGGTAACATCATCTAAAATATTGTTTATAAGGGCATAACGGTTATGATTGTCCTCAAATGCCTTCCAACCGTTCTCATTGGTGCTTTGTGCTTGGTTTACAATTTGTTCTGCCATACGGTAGGCGTAGTCTCCACCAAATTTGGAGAATGAGTCACAGTCTGTACCTATTATTATATAGGCGTAAAAAGCTAACACTTCTGTAAGGTTGTTTCCAAACGATGTAAGGTCAAAATTCAAGGCGTCGCCCTCTACGTATTGGAAGTTAAATGTTTTATCGCTGTAAGAGAAAATGGGGCTTTTGTAGTTGCTTCCAAATACAGGTCTGTTAGCCTGTATCTGTAGTTCTGTTGAGAAATAATTATCTGAGTATGAATTTACAATAATATATAGAGAACACTCTATTTTTTCTTTTTGCTCATATTTGTATTCTGTGAAAGGACGCTCATTCATAAACTCCGTCACCGCTTTTTGCAGGGCTTCAAACATTGATTTGTTAGTGCCTTGAATCTGCTCAGAGTTTACTGTAACCTTGCAATTCAGTTCCTGTGCCTGCAAACCTAAGGTTATGCAGAATAGCATAATAATGAGTGTTGATATTATTTTACGCATAACTCTATTTTATCTACAATATCTTTTGCTACCTCTGATTTGCTCTTTAGTGGGTAATCTGTAACGCCACCTGAATTGTCAAAAATCTTGATTTGGTTATTGTCATATCCAAAACATGTACCAGGATTCTGCATTGAGTTAAGGACTATGAAATCAAGGTTTTTGCGTTTCAGTTTATCTTGAGCGTGAGCCTCCGCATCGTTGGTCTCCAGTGCAAATCCCACTAACACCTGTCCGTTCTGTTTTTGTTTGCCTAACTGTTCCGCTATATCAACGGTAGGGCATAACTCTATGGTCATATTATCCTTGCCCCTCTTAATCTTATGGTCTGCGGTCTCTTTTGGAGTAAAGTCAGCAACTGCGGCGCACAGAACTGTTATATCAGCACATGGAAATTGTTTTGCAGCCTCTGCATACATCTCTGCCGCAGAAGTTACGCTAATCACTTTTACACCTGAATCAGAAGGCTTTATACTTACAGGACCCGATATAATGGTAACATCAGCCCCTCTTGCCGCACACTCATCTGCTATGGCATATCCCATCTTACCCGATGAGTGATTGCCAATAAAGCGTACTGGGTCTATTTTTTCATACGTGGGACCCGCAGTTATCAGAACTTTTTTTTTATTTAGAGGTAATTTCTTATTAAAAAAAGACTCTACAAATGCGGCGATAGTGTCAGCCTCAGGCATTCGCCCTTTGCCTTCAAGACCACTTGCAAGAGAGCCGCTTTCGGGCTCCATAATAGTTACTCCACGTTTTCTTAGAGTTTCAAGATTTGCTTGCGTGGCTTCTGCCGCATACATATCCATATCCATAGCGGGTACCACTATGGCAGGACATCTGCGAGATAGGAATGTGGTGGTAAGCAGATTATCTGCAATACCGTTAGCCATTTTAGCTATGGTGTTGGCAGTGGCTGGAGCAACTAACATTAAGTCAGCCCATAAGCCCAATTTTACATGGCTATGCCACTCACCACTATCAGGGTTGAAAAACTCTGTATAAACGGGATTTTTAGATAGGGTGGAGAATGTAAGAGGGGTAACAAAGCGTTTGGCATTCTCTGTCATAATGACTTTTACCTCTGCGCCCTGTTTAATCAGGTCCCTTACAAGATATGCCGCCTTATAAGCGGCAATACCACCTGTTACACCTAAAATGATGTGTTTGCCTTGCAAATTATTTAAGTTTTGCAGGGTTACGGAAATATGTCTTGTCCTCTACGTACTCTTGAGTTGCAAGAAGAGTTGGTTTTGGCAATTTCTCATAGTATTTGGAAATCTCTATTTGCTCACGATTCTCAAATACCTCCTCAAGATTATCTACAGTAGATGCAGAAAACTCCTCTAATTTGTGTTTCAGCTCATCTCTAATCTCTACGCCTATCTGGTTTGCACGTTTAGAGATTATGGAAACTGTTTCATATACATTACCAGTGTTCTCAACCAAAGAATTCACGTCTCTTGTAATAGTAGAGACAGGAGCATTTGTTTTTTTGTAATCCATTGTTTTATAATTAATTATTATTAGTATTATCTATATGTGCGTTGTTTATTCTTTTTAAGTGTTCCGCCATCTTCTCCACCTCTTTTCTGTGTTTTGTCTCAGGAAATTCATTTAAGAAATAGTAACATTCATCCCAAGAGTCCTCACTTCTCTCATGTAGCTTTTTAGCTACAGAGTTTATGGTCTCCTTATATTTTGACTTTACAATAATAAAGGCAAACTCCTCTTTGTAGGCACAATCAGGAAATTCATTCATTGCGTTCATTGCTGTCACCACAGCAGACCTGTAGTTGTTACCCATATACATTCCTAAATTGTAATAAAGATTAGCATTTGCCAATTCACGCTTTGCAAGTTTGTCTTTAAGTTCATCAAGCATTGTTTTGGCATCTGCTGACTTCTCATTCAGGGGATACATTGTCAGACAATAGTTCAATTGCTCTATAGCCTTATAGGTAGAGGTTTGGTCTAACTCAAAGTAAGGAGACATCTTGTAGTGGCAGTAAGCAAGCATATAGTTGCACTCCTCCAAATACTTACCCCTTACATAAGCCTCTCTGTATGACTCAAGATAATGAATGGAACTCTCATAATCCTTACGCTGCATATAACAGTTTGCAAGATAGTAAGTTATGTCTTGAGCCGCATCTGTTCCTCTAAACGCTCCCTGAATGTCTTCAAAAAGTTCAATCGCCTTTTTGTAGTCTTTCTCATTATAATACTTAATTGCACCCTGATATTTTACGTTAATATCGGGGTGTTTCATTAACATTGAAAATTCATTTTTCTTAGCCTGTGATGACAAGGCAAAGAGTGATAACAATATTAAAAAAACAACTTTTTTCACGGGTGCAAAGTTAATAAATTATTTCCATTTATACATAGTGCCTCCTCTAAGACTGGAGTGTGTATTTATAAAAAGATTAATTAGAGGTATCATAATGTCAAGGAAAAGAATTCCCACATAATAGTGCCTCTCTCCAAGTATTGTGGCGGTTCTGTTTATTATCAGATATTGGGTAATGTATCTTAAAATAAAACAGCCTGCCACTATGTATGCTGTAATGCAGTTTCCTATAATTAATGATGTAATAAGGCTTGCATAGAAAAACAGCCTGAATGCCAGCTCTGAGCCTATCAGCATCTTAGTAGAGGATTTATAGAAAGAACCGGTTGACAGGTGCCTCTCCTTTTGTCTGAACCACTGATGGAGTGTAGGTTTGGGCTCCGATATGGTTTTACTATCGCTCTGAAATTCCACCTTGGTGTTAGTTTTTGTAGAGACCTCTGTTATAAACAGGTCATCATCGCCTGATTGTATATCAAGATGTTTGGAGAACCCTTTTGAGTTCATAAACAATGATTTTCTGTAGGCTAAGTTTCTGCCCACACCCATATATGTATTGCCTGATAGTGAGTAGTTAAAATATTGTAACCCGATAAACAGCGTGTCAAATGTCTGTAACCAGTTCAGAAATCCTTTTTTATGTTTGTATGCTCCATATCCCAAAACTATTTGAGTGCTCTCATCAAAATTACGGACTATATTGCTTAGCCAATTATTGCTCTCTGGCACGCAATCTGCGTCTGTAAATACAAGTATATCGTTTTTGGCGGCTTTTATGCCCAATGTGAGGGCGAATTTTTTGGAATCTATGAATTTGGCATTCTCTGGTACGTATGTGGTACGCAGATTAGGATATTTGGTCATAAATTGGGCTATAACCTCATCTGTGGTGTCCACAGAGCCATCATTGACCACAATTACCTCATAATCAGGGTAGTCCTGACTCATAATAAGTGGAATGTTATGTGTAAGGTTATCCTCTTCATCTCTAGCGCATATAATTACAGATACAGGTGGTTTGGCATCGATGTATTTAACCTTGCCTTTACGTATTTTACGGTTGTATCTTATGATACCTGTAAAATATGTGAGCCACCATACAAGCTGCACTATGAATGCAATAGCAAATATGCCAAATATGGCAAGTTGCCAAACTTCAAATTGCTCTATGTTCAAATACTGAATCAAAATGCGTTATTTACAAAAACCGATTCCGGCAATTTTCTTAAATTATACTGTGATGCCATCACCTCTCCGTAAGCACCTGCTGTGTGTATCTCTATAATATCACCTCTGTGGGTGGCGTTCAGCGTTCTGTCCTTGCCAAACACATCTGACGATTCGCAGATAGGGCCTACCACATCGTAGGTCTCTGTCGGCTCATTGCTTGTAATGTTCTCTATTTTATGATAGGCATCGTACATGGCAGGGCGGATAAGGTCTGTGAATCCAGCATCAAGTATTACAAATTTCTTAGCCTCTCCCTCTTTTACATATAGCACCTTGCTTACAAGTGTACCGCATTGGGCTACCACGGCACGTCCAAGTTCAAAATGGAAATCAATGCCTTTTAAACCGCTTGTAAATTTACTAAAAACGGCAAAATACTCTTTAAATGGCGGAATAGGGTTTACATCTGGGTTCTGATAATCAACCCCAAGACCACCGCCAAAATTTATGTTTGTAAATGTTATGCCTTGTGCCTTAAGGTCTGCAAGTAGCCCCAAGACAGTATTACACAGATTGTCAAAAACAGTAAGGTCTGTAATCTGTGAGCCTATATGAAAATGCAATCCTATAAGGTTAAGATTGTTCAAATTTTTAATATGCTCTATTACAGATGGTAACAACGGCAGATTTATGCCAAACTTATTCTCATTGAGTCCTGTTGTTATTTTGGCGTGGGTATGGGCATCTACATTTGGATTAACCCTTATCTCCACATTGACTCTCTTACCTTTGGCTCTTGCTATCTGATTTATAACATCAGCCTCAGGCAGAGACTCCACGTTAAAGCAGAAGATATTATTGTCAATGGCCGCCTCTATCTCCCAATCAGCCTTGCCTACACCTGCAAAAACTATCTTGTTTGGGTCAAAACCAGCCTTTACAGCCGCTATAATCTCACCTCCACTTACACAGTCTGCACCAAATCCGTAACTTGCAATTTTTTTAAGGATTGTAGGGTTTGCATTTGCCTTTATGGCATAATGTTCTGTGAATCCGTATTTTGCAGTCTCATCCTTTATGGCTTGCAGAGTGCGTTCCAGCAACTCCATATCATATTTGTAGTACGGAGTGTTCATCTGTTAAAACAGGTTTTTACTTAAAGCCTCCAATGCACGTTTCTTATCTGCGGCACTTACAAGGAATGATACATTATAGTTGCTTCCACCGTAAGATATCATTCTTATAGGTATGTTTTTAAGTGCGTTTACTATCTTGGCTTGGAAACCTACGTTAGCACAGTTCATATCTCCTACAACGCAGATAATTACCATATCATGCTCTACGGTAACAGTTCCAAACTGTTTAAGCTCATTGATTATATCGTCTAAGTGCTTTGTATTGTCAATTGTAACAGATACGCCCACCTCAGAGGTGGTTATCATATCAATTGATGTCTTGTACATCTCAAAGCAATCAAACACCTTGCGCAGGAATCCGTAGGCAAGCAGCATTCTGCCTGATTTAATCTTTATGGCAGTTATGTTATCTTTGGCGGCTACAGCCTCTATCTTATGCTCTGTTATATGGTTTGATATAAGCGTTCCGTGTGCCTTAGGGTCCATTGTGTTAAGCAACCTTACAGGTATGTTTGCAAGTTTTGCAGGGAGAATACATGTGGGGTGGAGTATCTTGGCTCCAAAATATGCAAGTTCAGCCGCCTCCTCAAAATGGAGTGTTGCAACAGGCTTTGTACCCTTTACAAAACGTGGGTCATTGTTATGCATTCCGTCTATATCTGTCCAGATTTGGATTTCTTCTGCACCTATGGCTGCACCTATAAGTGATGCGGAGTAATCACTGCCACCACGTTTCAGATTGTCTATCTCATTGTAGGCGTTGCGGCATATATAGCCTTGTGTTATATAGACAACTGTATCGGCAGGCAGTTTTGCAAGTTCCTTTGCAATATGCTCACGTATGTAGGCTACATCGGGTTCCTCATTCTTGTCTATACGCATATAGTCAAGTGCAGGCAGTAGGGCAGACTTAACCCCTAACTCATTAAGATAGAGATTAACCATAGCGGTTGACATCTGCTCACCTTGTGCCAAGGCTATCTTCTCCTCAAAAACTGTAAAGAAATTGTTTTTGCTTAGGGAGCGTAGTGTGTCAAAATTAACCTTGATGGCTTTCTTAGCCTTATCTTTGTAATCGGCAGACTTATATAGTTCATCTATAACCCCATTATACTTGGTTTCCAATGTGTTTATAACCTCATTGGCACTAACGGGATTCTTTTTATACAGATAGTCCGCTATCTCTACAAGTGTGTTTGTAGTACCCGACATTGCAGACAATACAACTATCTTTTTATTGCCGTCATTTATAAGTGCGGCAACTTCTTTCATTCTCTTGGCACTGCCTACTGATGTGCCACCAAATTT
>JAKSNX010000023.1 GCA_024405815.1 Paludibacteraceae bacterium | reverse complement strand
CCCTCTTTAACGGTAACGGTCTTGTTCAGATTTTTTATAATAACCTCAATCATACATCATACATTATACATCATACATTAATCACGGTACCGGGTCGTACCCACTTCCGCCCCAAGGGTGACATCGGGCAAGACGTTTAAGTCCTAACCAGCCGCCCTTAAAGATTCCGTATTTCATAACAGCCTCAATCATATATTGAGAGCAAGTTGGAACAAATCTGCACGATGGCGGAGTAAGCGGAGATATGCACGCCCTATAGAAATATACTGGAATAAGAAAAAGTTTCCTAAAGAACATCATCGGTCTCAATAATCATTTTAACCCAAGATATTGTTATGTAGGCAGCCATAGAGACAGCAAGCCCAAAGAATCCGCTTAGAAGAATAAGTAAAGCGCAAATGGTTATGAATATGTATTGTAGTTTACCTTTCTGCTTGAGAGAGAACATCGGGATTTCTGATACAAGTAAGTAACATACTGTGCCAGTGAGAATAAGCAGTACAGAGATTCCAACACCAGGACATTGCCATATCATAGCAAATTCAGGCCAATCCATCCACAAGAAAGATGCTTTAGGAGCATTTGCCATACCAGCTATAAGCAGAGCGTTGGCAGGGGTAGGAAGCCCCATAAATGATTTGGTCTGCCGTGCATCGTTGTTAAACTTTGCAAGTCTGAGAGCAGAGAAAATAGCAATTAAAAAAGCAAGGTACGGTATTATAAGTTCACCTAACGATGTTACATAGGGATACTCCTTAAATAAGGAGAACATAATGGCAGACGGAGCAAGTCCAAATGTTATGTCATCTGCCAGAGAATCCAAGTCCTTGCCTATGGTGGAGTGGACATCAAGCAGACGTGCAAGGAAACCGTCAAAAAAATCAAAAACAGCCCCCAAGATTATAAATAATGTAGCTATGAAATAATTGCCTTGTAAGGCGAAAACTGTGGCTATACACCCTGAAAACAGGTTTAGACTTGTTACTGTGTTAGGAATATATTTCCTCATAACGTAAAATTCTGAGGCTCAGGAGCTGGAGACTCCAATATTTTGCCGTTAACATCTATCCTGAAATAAGCGGGGGCGTTCTTAACCCCAAAAACCTTAATAAACTCCATATTATCTTCTGCAAGCAGAATGAATCTCCTGTCTTTAAGGTGTGCCACCGCATTTGCCGCTTTAATAGGGTCTTTATCTAAAAATATCACCAGTACCGCACATTTCTCTTTCCATTGATTAGTGCGCAAGGCGGCAAATTCAATATCACTCAAACTTTGAGTCAACATTGAATTGGCAAATATAATATAAATTTGTGGAGATTCAAAATCTTTTAGCTCAAGAATATCACCATCTATGTTTTTTACATTATTGACAGAGGTGTAAGCACCCTTTGCCGCAACCGCCATAATATCTTTTGCCTGAGAGGCTATTCTCTTGTTCTCATCGGTCTTTATCTTGTCTAGGAACCCGATAGGCAATTCACCCGATAGCACATGATGTATAATTACCAACTCTTGCAGTGCCTTATTGCCTGAGAGATTGTCTATATCCTTGTAGTTTTCAAACAATACTGAGAATGCATCCCAATAGGCAGGATTATTATATGCCACAGGATTGTCTATAAAGAAAGCCTTGATGGCTGTATTAGGTTGCGTAGGCTCATATAGATTTATAAGAATAGCATAATTGCAGTAACGGTAAGTAGTGAAAAACGGGTCGTCATCACCAAAAGTGTATTCCAAGGCAAAATACTCCTTTTCAATTTTGCTTGTAGTAATATCATCACTGATTATACGGTTAAAAGCCACATCAAATGAGTCATCAAAAGCGGTTATGCGTAGATTAAGGTCATCAGGAGAGGGATTTATAAGACTTAAAAGCAATCTTTTAGGCTTGAAATATGGATTTAGCAAATCTTGCTCGCTTGGCAATGTAAGAGGCGGCAGGTTCACCTTGTATTTCTTATAAGGTTCCACAAAAATCTCTCCTGCATAGCTACCCAAAGGGATTGTGCATTTTGTAGTGCGTGTAATGTTATTTGTATTTAGAGAGAAATTACCCGATGCGTCCACCTTGCATGAGTCAACAAGAACAGTGGTGTCAGTTATACCGTTATCTGCATATACAAGTTTAAGAGTTTGTCCTGCATAATCGGGGGCGATACCACTTATAGTTCCTCCGTCAGCCCAATCCGCTTTGGCACTGGTTATTCCAAAAACAATGAAAACCAGAATAGCGAACCCTCTGCCTGCCATAAATCTTAATACTTTTGCTCTATTCTCCATACTGTTCTTATCTCCTTTAAGTGTTTTCTCTTTTGCAGTCTTTACAGAATCCTTGACTTTAGCATACTCATCGGGGTCTATTGAATCCAAAGCGTTATAAATAAAGCAGTCTGGAACATGTTTTGCTCTTAAGGCATACTCTATTTTACGCTTGCCCCAATGAGAGAATCTGAATTTATCCATAGTAAAGGCGTTGGCATATCGCTGCTCATCAATAAACCCCTCTTTTACAAGTTTCTCCAATATTTCATGCTGCTCTGTCTCTTCAATGCCAAGCCGCCGCATTTTCTCTATGGCGTCAGCCTTGCACCGCTCACAAGCGGCACAGTAGTTAGACAGTTTTATGTAGTTCTCCTTGCTCATAAGGCTTAATCCATACATCATACATTATACATCATACATATTTACAAGTCTCCCCAATTCCCAATTTTTTTATCTCTTCGGGTGTACCTGTACATAGAATCTGTCCGCCCGCAGAGCCACCCTCTGGCCCCATATCTATAATATGGTCTGCGTGGCGTATAACATCTATGTTATGTTCTATCACAATCAGTGTATTGCCTCTGTTTACCAGACGGTCAAGAACCCCAAGCAAAATGTTAATATCCTCAAAATGAAGCCCTGTAGTAGGCTCGTCAAGAATATAAAGGGTCTTTCCGGTATCCCTTTTTATAAGTTCCGCCGCAAGTTTTACACGCTGATTCTCTCCACCCGATAATGTATTAGACGGTTGCCCAAGCTTTAAGTAACCTAACCCCACACTTTGAACTACCTTTAATTTATGCAGTAGCATCGGGATATTCTCAAAAAACTCAACAGCCTGATTAAAAGTCATGTCCAGCACATCGCCAATGGATTTGCCTTTATATCTAACCTCAAGTGTCTCCCTATTATAGCGTTTGCCACGGCAAACAGGGCATGGAACATATACATTTGACATAAAGCCCATCTCTAAGCACTTATATCCGTTGCCTCCACACTCAGGGCATCTGCCTCCCTTTACATTAAATGAGAATCTACCTGCTTTGTATCCTCTTATCTTAGATTCAGGCAATGCTACAAACAGGTCTCTTATATCAGTAAAAATGCCTATGTAAGTAGCTGGGTTTGAGCGTGGTGTACGTCCTATTGGAGATTGGTCCACCGCAATTATCTTATCTATATTCTCAAGCCCCGATATCTCTCTATATGGCAATGGTTCTGCCAAGCTATGGTAGAACGTCTTACTGATGGCTCTCTGTAACGTGGCATTTATAAGACTAGATTTTCCACTGCCCGACACGCCTGTGATGCAGATGAATTTTCCAAGCGGAAACTCCGCATCCACGTTTTTCAGGTTGTTCCCCGTAGCCCCATATATTTTAAGTGTTTGTCCGTTGCCTTTACGCCTTTGTTCCGGAACATCAATTTTTACCTTTCCTGTAAGATATCGGGTGGTAAGGGTGTCTGATTTTAACATCTCTGCAAGAGTGCCTGCAAAAACTACATTGCCGCCAAGCCTTCCTGCTTTTGGTCCCATATCCACTATGTAGTCAGCGGAGAGCATCATTTCCATATCGTGTTCCACCACTATAACTGTATTACCTATATCACGTAATGCCTTAAGAGAGCTTATAAGTTTAGTATTGTCTCTTGGGTGTAACCCGATGCTTGGCTCGTCAAGAATATACAGTACATTTACAAGTTGTGACCCTATCTGTGTGGCAAGTCTTATACGCTGACTCTCCCCACCCGACAGGCTGGCTGAAGCACGGCTAAGTTGAAGATAACCAAGCCCCACGTCAATAAGGAATCTAAGCCTTTTAATAATCTCGCTTACTATGGGGCGTGCTATTTTCTTTTGGTTGGCATTAAGTTCAGGCTCTAATTTATTAAACCAATCATACAGAGTTACTATATCCATATTGGACAGTTCCACAATGTTTTTACCTGCAATGCGGTAATAGAGAGCTTCTTTTTTTAGTCTGCTGCCTCCGCACTCAGGGCATACTATGGTTTGTGAGAACTGCTCCGCCCACTTACGCTCTGTGGCTGAGGCCTCAGTGTCCTCTATATTTATGTATTGGGCTATTCCGTTATAGGTTGTGGCATAGCCGCTAACTCCCTCTACGGGGCTTTTAATTACAACCCTATCCTCGCTACCGTTAATTATTATATCCAACAATTCTTCAGGTAACTCCTTAACGGGAGTCTCTATGGTACAGCCAAAATTCTCACATAGAGTTGCTATTTGGGTAAAAATAGGCATTGATTTCTGCTTGCCGAGAGGAGCTATGGCTCCATCTTTAATAGAGAGGTTTTTATTTGGGAAAATCTTATCTATATCAACCTGAGTTATAAAACCTGTTCCATGGCATTTACGGCAGCACCCTTTTGGAGAGTTGAATGAGAAGTCATTAGGTGCAGGAGTATCGTATGATATACCCGATGTGGGGCACATCAATCTGCTTGAGAAATAATGCACTTTGTCTGTATTGTCCTTCTCTATGACCATAATCACTCCGTCGCCTGAGTCAAGCCCGGTTTTAACGGAACGGCGTATGCGTGCCTCTTCATTTGGAGTTATTTCCAATCGGTCTATAACAAGTTCTATATCGTGAGTCTTATAGCGGTCAAGCCTCATCATCGGCTGAATTTGCTCTAATTTGCCGTCTATGCGTACATTAAGGTATCCCTTTTTGCGTAGCGATTCAAACAACTCTCTGTAGTGACCTTTTCTGGAGCGTACAAGAGGGGATAGTATATACACTTTTTTGCCGTCACAACTCTTCATCAGTAAATCCACTATCTGCTCTTCTGTGTATTTGACCATTTTCTCTCCCGTAACATACGAGTATGCCTCTGACGCTCTGGCAAAAAGCAGACGCATATAATCGTATATCTCTGTAGTGGTGCCCACTGTAGAGCGAGGGTTGTTGTTTGTGGTTTTCTGCTGAATGGCTATTACGGGGTTAAGACCTGTTATTTGGTCCACATCGGGGCGTTCACCCCCTGCAAGAAACTGACGGGCGTATGCCGAAAATGTCTCTATATATCGTCTTTGACCCTCTGCGTAAATGGTGTCAAATGCCAGCGAAGACTTGCCGCTGCCACTGAGCCCCGTTATTACAGTAAGGCTTTTATGTGGAATCTGCACAGAAACATTCTTAAGGTTGTGTTCTCTGGCACCACAGACTGATATGTAGTCACTTTGTTCCAATTGAAAGTTGAAAGTTATTGTAATGTCAATGTCACTTCATACATCATACATTATACATCATACATCATTTAATTTAAATATTGCTTTCTCTATAACTTCATAGCTTTCTATCTTGTCGCTGACATAGACAATCGCCACATCGTAGCCGGCAGGAAACTTGTTATTGCGGTATGCGGCACGTATCAATCTTTTAACTCTATTCCTATCCACTGCATTGTGAAACCTCTTTTTTGCAACACTTATAAGAATACGGCTTGGAAGTTCATCGTTACGTTTAAGAAACACCACAGAGAATGGGAAAGCATGAATACGCTTCCCTTTGCTAAAAAGATTGTCTATAGCGGACACGCCACATAGGTGTTCGCTTTTAGGGAATATGTTTCTCTCTTCTGTCATTAAAAATGAAAATTCTCCCAAAGATAACAATTCTGTGGGAGAATATGACTATTTTATTGTAAGTTTTTACTTTTTGTTTACCTTATTCTCTGTAAAGAACATATCAATAGCAGCCGACATTGATGACGCTTTCTCATTTGGTGCGGCAATGTCAAGCCTAAGTCCGGCGTCTGTAACCGCTTTTGCAGTTGATGTTCCAAATGTGGCTATCACAGTGTCGCCCTGCTGATAGTTTGGAAAATTCTTTAACAGAGAATTTATACCCTCTGGGCTGAAAAACACCAACATATTGTAGTCAAACGGCTCATCGGGTGTAAAGTCATTACTTACAGTCTTGTAAAATGCCGCTTTTGTAAAATTTATTCCGTTCTCCTCAAGAATGACCGTATTGTTATCCTTGTTTACATCTGATACAGCCAACAGATATTTTTCTGTATTGTGCTTACGAATTGCCGGCATAAGGTCTGTAAACTTACCTGTGGGTGAGAAGAAAATCTTACGCTTGCGGTATTGTATGTACTTTTGTAGATATACTGCCACGTTCTCCGTTACGCAGAAATACTTCATTGTCTCAGGTATAGTCACCCTTATCTCCTTGCATATACGGAAAAAATGGTCTATAGCAGTGCGAGCTGTAAATATAATTGCAGTATAATCAAGCACTTCCACTTTTTGTGCCTTAAACTCCTTAAAGGAAAGACCCTCTACTTTAATGAAAGGACGGAACACCACCTCGACGTTATACTTTGAAGCCAAGTCATAATATGGAGACTTTTCTGTCTGAGGTTTCGGTTGTGAAATAAGTATCTTTTTAATATTCATTTATAAGCACTATCAAAGGCAAAATTTCGAGGGTGCAAAGGTACAAAAAAAGACGCAAAAAAGAGACTTTATTTTCAAAAAATGTAGATATAAAAATATAAGATATTGATGCACAATATAATATGCTAATTATTATGGTGGTAATCCAAATGGACAGTTTAGAGGCACCAAATGTGTATGAAATAAACATACCTCCTATAAAACATATAATTCCAAACAGTACGGTCAGTTTATAGTATCTGGAAATGAATCCGCTGGCTTTTTTATCATAAAAGGTCTTAAAAAAGAGCGATATTATAGGAATCTTTATGGCTATAAAAAGTAATGATGAAGCGAGGCAGATGGCTAAATTAGTAAGGTTCTGCTCCAATTTGGTTATGTAAAGAAGCATTGTGGCATATCCTATCAGGGCAAAAAAGGCAAGCAGAATAGATGAAAATGCTGTGTTAGGCACTGGAGCGTTAAAACTTCGTACAGATTCAGGTGTGAATATTGTGGCTATTATATTGAATTTAGATTTGTGATAGTTGTAAATGAATATGCCAAAGATCACAAAAAACAGCATTACAAACGTAATGTACAGACTTGAGTTGAATATTGGTTGTGTAAGAGGCATTTTTATACAAATAACATACAAAGTTACGGTTTTTTTTGTAACTTTGCAAATATGAAGAAACTTACGGTACTTGAGATGAACAGATTGAGCCCTAAACAGTTTAAGATGGCTCATAAGACTCCGCTTGTAATTGTAAGCGACAATGTGCGGAGTTTGCACAATATAGGCTCGTTTTTCCGTACCGCCGATGCGTTCCGCCTTGAAGGGGTTTGGCTTTGCGGTATAAGTGGCACTCCGCCATCGGCAGAGATACATAAAACTGCGTTGGGGGCTGAGGAGAGTGTGTGGTGGCACTATTTTGAGGATACCTTAAAGGCGGTGGAGGCTCTTAAAGAGGAGGGTTATGAGGTTTGGGCTTTAGAGCAGGCAGAGGGCAGTGTAATGATAGGTGATTTTAAGGTAAACCCCGATAAAAAATATGCCATAGTGCTTGGTAATGAGGTTAATGGAGTAAGACAAGATGTGGTTGATGCCTGCATCGGGGCTATAGAGATACCTCAATATGGTACAAAACACTCACTGAATGTAAGCGTTGCGGCAGGCATTATAGTACACAAGTTTGCAGAAACACTAATTAAATAAAAAATAATTTGTATCTTCGTAGCGGAATTTGGAGTAGCACAAATTTAGAATAAATTTTTATGAAATTTAATAGAGTATTACTAAAATTAAGCGGAGAGTCACTTATGGGTGAGCAGGGGTACGGAATAGATTCCGCACGCCTTAACGATTATGCACAGCAAATTAAAGAGGCGGCTGAAATGGGAGTTCAGGTCGCCATAGTAATAGGCGGAGGTAACATATTCCGTGGCTTGAGTGGAGCATCTAAAGGTTTTGACCGTGTAAAGGGAGACCAGATGGGAATGCTTGCCACAGTAATAAACAGTCTTGCCCTAAATTCAGCCTTAAATGCAAAAGGTGTTAAGGCTAAGGTGCTTACAGCCATAAGAATGGAGCCAGTAGGTGAGTTTTACAGCAAGGATAAGGCTATTGAGTATCTTAACGCAGGTTATGTGGTTATCTGCTCGGCTGGCACAGGTAATCCGTTCTTTACTACAGATACAGGTTCATCGCTTAGAGCCATAGAACTTGAGTGTGATGTTATGCTCAAAGGCACACGTGTAGATGGTATCTATACCGCAGACCCAGAGAAAGACCCCGATGCTGTTAAGTTTAATGAGATAACCTACGATGAAATCTATAATCGTAACCTAAAGGTTATGGACCTTACAGCCACCACCATGTGCAAGGAGAACGGAATGAAAATCTATGTATTTAATATGGACAAGTACGGTAACCTTATAAAGGTGCTTAAAGGAGATGAGATTGGAACGCTTGTGAAATCTTAATGTATGATGTATGATGTATGAAACCAAATCACCAATAATATGATAGACAAGACTAAAAATTTAAACGATGCCAAAGCCAAAATGGAGGGTGCGTTGGCTTATTTGGATGCGGCACTTGCCAGAATACGTGCAGGCAAGGCTAATCCAAGAATCCTTGATGGAGTTAAGGTGGAGTATTATGGCTCTATGACACCACTATCTAATGTGGCTAATATTACTACCCCCGATGCCAAGTCAATAGTGATACAACCTTGGGAGAAATCTATGCTACGTGATATAGAGAAGGCAATTTTAGCTTCTGAGGTAGGTATAACCCCAGAGAATAACGGAGAGATTATAAGGTTAGGTATTCCGCCACTTACAGAGGAGCGTCGCCGCCAGCTCTCAAAACAGGCAAAACAAGAGTGTGAAGATGCCAAGATAGGTGTCCGCAATGCACGCCGTGATGCCATAGAGGCTCTAAAGAAAGCAATTAAAGATGGTATGCCAGAGGATGTGGAGAAAGATGCCGAGGCAGAAGTACAAAAAATCCACGATAAGTTTATTAAGATGGTGGACGATGCCTTAGCGGCTAAGGATAAGGAGATTATGACTGTTTAATTCCGCCTTGTGAAGCGTCTTGCAGTTATTATAATTCTGTTTTCAGTCTCGCTGACAGCACTTGCTCAATCTGATACATTGACACAACAGACCAACCCATTTGTAAAAAAAAGTTGGTTTGCTGTGCCAATCGCTTTTTATCAAGAAGAGACAAGTTTTGGGTTTGGGGCTACAGGCGGATACTATTTTAACAGCAGTTCATTAAGCAAGATTAGCAGCATATCGGGTAGTGTAATATATACAATACTCAACCAAGCAAAGGTTAATATAAATCCAAGGATTTATTCTAAAAATAAGAAGTGGTATTTTAATGGCAATGCCAATTTTAAGTACTATCCCGATATTTATTATGGTATAGGTAATGGCGGTTCTCCTAAAACAGCATACCTTGATTCTGTGGATTTGGCGGGTAAGGGTATGCACTATACATCAGAGTCTTTTGAGATAAAATTCAGCCCCAGTTATTATGTGTTGGATAATTTTGCCGTGGGTTTGAATCTTGCGTTCCAATGGGAGAAAATGATTGTAAAGGATAGTAATAAGGAGACCTATCAAGAGATTAGAAATGTGTATGGCGGTGCAGGGTGGGACCCATATTTTATGTGGGGTTTAGGAGCATATCTCCAGTACGATAGCCGTGATAACCAGTTCTATCCGCAAAAATTCAGCAATCTTGTAAAATTATCTGCCATAACATATAATAAGGCATTAGGTAGTAGTTATGATGTTACATCAGTTACACTTGATGTGCGGCAGTATATTCCCACATGGGTGGGGCAGGTTTTTGCGTGGCAGATTTACGCAGATGCACGTTTTGGGCGTGATGTACCGTTCCGTATGTTGCCTACCATAGGTGGCTCCGATAATTTACGTGGATTCCGTGAGCGTAAGTTTACAGATAAGTTTATGTGGATGGTGCAGGCGGAGTACAGAATCCCTATATGGTGGAGGCTTAAAGCCGCAGTGTTCTGTAGTTTTGGTGATGTTATGGATATATATAATCCTACTTATAATAAGCTTAAAGTGGGGTATGGCTTAGGACTTAGATGCAGACTTAACCAAGCAAGGGTGAACCTGAGGTTTGATGTGTCGTTTAATAATTATGGAGAGTACAAATTTAATGTAACCGCTACGGAAGCATTCTAAAATAGGGTCAAGGGTCAAGGGACAAGGGTCATGAAATGTAGAATAATAAAAAGTACAGGCAATGTCTATACCGCCATAGATGAGGGTGGTAAGGAGCATTTGGTAAGGGTTAAGGGGAAATTTCGTCTTAACGGCTCCCGTAGTACACAGCCTGTGGCAGTAGGGGATATGGTGGAGATAGACGGAGAGAACATAACAGAGGTCTGTGACCGCAAGAACTACATAATACGCCGTGCTTCCAATCTCTCTAAAGAGTCTCAGGTGCTTGCCGCTAACATAGACCAGGCGGTACTTGTTGTTACCATAACCATGCCAGAGACAGCCACAGAGTTTATAGACCGTTTCCTTGTAACTGCATACGCATACAGAGTACCTGTAATAATAGTGTTTAATAAGACAGACCTTTACGATGATTATTGCCTGCAGGTAATAGATGCCTACATACGCTTGTATGGAGATAATCTTAAATATAAGTGCATAAAGACAAGTGCAGCCACTGGAGATGGCATCGGGGAATTAAGAGAGATATTAAAAGACAAAATCACGCTGTTCTCGGGTAATTCAGGAGTTGGAAAATCGTCACTCATAAACGCATTGGACAGCGGAATTAACACAAAAGTGGGAGCCATATCGGGTGTACACCTAAAGGGAATGCACACCACCACCTATACAGAGATGTTCCCATTCTATGGTGGCTATATTATTGATTCTCCAGGCGTTAAAGGATTTGGAACGGTAGATATAGAGCCATCGGTGGTAAGCCATTTCTTCCCAGAGATTTTTGAAGAGGGGAAAAATTGCAGATTTTCAGACTGCACACACACTAAAGAGCCAGGCTGTGCCGTTATAAAGGCAGTGGAAGAACATAAAATAAGCGAGTCACGCTACAGAAGCTACCTAAGCATAATGGAAGACTCGTCACAAAATAAATACAGATGAAAAACCCTACAGTCATTTTAAGAAGTCTGCTTGTAATTATAGGTATTGTAATAATTGCGGCATCGTTTTTCTTTACACAAGATGTGGTGGTAAGCCTTGCCAAAGAAGAGCACCATAAGATGGAGGTGCTGGCAGATGCCACAGAGCAGATTTTAAGGGCGGATATGAACTGTGATATCAGTTTTGAACAATCCATCATAACAGGAAATAATACAATTCCCGTACTGCTTACAGATAGCGCCTATAATGTATTGTCATATAAGAATTTAGAAGATGAGACACTATCGCCAGAGGCTCTAAAGGCACTTGCCATAAAATTTGCAAGCAAGCACAAACCCATAACAGTGGATATGGGAGGCGGTTGCGTTCAGTATGTATGTTATGGAAACTCAATACTTTATAAAAAATTATTTTTGTTCCCGATAGTGCAGATATTGGTAATAGCATTATTTGTGCTATTGGTTGTGATATCCATAAAGTATATGAAGAGTTCAGAGCAGAACAAGGTTTGGGTAGGACTCTCAAAAGAGACTGCACACCAGCTTGGAACCCCTATATCATCGCTGATGGCTTGGATAGAGATTCTAAAGGGCAAATATCCGTCAGACGATATGATACCAGAGATGGATAAAGACGTGAATCGCTTGCACACAGTGGCAGACAGATTCTCTCAGATAGGCTCCAAGGCGGAACTCAAGCATGAGTGTGTAAACGATGTCATAGAGCGTCAGGTGCAGTATATAGGCACCCGATTCTCTAAAAAAGTGAAGATAGAGTTCAGTAGTGGTAATACCTATTATGCTATGCTAAACGTACCTCTGTTTGAGTGGGTTATAGAGAACTTATGTAAGAATTCCGTAGATGCTATGGAGGGTATGGGAAATATTTGCATTATAATGGATAGTACAAACAATATTATAAACATAGATGTGCAGGACGACGGCAAAGGCATAGCCCTCAAAAACAAAAATAAAGTCTTTACACCTGGATATACCACTAAAAAACGGGGTTGGGGCTTAGGCTTGCCGCTTGTAAAACGCATAGTTGAAGAATACCACCACGGTAAAATCTACGTAAAATCCTCCCACGTAGGCAAAGGCACCACCTTCCGCATAGAACTTAGGGAAGCGTAGGAACTGAATAGGCAGGGTGAAATTTAGTTGTGTAATTTGAAAATTTTTAGTAATTTTGTACCCAAATTTTCAAATTCCCAAAATTATGTCTTTTGTTGCGGATAAAATTGTTATGGACGGTCTCACATTTGATGATGTCCTATTGGTTCCAGCCTATTCTGAGGTGCTTCCCAGAAATGTGAATCTTACTACAAAGTTTTCAAGAAACATAGAGTTAAAAACCCCGATAGTGTCTGCCGCTATGGATACGGTGACAGAGGCTAAACTTGCCATTGCAATAGCAAGAGAGGGTGGTATAGGTGTAATCCATAAAAATATGCCTATAGATGAGCAGGCACGCCAAGTGCATATAGTAAAGCGTGCAGAGAACGGTATGATTTACGAGCCTGTTACCATACGTAAAGGCAAGACTGTGGGTGACGCTTTGGCTCTTATGAAAGAGTTTCACATTGGCGGTATCCCTGTAGTAGATGAGGATAAAAAATTGGTGGGTATTGTTACCAACAGGGATTTGCGTTTTGAGCGTGATAACAATAAACTGATAGATGATGTTATGACCAAGGATAACCTTGTTACAACAACCACATCTACAGATTTGGAGTCTGCCGCCAAGATTCTTCAAGAGCATAAGATAGAGAAACTTCCTGTAATAGATAAAGACGGCAAACTTGTAGGTCTTGTAACTTACAAGGATATAACCAAGGCTAAAGACAAACCTATGGCTTGCAAGGATTCAAAGGGCAGGCTTAGAGTTGCCGCAGGTGTTGGTGTTACTGCCGATACATTTATCCGTATGCAGGCATTGGTTGATGCAGGTGTTGATGCCATAGTAATTGATACCGCACACGGGCACTCAAAAGGTGTTATAGATACACTTAAAGAGGCTAAAAAGCGTTTTCCAGGTATAGATTTTGTGGTTGGAAACATAGCCACAGGTGCCGCAGCCAAAGCGTTGGTAGAGGCTGGTGCAGATGCGGTTAAGGTAGGCATAGGCCCTGGCTCTATATGTACCACCCGCGTAATTGCAGGTGTGGGTGTTCCACAACTTACTGCCATATATGATGTAGCCAAGGCTCTTAAAGGTACAGGCGTTCCTCTAATAGGCGATGGCGGTATCCGCTATTCAGGCGATATAGTAAAGGCACTTGCCGCAGGTGCAAGTTGTATTATGGCTGGCTCACTGCTTGCAGGTGTGGAGGAGTCTCCTGGCGACACCATCATTTATAATGGTCGTAAATTTAAGGCATACAGAGGTATGGGCTCATTAGAGGCTATGCAGAAAGGCTCAAAAGACCGTTATTTCCAAGATATGGAAGACGATATTAAGAAACTTGTACCTGAAGGAATAGCGGCACGCGTTCCGTTTAAGGGTTCACTTTATGAGGTTATATATCAGCTTGTAGGTGGCTTGCGTGCAGGTATGGGTTATTGCGGTGCCAAAGATATTCCTACACTACACGATACCGCTAAGTTTACAAGAATCACCGCTGCAGGTGTTAAAGAGAACCACCCACACGATGTTACCATTACCCAAGAGGCTCCAAACTATTCAAGGGGGGAATAAAATTATGAAAAGAGCGTTTGTATTTATAATATCTCTGTTATCCGTTAGCGTGCTGTTTTCTCAAACTGTGATGAAAATAGCAGGCAATGATGTTTCTAAAGAGGAGTTTGAGTATTACTATAATAAGAATACAGTTGGAGAAGCGGCTAAACTCTCTGTAAGTGAATATACAGAGTTGTTTATTAAGTTCAAACTAAAGGTGGCTGAGGCTTATAACCGCAAGATGGATACCATAAGCAGTTATAAAAAAGAGATAGATGGGTACAGAGAGCAGCTTGTAAAACCTTACCTTACAGATGAGGTGGTAAAAGACTCATTGGTGCAGGAGGCGTATAACCATATGCTTGAAGATGTGGATGTAAGCCATATCCTTATCAGAATTACTGATAGAAAGGATACAGTTCCTGCCTATGAAAAGGCAAAGGACGCACTGTTGCGTTTGGAGAAAGAGAGTTTTGAGAAAGTGGCTGCATCTATGTCAGAAGACATGTCGGCACAGGATAGTGGCAGATTGGGTTGGATTACAGGTATGACCACTGTCTATCCGTTTGAATGTGCGGCATACAACACTAAGGTAGGGGAGCATTCGGGTATAATAAGAAGCGGATTCGGTTACCATATTGTAAAGGTTAACGCACGCCGTCCAAGCCGCGGGCAGGTTAAGGTAGCACATATTTTTAAGCGTAAGTACCCCGATTTTACCAATTATCAGCAGGATTCTCTTAAAAATGTGGTGTTTGATATTTACAAGAAACTGCAAAACGGAGAGAGTTTTGACGGTGAAGAGTTGCCTTGGCTTACAACGGGCAGAACTAATGAGATTTTTGAAGATGCCGCATTTGCCATTAAGGATATAGATGGAATATCAGAGCCAGTAGAGGCTCCATACGGGTGGCATATCATTAAATTGCTTGATAAAAAGCCTATAGACTCACTATCTATACTAAAAAAGGATATAGAGGTGCGTGTAAAGTCTGATGAGAGGGCTAAAATAATAGCAGATAGTTTTATTGCAAAACTGAGGAAAGAGTATGGTTTTAACGATTCCATAAGTGATGCCAAGGTTTATGAGTATGAGAAAAGCAATCTTGAAAAGAAATATCCCGATTTTGGATTGCTTATGAAAGAGTACCGTGATGGAATACTTATGTTCAATATTTGCCAAGAGGAGATTTGGGATAAGGCGGCAAAAGACACTGTAGGTTTGCGTAAGTATTTTGAGGCTCATAAGGATAAATACAAATATTCAGCACCAAGATATAAGGGTATAGTAGTGCGTTGTGCATCTAAGGATATAAAGCGTAAGGCTCAGCGTATGCTTGGTTCAGTACCTATGACCTCTGCATACGATAGTCTTCTAAAACTTAATACCGCCGATGAAAAGAACGTGCGTATAGAGCGTGGGGTGTTCCCAGAGGGCAAGAATGCCATAGTGGACCACTATATTTTTGATAAGGGTAAATTGCCATACGATTCCAAATACCCTGAATCTTTTGTAATAGGCAAGATTCAAAAAGAGTATCCCGATAGTTACAAGGATGTAAAAGGTCCTGTGCTCAATGATTATCAGAATAAGGTGGAGTCAGAGTGGATTGAGCGTCTAAAAAAGAAATATCCTGTAGAGATATATCAAGAGGTTTTAAATACCATAAAATAAGATGCGTAGGCTCTCTTTTATAGTAGTATTGTTAGTAGCCGCCATAGGTTTTGCACTTGCAAAAGGAAAGGTGGTGGACCAAGTGGTGTGGGTAGTGGGAGACGAGCCGGTACTTCAATCTGAGATAGAGGGGGAGATTATACGTCTTAAATACGAGAAACAGACAGTTGACGGAGACCCTTATTGCGTTATACCAGAGCAGATTGCCATACAAAAATTATTTATAGCGCAAGCCAAGATAGATAGTGTGGTGGTATCAGAGACCGTTCTTGACCAGCAGGTTGATGCCAGAGTAAAATATTTTATTCAGCGTATAGGCTCGCAGGAGAAGGTGGAGGAGTATTTTGGCAAACCAATTGATAAAATAAAATCGGAGATGAGGCGTACTGTAAATGAGCAAATGGTAGTATCCCAAATGCAACAGAAAATAACAGACGCACACAAAATAACCCCTGCTGATGTTCTTAAGTTTTATAACAAGATACCAAAAGACAGCATACCTACAATACCAGAGCAGGTAGAGGTGCAGATAATATCCATATCGCCAGAGGTTACACCTGTAGAGGTGGAGCGCATAAAGAGCAAACTACGTGAGTTTAAAGAGAAAGTGGAAAGTGGCGAATCCCAATTCTCAACATTGGCAATTCTTTATTCAGAAGATAGAGGCTCTGCCATGCAAGGTGGTGAGTTAGGCTTTATGACCAAGGGAAAACTTGTGCCTGAATTTGCTAATGTGGCATTCTCACTTTTTGACCCTACAAAAGTATCCAGAATAGTAGAGTCTGAATTTGGGTATCATATTATTCAGCTAATAGAACGCAGGAATGACCAAGTTAATTGTCGCCATATACTGATGATACCACACATAGAGGAGACTCAGAAACGTGAGGCAATGGCAAAATTGGATAGTTTGGCAACGGCCATACGTACAGAAAAACTTACATTTGCTGAGGCTACCATGCAGTACTCAGAAGATAAGGAGACCAAAGAGAATGGTGGACTTATGATAAATCCGGAGACAATGTCAAACAAGTTCCAGATACAACAGTTACCTGCTGAGGTGGCTAAAGTTGTATATAACCTTTCTGAGGGAGAAATATCCAAACCATTTGTGTATAAAACTCCAGCCGGTAAGGATATGGTCTGTATTGTAAAGCTGAAATCCAGGACAAAGGCACACAAGGCAAATCCAGAGGAAGATTTTAATGAGTTAACTGAAATTGTTTCTGCCAAACGGAGTAAAGAACTAATAGACAAGTGGATAGAGGAGAAACAGAGAGAGCTCTACATACACGTGAATCCAGAATTAAGGAGTTGTCCGTTTAAGTATCCGGGATGGATAAAAGAGTGATTATACTGTTGCTTACTTTTGCAGTCATAATTCCGTTAGGAGTTGTGGCTGAGAAGACTCTCATATACCTTGAACACTCAAACACACTTACTTTTGACCAAGACCGCATCCCTGATTGCCAGATACTGAACGGCGATGTCCAATTCCGCCACGATGAGGCTATGATGTATTGTGACAGTGCTTACTTTTTTAGTAAGAGCAATGTGCTTCATGCCTACAGCAATGTGCGTATGGTTCAGGGAGATTCCATTTTTGTGTATGGCGACAGGCTTTTTTATGACGGTAACACAAAGCTTGCACGCCTTAGAAACAATGTAAGGCTTGAGAATCGCAGTGCTACACTATTTACAGATTCTCTTAACTACGATAGAATGCACAATGTGGGTTACTATTTTGACCACGGTACCATAGTTGACAGCCTTAATACACTTAAATCTGTAAACGGAAAATACTATCCTAAAATAGATAAGGCAATATTCCAACACAATGTTGTGCTTACGAACCCCGATTTTGTGCTAAAAAGCGACACTCTAATCTACAACACCAAAACCAAGATAGCCAATATAGTAGGTCCGTCACGTATAGATTATGAGGACGCATGGGCATATTCTGAATATGGTTGGTATGATACACAGAAAGATGATGCCCAGCTGCTTGACAATTCATTTATTAAGGATTATGACTCCCATACAATTATAGCTGACACCTTGTTTTATGACCACGATAAGGGATATGCGGAGGGTAAGACAAATGTAGTGTTGCTTGATTCCGCCAGCAACCTGTTAGTTAAGGGTGGCTATAGTTATTATGACCAGAAGAATCAGCATGCATACGTAATAAAGCGTGCCACATGTGTGTCTTTCGCCCCCGATGACAAGGATAGCACATTTATTACGGCAGATACGCTGTTTTATGATGATAAGGACTCTATAACCACACTTAACGGTTATTATAATGTTCAGGCATGGAGCCGCGATTTTCAAGGCATAGCAGACTCTGTATTTTATAGTGAGAAAGATTCCATAACCCGTTTGTTTGGCACTCCAGTGGCTTGGCAGGGTAGAAATCAGGCTACGGGAGATTCCATACTTATATATTCCAATAATGGAGAGGTGGAAAAGGTGGACATAATAGGTGCCGCTTTTATGTTTATGCGTAATGACAGTACGGAGTTTAATCAGTTATCGGGTAAAAAGGTAACGTGCTATGTGGATAGTGGCAGGCTAAAAAAGGTGTTTGTAGATGGGAATGCCTTATCTATATATTTTGTGGAAGAGGATGAAGACCCCGATGAACCACCATCAGACACATTGGAGTATGTAGGTATAAATGTAACGGAGAGCAGTGAACTTACCATGTATATAAATAAGGATAATAAGCCTGAGCGTATTATCCTTACTCCTGCATCATCGGGTATAATGTACACACCCGATAAGCGTACAAATTCTGAAATCACATTCCTTAAAGGGTTCTTAAATTGCGCACCGCTTCGCCCTAAGGATAAGTATGATATCTATAACTTCAAAGATAAGCGTGCCTTAAAAGAGGCGGCTGACAGTAAGCCTAAACACAAGCGTAAAAAACGCTGATTATTTAGGCTGTATCCCCTCTATACTAGCAATATTCTCATCAATAAGACTTTGAGGAACCTCATAGTTGTCAAGTTGCCCGTGCAGGTATTTCTCATACGACATCATGTCTATAAGTCCGTGACCCGACAGGTTAAACAAAATAACCTTCTCTTTGCCCTCTTCCTTTGCTTTTAAAGCCTCACGTATTGCCACTGATATGGCGTGAGTGGATTCAGGAGCAGGTATTATGCCCTCACATCTTGAGAACAAGATTCCAGCCTCAAAAGTCTCTAATTGATTAATATCCTGAGCCTCTATGTAACCGTCTTTTCTTAATTGGCTTATGATAGCACCTGCTCCGTGGTATCTTAAGCCACCAGCGTGAATGCTTGCAGGCTCAAAATTATGACCAAGGGTGTACATAGGTATCATCGGGGTATAACCCTCTGTGTCGCCATAGTCATAACGGAAAACGCCACGTGTAAGTTTAGGGCAAGAGGCAGGCTCAGCCGCTATAAATCTTGTCTTATATCCATCTACTAAGTTATGTCTTAAGAAGGGCAATGATATTCCTCCAAAATTACTGCCGCCACCAAGACACGCAATTACAATATCGGGGTAATCACCTGCAATCTCCATTTGTTTTTCAGCCTCAAGACCTACAATGGTCTGATGTAGCATAACATGGTTAAGCACACTGCCAAGGGTGTATTTTGTGTAAGGGTCTTTGATAGCCTCCTCTACGGCTTCTGATATAGCCATACCAAGACTACCCGATGTGCCTGGGAACTGCTGCTGCATCTTGCGTCCAATCTCTGTAGTGTCACTTGGCGATGCAAAAACTCTGGCACCGTAGGTGTTCATCACAGCCTTGCGGAAAGGTTTCTGCTCATAGCTCACTTTAACCATATATACCCTTAAATCCAGCCCAAAATGCTTGCACGCTATACTCATGGCACTTCCCCATTGTCCGGCACC
>JAKSNX010000022.1 GCA_024405815.1 Paludibacteraceae bacterium | reverse complement strand
ATTAGAAAGGAAGATCATCTGATTGCCCTGCTGGAGCAAATGGGGCGGAATTATCAGCCTTTACAGGCTTGGATGCCGCTTTCTTTGGAGCAGGAGCCTCCTCAGCACTGGCAGAAACCGCTGCCTGAGTGTCTGATTTCCTACCTAATAATTGCATGTTGTCCGCAAGAATATCATAGGAGTAACGCTTGTTACCGTCCTTATCTGTCCAAGTGCGGGACTGGATTTTACCTTCAATGTAAACCTGAGTTCCCTTTTTGACATATTTTTCAGCTATCTCTGCCAAACCTCTCCAGACTACAACATTATGCCACTCTGTACGCTCTGGGACTTGAGTTCCGTTGCTGAGTGTATAAGCGCGCTCTGTGGTTGCCACTGAAAAATTGGCGACCGCTACGTTATTCTCTAAATAACGCACTTTAGCATCATCGCCTGCATTTCCTACTAAAATTACCTTGTTAACTGACATAAATTATTGATTTTTAAAGATTAAGTAATAAAATAATTTCAAAACTACAATGTGACGGTATTCTTAATCTTTTTAATTGTTAATATTTTTCTCTTTGCAAATTTAGCATAAAAAAAATAAAATGACTATATTTACAAAATGAATTTTTTAACAAAATGATAAAAAGCAATAAAATCATAGTTACAAGCATACTCTCCATTGCCCTATGTCTGATATTTTTTACTTGTACCACTCAGATACATAAGCAAGAGCCACGGGATTTAGCGGATATACTAAACAATGACACCTTACGTGTTGCCATGATAAATGGTCCTACATCATATTTCAACTACAAAGATAACGAGATGGGATATGAGTATGAGATGGCAAAACTTTTATGCGCCGATATGGGAGTTAACCTAAAACTGATGCTATCTAACAATGAGAATGAGTTGGTTAACGCCATAGCTGATAATAAAGTGGATTTGATTGCATACAAACTGCCATATATCTCTAATTACAAAGATATTATTGCCTATACAAATAAAGAGTACGTAAACAAGCAGGTAATTATACAGTGCAAGAGCGACACAATGATAAAGGACGTTCTTGACCTATGCGGAAAAGATGTTTATGTTAAGGCAGGCTCTGTTTTTGACACCAGGCTACAGAATCTTAATAATGAAATTGGTGGTGGTATAAACATAAAATATATGCCAGATACCATTGCCTTTGAAGATTTAATTGCAGAGGTGGCAGTACGCTCTATTCCAATGACAGTATCTACAGAAGATATTGCCAAGTTAAGCAAAACCTATTTTGGCAATATAGACTACTCTTTAGGAATCAGTTTCCCACAAAGGGCGGCTTGGGCGGTTAACAAGAACTCTCCTGAATTGTTAAACTTTATAAATGAATGGTATGCCAATAAAAAACACCAAAGGCAATTTAAAACACTATACAGCAAATATTTTGAGAAGAGCAAATATTTTGAATCTTCAGGATTGCCCAAAATCACCCCTAAAAAAGGAATCTCTCCATACGATGATTTACTAAAAGAGTATGCTAAAACATTAAACTGGGATTGGAGGCTACTGGCGGCGGTAGTGTATAAAGAATCAAAATTCAATGCCAGAACAGTCTCTTGGGCTGGAGCGTGCGGTCTTATGCAACTGATGCCAAAAACAGCCAAATCATTAGGCGTCGCTAATGACTCTGCCCTATTTGACCCCGAAATTAACATTAAGACAGGTGTAACCTATATTAAGAAATTAGGAAGACTGTTCCCTTACCTTACAGATTCAAAAGAGAAGATAAAGTTTACCCTTGCCGCTTATAACGCAGGTCCAGGACACATTTTTGATGCACGTGCACTTTCTATGGAATATGGTAAAGACCCCAATGTATGGGACGGCAATGTAGAGCATTTCATTCTTATGAAATCTGACCCCGAATACTATAATGACACTATCTGCCACTTTGGATATTGCAGAGGAGAGGAGACAGCCAACTACGTAAAGGACGTACTTTCCAAATGGGAGCAGTACAAAACAAGGATAAGTGAATAAAAAAGTGTATCTTTGCACTTGATAAAAAGTCTGCTATTTTGAGATATTGTGACATCATAGGACAAGAGGACGTAAAGAAGTTAATTATAAAAAACATTCGTGATGGCAGAATCCCTCACGCCCAGCTGTTTTGGGGTGGCGAGGGAGTAGGCAAACTGGCTCTTGCCATTGCTACCGTTCAATATATTAACTGTGAGCACCCTACTGACACCGACTCTTGCGGTGAGTGTGAATCGTGCAGGCTTATAGCTAAACTCTCCCACCCCGATTTACACTTTATGTTCCCCATTGTTAAAGAGGGAAGCAAAAGTGCCTATTGTGATGATTTTATGCCTCAATGGAGAGAGCAGATGGCAGAAACACCATATTTTAACCTTCATCAGTGGATGCAACGCATCAATGAATCGGGGAAAATAGGCTATATTTACACAACAGAAAGTGAAGCCATCTCACAAAAGTTAAGTCTTAAAAGTTTTAGTGCAAAATACAAGAGCACTATTATTTGGCTGCCTGAAAGAATGCAGGAGACTGCGGCAAACAAATTGCTTAAAATATTGGAAGAGCCACCTGCAGATACCCTGTTTTTTTTAGTAAGCGAGCACCCTGAACAGTTGCTTACTACCATAACGTCCAGAACTCAAGCATTAAGAATCAAGAATATTGACCGTAAGTCATTGATGACAGTATTCCCTGAGGACATTTCAAGACTATCGGGTGGAAATTACATTAAGGCTAAAGAGTTACTTGACTCAGAGGGAGCTACAGCAGAGAATGTAACACGTTACAGAAACCTTATGGTGTATGTATTCAAAAGGGATTTGGTATCGCTAAAGGAATTTGCAGATGAATCTGCGGCAAGCAGAGAGAATTGCATAGAGTTTCTTAACTATGCCTGTCACCTGACAAGAGAAGCGTTTATTGCCAATCTTTGCAATGCAAATTTAATTTACAGAAGTGCCTCAGAGGTTCAATTTACAGAAAACTTTAAGAAATTCATAACAGAAACAAATATAGAGTCAATCTTAGATTTGTTTACCAAGGCGGCAGCAGACATAGAACGCAATGGAAACATAAAACTAATTATGTTTGACCTTGGAATAAATCTAATGACACTAATAAAGAAACAATAACACTATATGGACTACACATTAGAAAAAGGAAACAGCAGACTGACGGAGAAAGGATGCAGAAAAAGCTCTTGGCAAATGCTTAGCGTATATGATTGGCTTGCAGATATATCTATAGATAGGGAGACATCACAATTTGTGGAGGTGCAATTCAAAAACACACGAAAGGGATATTATTTAAACTCAAATGAGATTCCTCTTGAAAAAGGCGATATTGTGGCGGTTGAATCCAATCCTGGTCACGATATAGGCACTGTTACCCTACGAGGTTACTTGGTTGCCTTACAAATGAAAAAGAATGGTTTTGACCCTAAAAAAGCGGAAATCAAGAGAATCTACAGGAAAGCCAAGCAAACAGACATTGACAAGTGGGATGAGTCCAAATCCAAGGAGCATAATGCTATGCTTAAAACACGCCAAATAGCCAAGGATTTGGGACTTGACATGAAAATCAGCGATGTGGAATATCAGGGAGACGGAAATAAAGCCATTTTCTACTATATTGCAGACCAACGTGTAGATTTTAGAGAGCTTATAAAAGTGCTTGCAGACACATTCCATGTACGTATAGAGATGAAACAGATTGGTGCCAGACAAGAGGCGGGGCGTATTGGCGGTACAGGGCCATGCGGCAGAGAGTTATGTTGCTCTACTTTTATGACTCAGTTCCAATCTGTGGGTACAAACGCCGCAAGGATTCAAGACCTTTCTATGAATCCTCAGAAGTTAGCAGGTCAGTGTGCAAAACTGAAATGCTGCCTGAACTATGAATTGGATAATTATACGGAAGCCATTAAAGAGTTCCCATCCAGAAACATTGTGCTTGACACAGTTGCAGGTCCATACTATTTCTTTAAATTAGATGTATTTGCCCGCAAGATGACATATTCAGCAGACAAATCAGCACCAAAAGACCTTATAGAGATGCCATTAGATGAGGTCTGGAAAATCATCAATGACAATAACAGCGGTAAAAAAGTGAGTGAGATACGTACAACAGATGATGACGTAAAACCTGAAATAAGTTTTGAAAACGCCGTAGGAGAAGGCAGTCTTACCCGATTTGACAAGAACCGCAATAATCACGGCAAGCATAAACATAAACCGTATCATAATAAGCAAAAGAGGAACTCAGGAAGTAACAATGAAGAGCATTAGATTTTTATATTTATTGGCATTTATTGCCATCTTCTTTACATCGTGTAACAATAATTGTGTTTACAACGACTGTTCTGATATAGATGGTTTTGCATGGCATAAGGATTCATGCGTCTTATTCAGTCCTGTGGTTAACGATACCGTAAATAAATACAATGTACTTATTACTGTTAGGCACGATACTGAATATGAATATCAAAACCTATGGCTTTTTGTAAAATCAGCATCACCCGATGGGATTGCTGTGCAAGATACGGTAGAGTGTTATTTGGCAGATAACCGTGGTAAGTTTTTAGGTGACGGAGTCTCTGTATATGAGATGCCCATACTCTATATGCGTAAAATAAAATTCCCAAAACAAGGAACATATAAGTTTGAAATTCAGCAAGGTATGCGTGACACCATTCTTGCAGGTGTCAGAAATATCTGCCTTAGCATAGAGAAATATTCTGATTGATGGGAAAGAACAAGTTACAAAAATTTGCGGATATGGAGACATACACAAATGTTTTCCAATATCCTTTTGCAAAACTACAGGCTGACGGCGGATTCCCATTCAAGGGCAAGTGGGGTGAGTTTTTTGGTAATAACAACGATATAGTGCTTGAATTGGGTTGCGGGAAAGGGGAATATACCGTAGGGCTTGCCAAACTATTCCCCGATAAAAACTTTATAGGCATTGACATTAAGGGTGCAAGAATGTGGACAGGTGCCAAACAGAGCAATACCGAAGGGCTTAAAAACGTGGCTTTTCTAAGAACCGACATTGAGCTTATAGAGCATTTTTTTAGTCAGGGAGAAGTTTCTGAAATTTGGATAACATTTCCCGACCCTCAGATGAAAAAGGTTAGAAAAAGGCTTACCTCTACCCGATTTATGGCTCTATATCAGAATATTATGAAGCCCGATGGGATAATTCACCTAAAGACCGATAGTCCATTTTTGTATAAATATACAACTTTTATGCTAAGAGACAACGGATATAAAACGCTTGTAAATACAGCGGATTTATATTCAGAGGGAAAGGCTGACGACATTTTATCTATCAGAACTTATTATGAAAGCCAATGGATTGAGCGTGGAATGAGCATAAAGTACATTAAATTTGAAATAAACCATAGAGACTCCTTTACAGAGCCTACTGAAGAGATAGAACCCGATTCATACAGAAGTTTCAACAGACGCAGATAGCCATGAACCTATATCCAAAACTTATATTAGAAGCGTTATCGCATGTAAACCACCCAGCCACAGGAAAAAACATTGTGGAATCGGGATTGGTTGAAGACAACATTAGAATAGAGGGGAACAAAGTATCCTTTTCTCTTATCCTAAAACCCAATGACCCATTGGCAAAATCGCTTGTAAAGGCGGCAGAGACGGCAATACTCACATACGTTGACGGTGGCATTGACATTAAGGGCAATATAGATATAAAGCACCCTGAGCAGCCGCAAACCAATCAGGAAGAACCGCTAAAAGGGGTTAAATGCAAGATTGCGGTGTCATCGGGTAAGGGTGGCGTGGGCAAATCAACCATAACATCAAATTTAGCCGTAGCACTTGCAAGACAAGGCTATAGGGTAGGATTGTTAGACGCAGATATTTTTGGTCCGTCCATACCCAAAATGTTTGGAATAGAGGACGCTGTGCCTTACGCTAATGAGCAAGGACAGATTATGCCTATAGAGAAATACGGAATAAAAATACTATCAATAGGATTCTTTGTAAACACAAACAATGCTATAGTATGGCGTGGAGCTATGGCATCGGGGGCTATAAAGCAACTACTTACAGAGGCAGATTGGGGCGATTTAGACTTTTTGCTAATAGATTTGCCTCCTGGCACAAGTGATATTCATCTGACAGTTGTACAAACCATTAAATTAGACGGAGCCATAGTTGTAAGCACGCCTCAGCAAGTGGCGTTGGCAGATGCTATAAGGGGCATAGATATGTTCCAAAATGATAAAATAAATGTTCCTGTATTGGGAATAATTGAGAATATGGCTTGGTTCACACCAAAAGAGTTACCCAATAACAAATATTATATTTTTGGCAAGAACGGTGCCGCAAATCTTGCAAAAGAGCGTGGAATAGCCTTGTTAGGACAAATTCCGTTAGTGCAGAGCATTTGTGAGGCTGGCGATAACGGTGCTCCTGTATCACTTTCTGAAAGCATTACCGCCTTAGCGTTTGAAAATGTTGCAAAAAATAGTATCTTTGCAGAAATTTTAAGTAAAAAATGAAAGAAGTTACAACTAAGAAACTACTTGATACAATAATAGCGGGGTTGCAAGACCAAAAGGCAAGACGCATAGTGGTTGCAGACCTTAAAAAGACTGACAACACGCTCTGCTCTTATTTGGTTATATGTGAAGGCACATCAAACACTCATGTTAACGCAGTAGCCACCAATCTTAAAGATTTTGTAAGAGAAAACGTTAAGGTTAAACCACTTGCAATGGAGGGTTTTGAAAATTGCGAATGGATAGTGGCAGACTACAATGATGTAATGGTACACATTATGCAACGCCCTGCACGTGAATTTTATGATTTGGAGCATCTATGGGCAGATGCAAAACTTAAGGAAATACCAGATTTAGACTAAGATTACAATGGCAAAACAAAAAAGAAACAACACTCCAACACCTGAGCAGAGACCGTCAGGGTCTGGTTTCGGGCTTACATGGATATATATACTGATAGCAGGATTCCTTATTTTCATAACATTTTATGACAACGAGGCTCCTACCAAAGATGTAACCTACTCTGAACTACAAGCGTATATTGATAGCGGATATGTAGATGAGATAGTTGTGATTACAAATCAAAACAAGGCGGAAGTCAGTCTTATAAACGACTCTGCTACTATACGTGAGGTACTTGGCGAGGCAGGCGTAAAAAAATACACTAAAAAGCCTCAGCTATCTACGCAGATACCTTCTGCAGAGAGATTAGATGATTATGTAAACCAATACGTAAGAAATGGCGGTCAACCTATAAAGCTTAGCTACGATGAGCAGAAAGACTATATGGGCACATTCTTATGGACATTTGGACCTATATTTGTGTTCATACTATTCTGGATACTTATATCAAGGCGTATGTCTGGCGGTGGCGGCATATTCTCTGTAGGAAAGTCTAAGGCACAGGTTATAGAGAAAGGCTCTAACAAGATGAGAGTCACATTTAAAGATGTGGCAGGATTGTCAGAAGCCAAACAAGAGGTGCAAGAGATAGTTGAATTTTTAAAGAACCCTAATAAATATACAACCCTTGGCGGTAAAATACCAAAGGGTGCATTGCTTGTAGGCCCTCCGGGGACAGGTAAGACATTACTTGCCAAAGCAGTTGCAGGAGAGGCTAACGTTCCGTTCTTCTCACTTAGTGGTTCAGATTTTGTGGAGATGTTTGTGGGTGTGGGTGCTTCAAGGGTGAGAGACCTGTTCCGTCAGGCAAAAGAGAAATCTCCATGTATAATTTTTATTGACGAGATAGACGCTGTGGGCAGGGCAAGAGGCAAGAATCCATCTTTTAACGCTAATGATGAGAGAGAGAATACCCTTAATCAGTTACTTACAGAGATGGACGGTTTTGGCTCAAACAGCGGTGTAATTATTCTTGCCGCCACAAACCGTGCAGATATACTTGACAAGGCTCTTTTAAGGGCAGGGCGTTTTGACAGGCAGATAAGTGTTGACCTACCCGATGTGCATGAGCGTAAGGAGATTTTTGAGGTTCACCTACGACCTATAAAATTAGCAAAAGGATTAGATATAGACCTACTTGCAAAACAGACTCCAGGATTCTCTGGTGCAGATATTGCTAATGTATGCAACGAGGCTGCCCTTATTGCCGCCCGCAGAAACAAGAAAGCGGTTGACCGTCAGGATTTCCTTGATGCGGTTGACCGTATTATTGGTGGATTGGAGAAGAAAAACAAGATAACAACTGATGAAGAGAAACGCTCCATTGCAATTCACGAGGCAGGTCATGCCTCTGTAAGTTGGCTACTTGAGTATGCTAATCCGCTTGTAAAAGTTACAATAGTGCCAAGAGGCAAGGCTTTGGGAGCCGCTTGGTATCTGCCAGAAGAGCGTCAGCTTACAACTACAGAACAAATGCTTGATGAGATGTGTTCACTGCTTGGTGGACGTGCCGCAGAGCAGGTAGTATTGGGAAGAGTATCTACAGGTGCTTTAAATGACCTTGAGAGAGCCACTAAAATGGCATACTCTATGGTGGTATATTATGGTATGAGTGATAAAATCAAGAATATCAGTTACTTTGATTCCACTCAATCAGACTACTCATTCACAAAACCTTACAGTGAAAAAACCGCTGAACTTATAGACAAAGAGATTCAAAACATAGTTCAAGGTCAGTTTGAACGTGCTGTAAAAATAATAACAGATAATTATAGCGCACACGCGGAATTGGCAAACATACTAGTGGAGAAAGAGGTTATTTTTGCTGATGATGTGGAGAAAATCTTTGGTCCACGACCATGGAAAACCAGAATGGACGAGATTACAGCCGCCAAGCTGGCAAAACAAATTAAAGAGAAAACAGAAGATACTAACGAGGATAACACAAATGAATAATCTAGTAACAAGAACCATTACCGGAACAGTGTTTGTAGCCGCTATAGTGGCAAGCATCTTGTTTCAGCAGCAATATTATACATTCTCTGCTCTGTTTGCCATATTCAACATATTGGCAATGGCAGAGTACTACGGAATTATAAATAAAAAACAAAATGTAAGCGTGCCTGTAACTTATATGATAGTGTGTGGCACTCTGCTATATTTTGGTTGTTTTTGGTTCACACTGTTTGAGATATCGGGAAACTATATAGGATATATATTCCTTATTCTCTATATGCTATCCTTGGCATCTTTAGTGATATATGAACTATATCGCAATAAAGAGCACCCCACATACGACCTTGCATTCTCTATTTTAGGGCAGGCAGTGGTAGCGTTCCCATTCGGGCTTCTGAACTTTATAGCAAGAGACCCTAATTGCCTACTTGCATTATTTATACTAATATGGTCATTTGATACGGGTGCATACCTGTTTGGCTCAGCTTTTGGAAAGCACAAAATGATACCGCGTGTATCCCCTAAAAAATCTTGGGAAGGAGAGATTGGCGGTGCCATTACCGCAGTTGCCATTGCCATTGGTATTGCTTTTTATCTATCTCAGTCAATTTGGCAATGGGTTATATTTGCCCTTATAGTGGTAGTGTTTGGCACATACGGAGATTTGTCTGAGTCTATGCTTAAGAGGGCATCGGGTCTAAAAGATTCAGGTAATATACTGCCTGGACACGGAGGTATGCTTGACCGTTTTGATAGTATGCTGCTTGCGGCACCTATAGTATATATATATCTTGAGATATTAAGAGGTTTTGAGTTTATTTAATGTATAACACTTATATTTATGGTAAAGATTCATAAAGAAGGACGGCACATGCTGCTGATTTTATTGTTCACCTTAATTCTTATTAACGGTGCTCTTTTCTATGTATCACTTAACATTATAATACCTATTGTGGTGACTATTATCTCTATAATGGTATTTATATTTTTCACATATTTTTTCAGGATTTCAAACAGAATCCTTATTGCTGATGACAACTATGTAATTGCTCCCGCCGATGGTACCATTGTAGCCATAGAGCCTGTTATGGAAGACAAGTTTTTCCATGAGGAGCGTATGCAGGTATCCATATTTATGAGTGTGTTTAATGTTCATGCAAATTGGTACCCGATTTCAGGTAAAATACTTCATGTATCGCACCAAAACGGTAGAAAAATGGCGGCATACCTGCCCAAATCAAGTGCTGAGAATGAGCGTTCATCTGTTATAATAGAGGCTAAGAATGGTCAGAAGATATTAGTACGCCAAGTGGCTGGAGCATTAGCCCGCAGAATTGTAACATACGCCAAAGAGGGAATGGAGTGCCACCTGAATCAGCAGTTGGGCTTTATAAAATTTGGCTCAAGAGTAGATATGTATCTACCTATGGATGCCGAGATTCTAATTGACTTACACGAAGATACAGTAGGAAACGAAACTATTATAGCGAAATTAAAACATCACAGTGCCGAAAACTGAGATACTTTTAATTTCAAAATATGTTAGTAAAATCTTTTGGGGCGGCAGTGCAAGGCATTGACGCAACCATCATTACCATTGAGGTTAATGTCTCAAGTGGTATCAAGTTCTTCTTAGTAGGTCTTCCAGACCTTGCTGTAAAAGAGAGTTATGAACGTATCCTATCAGCATTTAACAACAAAGGATACAAGTTTCCAAGAAAACAGGTTATAGTGAATCTGTCGCCAGCGGATATCCGCAAGGCTGGCTCCGCTTACGATTTACCCATTGCCATGAGCATATTATGTGCCTCAGAGGAGATTCCATCTGAAAGGTTAAATGATTATGCAATTATGGGTGAGTTATCTCTTGACGGCTCCATATTGCCAATAAAAGGGGCTCTTCCTATTGCTATAAAGGTAAAGGAGGCTGGTTTTAAAGGGCTTATACTGCCCATAGGCAATGCCAAGGAGGCATCGGTTGTAAACGGATTAGAGGTTTATGGGGTTTCTGATATATCTGAGGTTGTTAATTTTCTATCGGGTAAGGGTGAACTGACTCAAACTATAAGCCCTGTTGATACGCTGCTGTCTGAGTCTGATTGTATTTCAGATTTTGATTTTGCAGAGGTGAAGGGGCAGATTTACGCAAAAAGGGCAATGGAAGTGGCTGCCGCAGGTGGACATAACATACTTTTAATAGGTCCTCCTGGAGCAGGCAAATCCATGCTTGCAAAACGACTACCGTCAATACTGCCACCTCTCACATTGGCAGAGGCTTTAGAGACCACAAAAATTCACTCTGTAGTGGGCAATATAGACAAGAATACAGCTCTTCTTAGCACAAGACCATTCAGAAGCCCGCACCACACCATTTCTGATATTGCAATGGTTGGAGGCGGTTCTTTTCCTCAACCTGGCGAGATATCTCTTGCACATAACGGAGTGCTGTTTTTAGATGAGTTGCCTGAATTCAGACGCTCTGTATTGGAAGTTATGAGGCAACCACTTGAAGATGGTAAAATTGCCGTTACAAGAATACACGGCACTATTGAATACCCTGCCCGATTTATGCTTGTGGCATCAATGAATCCATGTCCTTGCGGCTATCTGCACCACCCTACAAAAGAGTGTACCTGCTCTCATTACGAGATAAAACGATACCTGAATAAGATATCGGGTCCGCTACTTGATAGAATAGATATGCATTTAGAGATAGTTCCACTGCCTTTTGAAGATATAAGTGACACAACTTCTGCTGAGACAAGCGCACAGATAAGAGAACGGGTATGTGCAGCCAGAACTATTCAATATAACAGATACAAAGAGTGTGGCGATGTACATTGTAACGCACAAATGACAGACAGATTACTTAAAAAATATGCAAAACTTGATAAGGTCTCACTCTCTATGATGCAACAGGCTATGCAAAAACTAAACCTTTCTGCAAGAGCCTACTCCAGAATTCTTAAAGTGAGCCGTACCATTGCAGACCTTGACGGTAGTGAGCAAATAAAGCCAAAGCATATAGCGGAAGCCATAACCTACAGAAGCCTTGACAGGGATAATTTCTTTAATTTGTAGAGTGATGGGGCTTATTCCTTAATAAGCTCCATCATTATTTTAGTCATATTGGGTTGCACAGAATTGGCAACACGCTGAACCTCCTCATGAGATACCTCAACAACCTTGCCCTCAACGCCCAAATCAGTGATTATTGACATTGCAAACACTTTTATACCTGCATGCACTGCAACTATAACCTCTGGCACTGTTGACATACCAACGGCATCACCCCCTATTGTAGAAAAAAACTTATATTCAGCAGGTGTCTCAAATGTAGGTCCTTGAGTTCCTACATAAACGCCCTCTTTTACCCTGATGCCATATTTTGCGGCAATGGCTTTTGCTTTCTCTCTCAAATCAGGGTCGTATGCCTTGCTCATATCGGGGAATCGGGTGCCAAATTCATCATAGTTCTTACCCCTTAACGGATGCTCCGGGAATAGGTTTATGTGGTCTTTTATAATCATCAACTCCCCTATTGTGAAATTTGGGTTCATACCCCCTGCCGCATTTGAGAGAAGCAGTGTCTCCACACCCAACTCCTTCATTACACGTACAGGAAATGTAACCTCTTTCATAGAGTAGCCTTCATAATAATGGAATCTACCCTGCATGGCAAAAACTTTAGTCTCTCCTAATTTGCCTATTATCAGTTTACCGCTGTGCCCCTCTACCGTAGAGATTGGGAAATTTGGGATTTCCTGATAGGGAATTTCCTGACGGTCTGTTATTTGTGTAGCAAGTTCTCCAAGCCCTGTACCAAGCACTATGCCTGTTTTAGGCATATATTGCATTCTACTTTGTAAATAAGACGCTGTTTCTTTTATTTTTTTCAACATAACCCGATATCTCTTTATCAAAATCGTTTTTCTTGTCAAATAGGAAATCCACCGTAATGTCTATGACATATAACGCACTTGCAATCTCCTCTGGCATAGCAAGTTGTAACAGTTTGGACTCATCTTTTGCCGTAGTGACTATAATTTTTCTTTCAGATGCAATGTCATCAAATGCCTTGCTTATTTTAGTTAAATCTGATGTTTTGTAAGTGTGATGGTCCTCATATCTAAGTTCTGATAAACTGTGACAGGCGGTACCAAGATACTCATACAAAGGATTAGAGTTAGCAATAGCGGTAATAAGTAAAACATCATACTCTTTAGTAAGGTCAAGTGTGGCACCATCTGACATTCTTCTTAACGCACCATATTTGATAGTGGAAAAATAAAGGTTTTGATATGCCTTTAATTTCAACTCCTTTTTCAGGTCTCTGGCTTCTAAAGGCGTTACGGTATTAGGGCACTTGGTTATTACCACTATATCAGCCCTATATCTACCTATGGCATTTTCTCTTAAATCTCCGTATGGAATAATGCTGTCTTTATTTATTGGCCTGTTATAATCAATCAATAAAATGGACTTACCTGCAGAGACATAACGGTGCTGATAAGCGTCATCTAAAATAAAAGCATCTGTGTCGGGATATTTAGCCTCTAATATATCCAAAGCACGACAACGATTGGCATCTACCGCAACTCTGACATCGGGGTACTTACGCAGTATCTGATATGGCTCATCACCTATGGTGTCCGCACTTGAATCTGAACTTGCCTCTATAAAACCTTTTTTCTTACGTCCATATCCTCTACTTAATGCAGTAATCTTATACTTGTTTTTCAGCAACCCGATTATATACTCCACAAACGGGGTTTTCCCGGTACCGCCCACCGTTATGTTTCCTACAGATATTATGGCTGTTTTATAAGACTTGCTCTTTAGCACCCCCATATCAAACAACTCGTTTCTTATGTAAGAGACAATAGCATATATCCAGCCTATAGGATATGTGATTATTCTCAATATTTTTTCTGTACTATGTGTCATATACTTTATAATTATTGCAAATATAATCAATTTTTTTGTAACTTTGCCAAAATTATGGGATAACTTATAAATGCAATATAAAAAATGGAAAACATTAATTGGTCAGAGCTTGGTTTTGGTTATATGAAAACCAATGGAAACGTGCGTTGTGAGTATCACAATGGAGCATGGGGTAATTTGGAGTGGCACACCGATGAGTATATAAACATGCACATGGCAGCAACTTGTCTGCATTATGCTCAAGAGGCTTTTGAAGGGCTAAAGGCATTCCGTGGCAAAGATGGTAAAATCCGTATTTTCCGTCTTGACGACAATGCAGCCCGATTGGAATCTTCTTGTGATGGTATCTGCATGCCAAAGTTACCTGAAGGCTATTTTAAGAAAGCAGTTCTTGAGGTAGTTTCAAAGAACATTGATTTTGTTCCACCATACGAGAGTGGTGCGGCACTATATATACGTCCTGTTCTGTTTGGTTTCACACCACAAATAGGTGTAAACCCTGCAAAAGACTATATGTTTATTGTGTTTGTATCTCCTGTAGGTCCTTACTTCAAGGGTGGTTTTGCTACAACTCCATACGTTATAACACGTAAATATGACCGTTCAGCCCCACTTGGAACAGGTATGTATAAGGTTGGTGGCAACTATGCGGCAAGCCTTAAAGCTCACGAGAGTGCACACGCCGCAGGTTACTCATCAGAGTTCTATCTTGATGCAAAAGAGAAGAAATACATAGATGAGTGTGGTGCCGCTAATTTCTTTGGAATTAAGAACAATACATACGTTACTCCAAAATCAACATCAATTCTGCCTTCTATAACAAACCGTAGCCTTATGCAACTTGCAGAAGACCTTGGACTTAAAGTAGAACGCAGACCTATACCTGAAGAGGAGTTGCCTACATTTGAGGAGGCAGGTGCATGTGGAACTGCAGCCGTAATAAGCCCTATTTCTAAACTTGACGACCCTGAGACTGGTAAGTCTTACGTATTCTCAAAAGATGGTAATCCAGGCCCTTGGAGCACCAAACTTTACAAGAAACTGCGTGCAATCCAATATGGTGATGAGGCAGACACCCACAATTGGGTCACGATTTTATAAGTCTTTTTGGATTCTATTAAACACTTTTACAAAAGAACCGTCTAATGTTAATTACTATGAATTTATGAAACGGACGGTTCTCTTTTTTTGCATCATACTAACATCCCTTGGCTCCACTGCTCAAACTGTTAGCGGCAGGATTATTGACGGCACCACAAACAAACCGCTTGATTTTGTAAATGTAACTCTATATAAAATTGGGTCTGATGTTCCACAGACTGGCGGTCTGTCTGATACTAACGGCAAATTTGAACTTACCGCCCCTGAAGGAGAGTACACATTTAAAGCTACATTCATAGGCTACACTGAATTTTCCAAAAACATCACTCTATCTGCATCAAAGCCACGTATCCGCTTGGGCAGTATCACTCTTAATGAGGATGCAAAGCAGATTGCGGAAGTTGAAGTGGTAGGTCAGAAATCGGGTATGACGCTTGATATAGACAAAAAGGTGTTTAATGTAGATCAAAGCGTGCTGGGTGAGGGGGCTACAGCATCTGAGATTTTAGAGAACATACCATCTGTAGATATAGATATGGACGGCAACGTCAGTTTAAGAAACAGCTCTTCTGTAGAGATTTGGATAAACGGCAAACCATCGGGTCTATCTGATACAGACAAAGGGCAAATACTTGAGATGCTACCTGCCAGCACCATAAAATCTGTAGAGGTTATCACTAACCCATCTGCAAAATACAGCCCTGAGGGTAATGCCGGTATTATAAATATAGTTATGCGTGATGATGCCAAGGGGGGCTATTTTGGAAATGTATCCACTGGCATAAATTACAGAGAGGGGTCAAAATATCCTGGTGGTAACATCGGGTTAAATTTTAATTACAGCTCCACTAAATGGGACGTAAATTTAAGTGCAAACGTCAGAAACAACAGAGCTGACAGAGGCTCTTATCTTAACAGGGAAAGTTATTCTGCAGGCGATACCACATACCTGCATCAAACCACCAAACGCGATATGGACAGAGTTAACGGTTTCTTACGTGCCGGATTCACTTATCATATAACCAAGGCAGATGACATAAGTCTTAACGCAATGGGTATGTTGGGCGGTAATTGGAACAACTCTTACATAGACTACACCGATATGGATAGGTTCAAAGACACCACTATGATACGTAAGCGTAAGACTAACTCAAACGGCATAATGGGCTTTTATAGAATTGGAGCATCGTATAAGCATGATTTTAAGAAAGATGAGCATACTATCAGCGCCGATGTAAATTATTTTGGAAATATACGTAATTCTGACAGTAGATACTATAACGACACCATTGCAAAAGGGCTGATACCTGTTCCTACAAACCAACTTCAAACTCTGCGTAGTCCAAATAACAGCGGTTCCGCACAGATTGACTATATGAACAAGATAACCAAAGACCACAAGATAGAGGCTGGAGCCAAAGCGGAACTGACATTTAACAACAGTTATGACAGTACATACGACCCCGATATACGCATATATTACAATCCTTTCAACTATAAGGAACAGATATACGCCGCATACATAAATTATGCAGGTAAATTCAAATGGTTCTCCCTGCAAGTTGGATTAAGATGTGAGGAGACTATAACTGATACCAAATCGTTGGAAGACGGAGAATCCAAAAGTTACCACCGCAGTTATTTCCAACCGTTCCCATCGGTTTATATGGGGTTTGAGATAAACAAGACCAACACCCTGCAGTTAAACTACACCAGAAGAATAAACAGGCCTCGTGGTCCTATGCTTAATAGTTATATAGACCGTACTGACCCGATGAATATAAGGCAAGGCAACCCCTGGCTTATGCCTGAATTTGGCAATGCGTTGGAGTTAAACTATCTTAAGACTTGGGATATGCACACTCTAAGCGTTCAGTTATTTTACAGATATACAGAAAATGTAATACAACGTGTAAGCACATTAAAGGCTTTGGATATAATGTACACTACATTTGAGAACATAACCTACGCTCAAAACGCAGGCTTGGAGATAGTGGCAAAAAACAGGCTGTTCCATAACTACCTTGACCTTACAACTTCCCTATCGGGTTATTATGCTCAAGTGGGGGCGAATGAAGAGTATAAAATAAAGGAGACCAACAGTTTCTCTTTTAACGCACGTGTCAATGCAAACGTCAAAATAATAGACAACCTCTCAGCACAAGTAAACTTTTTCTATAACTCTCCACGTACTCAGGTACAAGGTTCTACAGACCATAATTATGGAATGGATTTAGGGCTTAAGGCAAATTTCCTGAAAAAGAAACTATCTTTAAGTTTCTCTGTAAGAGATGTGCTTAACTCAAGACAACGGAGCGAAAACATAACTTATAGCGATAATTTCTACCAAAAAAGCAACAACACTTCAAGCGGCAGAAGCTATAGACTTACACTTACATACAATTTTGGCAATCTAAAGGATAAAAAGCGTGACAGAACAAATCAAAATCAGAATGCAATGGGAAATGATGATTTTGATGAGGATTTTTAGTGACTTTTACCTAATAATTTTGTATCTTTGCAAATAATTTAAACAAACTCTACACATAACATGAAAAAATTAGTTTTAGTTTTAGTTAACACATTGATGTTGGGAACATTGATGTCTTTTGCCGAAGATAACACAACTGACACATCGGCAAGCAAAGCATACACAATGCAACTTGTAAAAGGACCTCTGAAAGAAGACGTTAAAGCCTATACCATTTCTTATAACTACTCTTCTGATGATATAAGCAAGGCCATTGCCGCAAGACTAAAGAACGAAGGACTTTCAAGCAGCAAGGCAAAAAATAAATTCGTAGGCTACAAAGGCGTTAAATACAATCCACTTTGGAATAAGTTATGTGATTTTTATGTTGCTGTAAACGGCTCTTCTAAAATGGGCACAATCTATCTGGTTTTATCAACTGGTTATGACAACTACATAACTGATAGCGACTATGAAGAGACCAATAACAAAGTTTCAGCTTGGCTTGTCTCTTTGGAAGCAGACATTCAATCATACATATTGGGTAATCAAATAAAGGAGCAGGAGAAGAAAGTTAAAGATGCTGAAAAAGAGGTAAATAAAGTTCAGAACAAGAAGAAATCTCTTGAAAATAAAATTGAGTTAAAGGATAAGGAGATACGTAAGTTAGAGGCCATCAGGACTATACCTGATAAGGAGAACCCTACCAATGCAGAAGCAAAGCTTTTTGAGAAAGAGCAGAAACTGCATACTAAACTTACTACAACCAAACAAGATTACGAGGTGGATTTGGAACAAGCAAAATCCAATCTTAAGCAGGCACAAACAAACCTTAATTCTGAAAAGAAAATACTTGAAGATTTAAAGGCTAAACGCAAATAAAGCATATTATGACTGAGCTTATCAAACTATTTTCCTCTATAGGTGACACTGCACTAAAAACGGAAATAATTGCAGGCTCAGGCTCTAATCGCCAATATTTTAGATTAACAGGTAAAAAAAACTCTGTAATAGGAGTTTACGGAAAAGATATTGAAGAAAACAGGGCGTTCATATCCCTGTCCAATCACTTTTCAAAACACTCAATAAATGTTCCTCAGGTACTTGCCGTATCTGAGGACTTTCATTATTATATTACAACCGATTTAGGCAGCACAGACCTATTTTCAAGGATCAATGACCAAGGGTCAAGTGAGGTGCTGGATTTGCTTGTAAAAACCATTAAGGCATTACCTGAAATTCAGTTTGCGGCAGGGGCTGATTTAAACTACGGAGTTTGCTATCCGCAAAAGGAATTTGATTTCCATACCGTATTTTGGGATTTGAACTACTTTAAGTATGAGTTTTTAAAACCTACAGGCATAGAGTTTGACGAACTTCAGCTTGAAACAGACTTTGAGCATTTTGCCACAATACTTTTATCGCACAGAACCAACACCTTTATGTATCGGGATTTCCAGTCCAGAAACGTAATGATAAAGGATAACGAGCCTTGGTTTATAGATTTTCAAGGTGGCAGGAAAGGTCCCATATATTACGATTTGGCATCGTTTGTCTATCAAGCAAAAGCCAATTTTTCAGACTCATTGCGTTCTGAACTTATAGATGCATACATTAAAAGTGCATCAAAATATACAGACATTAACCGTGATGATTTTTTTAAAACTCTTAGCTACTTTGTTCTTTTTAGAACATTGCAAACACTTGGTGCTTACGGTTTTAGAGGTTTAGTTGAGCATAAGGCACACTTTATACAAAGTATTCCGTTTGGAATCAACAATCTGAAAGGATTGCTGACATCTATGGATTTTTCTGAACTTCCTTACTTAAAATCAGTGCTTGAAGAGGTGGTGGTAACCTATAAAGAACCGTTTGTAAACAATACAGACAAATTAGTTGTAAGGGTTTGCAGTTTCTCTTATAAAAAGGGAATCCCTATGGACTATTCAGGTAACGGAGGCGGATATGTATTTGACTGCCGTGCGTTGCATAATCCTGGCAGATATGAGCAATACAAAGACAAAACAGGGCTTGACAAGTCTGTTATTGACTTTATAGAGGATAATGGAGAGATGGCTGTTTTTCTTGAAAACGTATATGCCCTTGCCGATTCCTCTGTATCAAGATATATGAAAAGAGGCTTTACAAACCTTATGTTCTCATTTGGTTGCACAGGCGGGCAGCACCGTTCTGTTTATGCCGCACAACACTTAGCAGAGCATATAAACAGCAAGTTTGGCGTTAAGGTCATATTGGAACACACCGCAAGGCAGATTTCATCTATATTTGAAGCAAAGGAGGCTACATTATGAAAGCAATGATATTTGCAGCAGGGCTTGGCACACGTCTTAAACCCCTTACAGACACAATGCCAAAAGCATTGGTTCCCGTAGCTGGTAAAACACTGCTTGAGCACACAATTTGCAAACTAAAAAGCGAGGGATTCAACGATATTGTAATAAATGTACACCACTTTGCAGAGCAGATAATATCATTTCTTGAAGCCAACAATAACTTTGGATTGAACATTTCAATCTCTGATGAGAGAGGAATGCTTCTTGAAACAGGCGGAGGCATAAAGAAAGCGGCACCACTGCTTGGCTCAGAACCGTTCTTAATACACAATGTGGATATTATATCTAATGTAGATTTAAAGTCTCTGTTTGAATCACATTTAGCATCAAACTCCGATGCCACACTTCTTGTAAGTAAACGAAACTCATCAAGAGCCTTGCTATTTGATAACAGCAATAATCTGACCGCTTGGAAAAACCTAAGTACAGGAGAGATTAAGACACCATATAAATCACTTGATTTTGATTCACTTAAAGAATATGCTTTTAGTGGAATCCACGTATTTTCTCCATCTCTATTTCCACTAATGGAAAACTACCCTGATAAGTTCCCAATTATGGATTTCTACCTTGACGTCTGCTCATCAGCATCAATCAAAGCATCTGTCTCCAACAATCTCAAACTTATAGATGTAGGCAAGTTAGATTCCCTTGCAGAAGCGGAAGAACTTGTTAAATCATTTTAAGGTGGCGGCAAAAGCCGCCGCTTTCGAGAAACCGCGAAGCGTAGGGGTTCGGGGATATGCCCCGATAGAAAAGGGCTACAGCCGCCAATTTCAAAAAAAAGAGACCGTAACGCGTTAGCATTACGGTCTCTTGAAATTGGCGGCTACCTACTCTCCCACAAACGCAGTA
>JAKSNX010000021.1 GCA_024405815.1 Paludibacteraceae bacterium | reverse complement strand
CAGGCGGTTACAACTCATTCCCAAGCGGACACACCTCAGCCATATTTGCTTTTGTATGTTGTTTGGCTGCCATACTTCCAAACAAGTATAAAGGTTGGCAGGTGGCATTTCTCATTATAGGCATTGTAGGGGCATTCTCCAGAATATATCTGTGTTGTCATTTTGTAGAGGATACCCTATCAGGAGCATTTGTAGGCTCAGTGTCAGTAGCCATTGCATATATTATTTTCTATTACAAAGATTGGGGAGAATTTCCCCTCTATAAGATAGGGTCAAGGGTCAGGGGTCAAGGGTCAAGTATTTAGAATTTCTTGTCCCTTGTTCCTTGTCCCTTGTCCCTTGTTCCTTGTCCCTAAATTTTATGATAATAAAATTTTACACATTGGGTTGTAAGCTTAATTTTGCTGAATCATCTTATTTGGCAAAAACGCTTTATGATGCAGGTTTCAGCAAGGCATCTGCCACAGAATCGCCCGATGTCTGCATAATAAACACTTGCACCGTAACCGATGCGGCAGACCGCAAGGGGCGGCAGCTCATTCACAGCATAAACCGCAAGCACCCTAATGCCTTCATCATAGTTACAGGCTGCTATGCCCAACTAAAATCTGAAGAGATAAGCCAAATACCAGAAGTTGATTTAGTGCTTGGTGCAAACGATAAGTTCTCAATACCTGAACTATTACAAAAAATAAAAGACAAACAATCAATAGTCAAAATACAAGTAACTGATTGTAAACACACTACCCCATTCTATCCATCGGTATCGTCAGAGGGCAGGACACGCCATTTCCTTAAAATACAGGACGGCTGTGACCGTTTCTGCTCATACTGTGCCATTCCGTTTGCACGTGGCAGAAGCCGCAACGGAAGTATAACAGACATTGTAAAGCAAGCGGAGCAAGTTGCCGCTATGGGTGGCAAGGAGATTATTCTTACAGGGGTTAATATCGGGGATTTTGGCAAATCCACAGGAGAGACATTCTTAGATTTAATAAGGGCATTAGACAACGTGGAGGGAGTGGAGCGTTTCCGCATATCATCTATTGAACCTGACCTGCTTACAGATGAAATCATAGAGTTCTGTGCCACAAGCAAGCGGTTTGCACCTCACTTCCATATTCCGCTACAATGCGGCTCCAATGAGATACTTAAACTTATGCATCGCAGATATGATACTGCCCTTTTTGCAGAAAAGATTTTAAAAATAAAGAGCCTCATACCCGATGCCTTCATTGGCGTGGATGTAATAGCCGGTATGCGTGGTGAGACCCCGGAACTGTTCAATGAGAGCCTTGATTTTATTAAATCACTGCCAATCACAAGACTGCACGTGTTCCCATACTCTGAAAGGGCAAATACTGCGGCACTTAAAATACCTTACAAGGTTTCACCTGCAGAGCAGAAACGCCGTGTAAAAGTGCTTATAGATTGGTCTGCAGAGCAATTAACCGCATTCTATAACAGTCAGGTAGGCACAGAGCGTAGTGTACTTTGGGAAGCCACTAAAAAAGATGGTATGATGTTCGGGTTTTCAGAAAACTACGTAAGATTACAGACCCCGTTTGTCAAAGAAAAAATCAACACTGTAGAAACATTGACCATTGCAGCCGATATGCTCAGTTTTGAGCCTGTTCTATAAAAAATCACTATCTTTGTACCCGATATGCAGTTTAACCTGATACATACAGACTCAGCCACCAATGCACGTGCAGGGCTGCTGACTACAGACCATGGAGTTATAGAGACCCCTATATTTATGCCTGTAGGTACGGTGGGCAGCGTAAAGGCTGTTCATCAGCGTGAGCTTAAAGACGACATTAAGGCACAAATAATTTTGGGTAACACATACCATCTCTATTTAAGACCAGGGCTTGACATACTGCACAAGGCAGGCGGTCTGCATAAATTTATGGGTTGGGATAAGCCTATACTTACAGATAGCGGCGGATTTCAGGTGTTCTCACTCTCCAACACACGCAAACTAAAAGAGGAAGGCGTTACATTCAGTTCTCATATAGACGGTAGCAAGCATCTGTTTACGCCAGAAAATGTGGTTGATACACAGCGTATTATAGGCTCTGATATAATGATGGTGCTTGATGAGTGCTGCCCTGGCGATGCAGACTACACATACGCTAAAAAATCTCTTGAACTCACGCATAAATGGCTTGAAAGAGGAATAAAACATTTTAAAGAGACTGAGCCACTATATGGCTACCATCAGAGTTATTTCCCTATTGTCCAAGGTTGCGTATATCCCGATTTAAGACGAGAGTCAGCATATCGGGTAGCGGAAATGGATATGGACGGAAACGCCATAGGTGGACTTGCCGTAGGAGAACCTACAGATAAGATGTATGAGATGATAGAGGTTGTAAATGAGATACTTCCAAAAGAGAAGCCCCGATACCTTATGGGCGTAGGCACCCCTGCCAATATTCTTGAGGCTATAGAGCGTGGCGTGGATATGTTTGACTGCGTTATGCCTACCCGTAACGGACGTAACGGAATGCTGTTCACTAAAAACGGCACCATAAACATACGTAACGCCAAATGGGCTGACTGTTTTGAGCCGCTTGACCCCGATGGAGAGAGTTATGTGGATTCCGCATACACAAAAGCATATCTGAGACACCTTACCATAAGTGATGAACTTCTTGCACTGCAAATAGCCTCAATTCATAACCTTGCATTCTACCTTTGGCTTGTAAAAGAGGCACGCAAACACATAATTTCAGGCGATTTTAGCGAGTGGAAACGCTCAATTATAGACAATCTGAGCAAAAGGCTTTAATATTTCACCTTTTTTTAGTAAATTTGCACGTTTATAGTGTGCTTATGTTTTTAAAAAGGTACATAGTATTTTCTCTGCTGCTGATAATCCCGATACTAAACATTTTAGGGCAAGAGCAAGCCAAAGCGGATAGTAGCAAGATAGAAAAGGCTATTGCAAAAATAGATAAACTTACTGCAGGCGAGGCTTTAAAGGCTTGGCATGTTACAGAAGCATCTGCCATTGAACTACCCACATCGCCTGATACTCTGCACCTTAACTATCAGACAGCCACTACCCCTGTATATAAAAAATACATAGCCGCAGAGTGGCTTGGAAACTTAGGACTGCCTGCACAATCAGCTGTTTTTGCTGACCGTCCTACTGTACAGCTTGCTGGCGATAATATATTTCTGAATCCATACAAACCATATTATGTGGGCGTGGAGGACGTATATTTCTACAACACCAGAATGCCCTATACAAATGTATCTTACTACACTGGCGGACTATTCACCCAACACGCAGAAGACAGAGTAAACGGACTTTTTTCTGTAAATGCCAACAAGCGTCTTAATATTGGAATGTTCTTTGACCTGTTATATGGCAGGGGAATGTACTACAACCAATCATCCAATGGACTAAACGGAGCATTAAACCTTAGTTACCGTGGAGAGAAGTACTCCGTATATTTTATTGCAGGTATAAATAATTTCAAGAACTATGAGAACGGAGGTATAAAGAACGATGGAGACCTTAAGAATATGGCAGACAGTTACACATTGCAGACCAGACTTAACAACGCCTACTCCACATTCAAATCATACTATTTCTGGATGGACAACCAATATAGTTTAGGATATGATAAAATAGACCCCGATGACAGTGAGAAAAAGACTTTTGTTCCTGTTATGACTCTATCTTACGCCATTAAATATGAGGGTAAACGCAAACGCTACTATGAGAGAAGCATAACTGATGGTTTTTACGCAAACAATTATTACTCAGATAAATGCACTAGAGATACCGTATCCACTAATTTTATACGCAATGTACTCTCTGTAACATTCAATGAGGGGTTCAAGCCTTGGGCTGTTTTCTCCTTAAGAGCGTTTGCTGAAGCGGATTGGGAAGAGAATATGCGTTTAATTGCAGATTCCACATACGCTTGGAAATCAGAAGGTAAAGTAAGCGTAGGCGGTGAGTTGTTCAAACGCAAGGGGAACACCACATTCGGTGTTTTAGGAGAAGCATTGATATTAGGTTCCAATAAGAGATTTGCATTTAACGTAAACGGAGATTTCAACACCATTATCCCGTTAAAGACCTGTAGCCTTACAATAAATGCAGAGGGGCATATTAAAAGCACCAATCCAAGTTATTTCCATGAGCATTACTACTCTAACCACTTTATTTGGGAGAACAATTTTAACAATGAGTGGAGTGCAAGAGGCTACGGTAAAATAGGCATTCCTAACAAATGGGTTGATTTTGAGGTGGGTGCAGGCTGGCAAGGGCTTAAGGAGCATATCTATTTTGATACTTTGGCTATGCCTCAGCAATGCCACGATTTTATACAGATAGTAAGTGGCGAGGCTAAGGTCAATCTAAAATTATGGTGGTTCCATTGGGAGAACAAGGCAGTTCTGCAATACTCCTCCAAAAAAGATATCCTGCCACTGCCACTTGTATCACTATACTCCAATTTCTACGTATCGTTTGCCCTGTGGAAAAAGATTCTCAATATACAGATAGGTGTTGATTGCCGCTATAACACAGCCTATTACGCCAATGCCTATATGCCTGCCACCGGACAGTTCCACTTACAGGACAAGACCCTTGTAGGTAATTGCCCAGAGATGAACCTATATCTTAATATGCACCTTAAACAATTCAGATTTTTTGTAATGTGGTATAATTTCTCCAGTATGTTTATGAACAACTATTTTACAGCCCCACATTACCCGTTAAATCCAAGTTCGCTGAAATTAGGACTATCGTGGAACTTTTATAATTGATATAATTATGAATAAACAACGTATTTTCTTATTATCGTTTTCTGTTATAGTGTTGGCATTTGTTGCCATATCAGCCATAGTCAAGACAAAATACGCTTACCATAACAGAGATTTTAAAGAAATTTTCAATTCCGGAGAACTAAAGGTAATAGTGGAAGACAACAAGATGAGCTACTTTACCGTACAATGTGACTCTATGGTAGAGTGCGATAGCCTTGAAGGTCTGCAAGTAAAGATGGTGGAGGAGTTTGCCAAAAAGTATGGTCTCAATGTTACATTTATAGAGCAACGCAACCTGCAGGATGCCATAACAATGCTAGGCAACGATGAGGTTGACCTACTTGTGTGGCACATACCTGTATATAACGATATGAAAGAGAGAATAGCCTACACCATACCTGTATTTACAAGCAGACAAATGCTGATTCAACGTAAAAGAAACAAAAAAGACACCACACAGTTCATCACCAACCAACTTGATTTGGCAGAGAAAGAGGTATATATAGTACCGGGCTCCATTTTTAAGCAAAGATTGGAGCATTTGCAAAAAGAGATGGGAGACACCATCTATCTGCGTGAGATACCAGGCTCTAATGATGACCTTCTGTTCAGGCTTGTATCAGACCATTCTATAGACTACAGTGTTTGTGATGAGTTTGTGGCAAGGGTACTTCAAAAGGAATACCCCAATGTGGATCGTTCTACCGCTGTAAGTTTCACACAAAACTACTCTTGGGGTGTAAGTCCTTCAGACCCTGCACTGCTTGACTCACTAAATACATGGCTTGCAGTCTATCTTGAAAGCAAAGAGTACAATAAAATATACCGTAAATATACAGGAGTAAAATAACGCATCGCCGAATCATGCACCACCATCACCACGCATCACCCTCAGTCCGCAGCCTTGACCGGGCTTTTGTAATAGGCATTGCAATAAACATTGCTTTTATTGCAGTTGAAGCAGTTATTGGATTTTGGCAAAGTTCTATGGGGCTTCTTGCCGATGCAGGGCATAATTTAGGCGATGTGGCATCACTTGCTCTTTCTCTGATTGCCATTAAACTTTATCAAAAGGCGGCAACCAAAAAATTTACTTACGGCTTTATGAAAAGCACCATACTTGCCTCTTTTATAAATGCTGTTATTTTGCTGGTTGCGGTAGGCGGTATTGTGGTTGAGAGTATAAACCAACTTATAAATCCCAAACCGCTTGAAGGTCTTACGGTGGCTGCAGTGGCGGGTATCGGGGTAATTGTAAACGGTGTTACAGCATATCTTTTTTTAGATCACAAGGATAAAGACCTTAATGTAAAGGGCTCGTTCATACACATGGCTATGGACGCACTGGTATCTCTTGGTGTTGTTGTGGCTGGTATTGTGATTCACTATACAGGCTGGTACATAATAGACCCGATAATAGGGTTTGTGATAGCAATAGTGATTGTTAAATTTACTTGGGGATTGCTGTCAGACAGCGTAAGACTGTCAATGGACGGAGTACCCGAAGGCATTGATATAGAGAATGTTGAGAAGTGTATTTTGGATACAGAAGGGGTTGAATCATTCCACCACTTGCATATATGGGCTTTAAGCACCACTGACAATGCTCTTACAGTTCACGTTGTTTTGCAAGATATCAAGGCTATGGAAAATGTAAAATTCAATCTGAAAGAATCACTGAAACAGTGCGGAATAAATCACGCCACCATTGAATTTGAACTTGAGGAGTGCCAATGCAAGGATTCTTGACAACTATATTAGTTATCTGTGCGGTGGCATATTTTTGTGTGGCTATTGTAAAGACTGTCAAAGGCAAGAAACGCTGCTCATCGGGTTGTGAGAACTGCCCTATATCGTCTAAATGTAATTCTATAGATAAGAAAGAAGAGGTAAAATGAGACTTTCAGAATTAAAAACGGGGAATCACGCTGTTGTGGTAAAAGTTCTTGGCTCCGGCAAATTCCGTAAGCGTATTATTGAGATGGGATTTGTAGGCGGACAGAGGGTTGATGTATTGCTAAACGCACCGCTTAAAGACCCTATCAAGTACAAACTGATGGATTATGAGGTCTCACTACGCAGAAAAGAGGCTGACCTTGTTGAGGTTATTACAGAAGAAGAGGCTAAACTGCAACGCTCAGAGCATACCGATTTGCCAAGCTCAGTAGAAGATACGGCAGAGGTTATGGGGCACATTGCAGGAGAAAAAAGCAAAACCATAAATGTGGCTCTTATTGGCAATCCCAATGCTGGCAAAACATCGCTGTTTAATATAGCATCGGGTTCTCATGAGCATGTAGGCAATTATACAGGAGTTACCGTAGATGCAAAAGAGGGGCATTTTGAATTTGATGGCTACTCTTTCAACATATTTGACTTACCAGGCACCTACTCTCTTTCCACTTATACACCAGAGGAGATTTATGTACGCAAGCATATATTCAACTCCACACCCGATGTAATAATAAACATAGTTGGAGCGTCAAGCCTTGAGCGTAATCTATACCTTACAACCCAACTGATTGATATGGATATACCCACCGTCATTGCTCTGAATATGTATGATGAGTTACAAAAAAGCGGTGCTTCTCTTGACACAAAGGCGTTAGGTTCAATGTTTGGTATGCCCGTAATACCAACTGTGGCAAGTGAAGGGTTTAATGGAAACAGCGGACTAAAGGAGTTGTTTGAAACGGTAATAAAGGTTTATACCAATACGGAGCCAACATCACGGCATATTCATATAAATCACTGCGGTGAACTTCAAGAGGCAATAGACACCCTTAATAAACTGATTAACAAGTCTGATAACTTTAACGGCGTTATATCAAGCCGTTTCTATGCAGTAAAACTTATGGAGGGCGACAGCGAGATTGAGGATTATATAAAAACTCTTAGTAACGCCTCCGATATAATCTCTTACAGAGATAAAGTTAAAGTTCACATAGAGAATGAGTTGGGTGAGGATTGCGAGAGTGCTATAATAAATGCCAAATACGGCTTTATTCAGGGTGCGTTGGCTGAGACATACAAGGAGGGAGAAGTTGATGCGTTTAAGGCAACCAAAATAATTGATGCCGTTGTAACCCATAAATTCTGGGGATTCCCTATTTTCATTCTCTTTATGCTTGTAATGTTTGAGTGTACATTTGTTCTTGGTCAGTACCCGATGGATTGGATAGAATCGGGTTTTGAATGGCTTGCAAGCACTATAGGCTCATCTATGGCAGACGGACCTCTTAAAGACTTGCTGATAAACGGAATAATAAGCGGTGTGGGCGGTGTATTAGTATTCTTACCCAACATATTGATTCTATATTTCTTTATATCGCTGATGGAAGATTCTGGCTACCTGTCAAGGGCGGCGTTTATTATGGACAAGATAATGCACCGTATGGGATTGCACGGCAAATCTTTTGTGCCAATGCTTATGGGATTCGGGTGCAGTGTGCCTGCGGTAATGGCTACCAGAACTCTTGAAAGCAAAAGCAGCCGCCTTATAACTATGCTTGTAACACCGTTTATGAGTTGCAGTGCAAGGCTTCCTGTATATCTTATATTCACCGCCATATTTTTTCCAAAACACGCAGGGCTTGTAATGCTGAGCCTATACCTTTTAGGCATTGTCATTGCGGTTATTATGGCAAGAATACTGAAACGCACTCTGTTTAAGGAAGATGACATACCGTTTGTTATGGAACTTCCCCCATATCGTGTGCCAACTGTAAAATCGGCGTTGCATCACATGTGGGAGAAATCAAAACAGTATCTAAAAAAGATGGGTACAATTATTCTGTTTGCCTCTATAATTATTTGGGCGTTAGGTTATTTTCCAAGACCAAAGACAAACAACATAACGGTTCAGCAACAACTGGAGCAAAGTTTCATAGGCAAGATTGGAAAGTTTATAGAGCCTGTTATGGAACCGCTTGGATTTGATTGGAGAATGAGCGTAAGCCTTGCCGCAGGTCTTCCTGCCAAAGAGGTTGTAGTAAGCACATTGTCTGTACTTTATACAGGTAACGATGAGAGCGATGAATTAGAAGATGTTATGCTATCACAAACCAAACCCGATGGCACACCTTTATACACTCCGCTTGTGGCGTTTACATTTATGGTGTTTGTACTGCTCTATTTCCCGTGTATAGCCACCCTTATAGCAATAAAACAAGAGAGCGGCAGCTGGAAATGGGCACTGTTCTCCGCTCTCTATTCCACCACTATAGCGTGGGTTGTTTGCTTTATAATCTACCAATTAGGCAGTCTGATTATTTAAAGTAGTTTATACGCATAGCGTCTTTTACATCATCAAGGGTTTTGGCGGCAATCTCACGGGCGGCAATGCTACCTTTACGCAAGATTTCATAAACTGCGGCAGGGTCTTTTGCAAACTCCTTGCGGCGTTCACGGATTGGGGCAAGCTCCTCTTCAAGAATCTGACCTAAGAATTTCTTAACTTTCATATCTCCAAGACCTCCGCGTGTGTAGTGGTCTTTAAGCTCCTGCAGATTATTATATTCTGGAAGATATGCGGCAAAATGTGAATCCTTGCAGAATGCGTCAAGATATGTAAACACCACATTACCCTCTAATTTACCAGGGTCTGTAACCTTAATATGGGTTGGGTCTGTGTACATTGAACGCACTTTTTGAATAAGAGAATCAGCCTCCTCACTAAGATAAATGCAGTTACCAAGAGATTTGCTCATCTTAGCCTTGCCGTCCGTGCCTGGCAGACGCATACACGCCTGATTATCGGGTAAAAGGATTTTTGGCTCCACAAGGGTCTCTCCGTATGCATTGTTAAAGCGGCGTACAATCTCTACACATTGCTCTATCATAGGGGCTTGGTCTATGCCTACAGGCACTGTTGTAGCCTTAAATGCAGTAATATCGGCAGCCTGTGATATTGGGTATGTAAAGAAGCCTACAGGAATACTCTCATCTGCAAAACCACGCATTTTAATCTCTGTCTTAACTGTAGGATTGCGTTGAAGCCTTGCCACCGATACAAGATTCATATAGTAGAACGTAAGTTCACATAGCTCCGGTATCATTGACTGTATAAAAAGTGTGCTTTTATTTGGGTCAAGTCCACATGCAAGATAGTCAAGAGCCACCTCAATAATGTTATCCCTGACCTTGCCAGGATTATCTGCATTATCTGTAAGTGCCTGTGCATCGGCAATCATTATAAGCACCTTATCATACTCTCCTGAGTTCTGCAACACCACTCTACGGCGTAGCGAACCCACATAATGCCCTATATGCAACTTACCTGTAGGGCGGTCACCTGTTAAAATTATCTTTTCCATTTTCATACATCATACATCACACATCATACATTATATTTTCATCACTGCTCATCTTGAGCATTGATGAAAATATACATTCCCTTCCCTTCCACCATTAAGCTTCCGGTCCCGGCAAAATCCTTTAATGTCTTATTCTTTGCTTTAACTCCTTCTAAGTTAATCTCATCTATAGTGCCTACAAGTTTCCAGTTACCTTGAGGTAATTTAACGTTAAACGTGTAACCAAAATCACCTCCGTTTATAAGAACCAAAACCTTATTATCCACCATATAGCCTAATACACTCTCATTATCAGCAGGTGCAAACCACTTGTAATAGTCCTCAGGCACAGCTTCACCCTGACGGAACACATTACCATATTCTGAATTACGCAGTTTGTTCAAGCCTTTCCAGAATGCAAGCATATTAGCATAATCATTTTTATTCTCTTTGTTAGGTTTCTGCCCTACCTGCTCCCACTGATAATCGTTAGCCTCACGGCAGTTATAAGAATCCCTGTATCCATGATAATAGAAATTGTAGTTTTTAGAGTGTTTTACAATCTCCTGCATCGGGGCATGAGCCTTACTTCTCATAATCTCAGAACCACCATGGCAAACAATAGGACCAAGTGTGGTGTACATAAGTGTGGCGGCTATCTTGTACTCTTTTTGGTCAACGTGTGTGCGTCCGTCAAAATCGGCACCGCCAAATTGGTCTGCAAGTGCAAAATTATCGTGAATATCAAGATATGTTATACCACTGCAAGGGTTCTTGTCCTCCTTGTAAGTGCAAGTCAGACCTTTCATAACATTGGCTCTCTCAGAGAACTTGCCACCTGCCCATCCGCGGTCTGTTTTTGGGTCTTTAAGGTCAAATGTGGCACCCTTATAGGCATTACGGCTCTCATCTTGGAAATAGCAGATAGGAGCGTCCTCCTTATACCAATCCCAATCAGGATTGTTCTCATAATCAGGGTCATTGGAACCAATCCAAGGCTCTCCGTAAAGTATCTTGTCATACCCTATGGTCTCTTTCAAAGTCTTAAGAGTCTGCTGGTCCATCTGACCTGCAAGGTCTATACGGAAACCGTCTATACCAAACTCATTTATAAAGTACATACATTGGTCTATAAGCCAACGCTGGGTCATAGGACGGTTCTCTGTCTTAACCTCATTACCGTAGCCACCTATATGCTCAAAATTCTTGGTTCTGTAGTAATACTGCTTGTCAAAACCATTAAAGTTAAAGTTCCAATTATGACCCTCCATATCCTCTGCAGTATGGTTAGGTACAAGGTCTATGATTACGGCGATACCTTTATCGTGGAATGCCTGAACCAAATCACGGAATTGGTCACGCTCGCTGCCGTTATCTGAGCCTTTTACTCTATAGCGGCTCTCTACAGCCATAGCAAACGATGTGCGGTAACCCCATTGATAGTTCTCATTAGCAATGCCTTGGGCTATCATAAATGAGTCATTCTGATATGCCTCCTGCCACTCTGCATCGGGTATATGAAGATACTCCTGCATAGGCTGCAAATGAACGGTGTTTATACCCAAATCCACAAGATAATCAAATCCTATAGCCTCTCCTTTCTTATTTTTAAGACCCGATGTAATCATTCCCTTCATAGTACCTTTAAGACTATCGGGCAAAGGTAATTTATCTGTAAAGTCCTGAACGTGAACCTCATAAGATATAACATCTTGCATAGCGGGAATACCTTTTGCAAGAGGTGTTGCAGGTACTGTACGGTGCCATACACGGCACTTACCAAAAGTATCATCACTTACACGTGCATAAGGGTCGTTTATATGAACAGGGTGAGTCTCATAAAATCTGTTACCTGGGTCTCTAAAGCCATGGGCGGTAAAATCATACCACACACCAGCCAAATCCTTGTCAAATGAGTACTCCCAAACTCCATCGGCATCTTTTTTCATTTCATACTCTCCAATTGTAGGTATCGAGTCATTTTTATCGTTATACAAGTATAGTACAACCAATGTGGCACGTGGAGCAAACACACGGAAAGTTGTTACATTGTCATCTACATTGGCACCCAACTCCTTAGCGGAATAAATCTCACGGAACCAACCATCGTATGAGCAGAATGCCTTTTGCTTAAGTGGCAGGAACTCAAGATAATAGACACGCCTTATGTCTATAGGTTCCGCTGGAGTTATAAGTGTGGTTTTGGCACCGTTAGGCATAACACCTGCAATCTTTATCTCTTTACCATTGGCATCGGTAAGTCTGTAATCCTCTATTTTTGTAGTTCTGCCATCGCCTATCTCTGCCCATATATTACCCGATAATTTCAGTTCAGCCCTCATTTGAAAAACCTCTGCCTGTGGCTTGAACACAAGATTACCGTTCTTTTGGTTAGGAGCACCACTCCATGGGTCTATCCAATCGCCGTCATTGGTACGGAACTTGAATTGTGAGTTTGACTTTATTACAGACTCATCTGTATTGTCAAATGACAAAACCCATTGGTTACCAACCTTTTTTAAATCCCATTTAGTATCTGTGGTTGAAGCGTCCCAACTACGGAACTCACCTGTTACAAACACTCTTTGAGGTTGCATGCCATACAAACCCTCATCAAAAATAAAGGTGACATTATCTCCAAAATCACTGTAACACTGATTCACCTGGTCTGGAGTGAAAGACTGTGCAAACAACGGAAGTGCTGCAAACGCTGATAAAAGTAAGAATAATTTTTTCATAATACCTATATAAAATTTTAATTTACACAGATTAGGAAATTTATATGTACCCCTGACAGTGCGTCCGCACCCACGCGGACGTATAGTGGGAGGGACCCATAGGCTCACAGAGCCGTATGGGAGGGCCGAATACCATCACAGATGGTATGAGTCACTGGAACGGGGTATATATAAATTTCCGAATATCATTGAAATACAAAAGTAGGAATTTTTTTCTAAATTTCAATCTTTTTGCCCTTAGAATTCTTTACTTCTGCAGAAACCTCACGCACCATATCCTTAAGTTCCCCCATAAAAGTCTCCATAGAGTACTTGCCATGCTCTATATCACGCATCTTCTTTTCCCACATACCTGTAAGAGTTGCACTTTTAAGTAGCTCATTATCAATGGTATCTATTAGTGCAATACCTGTCTTAGTGGCTACAATGCGTTTCTTGTCCCTTACTATGTAGTTTCTCTTAAATAGAGTCTCTATTATGGCGGCACGAGTAGATGGTCTGCCTATGCCGTTCTCTTTCATAAGGTCACGCAGTTCCTCATCATCTACAGTCTTGCCCGCAGTCTCCATAGCACGCAGCAGACTTGCCTCAGAGTAATACTTTGGCGGCTGTGTCATTTTCTCTGCCAATGATGGTGTATGATGACCTCTCTCACCCTCTGTAAAAACAGGCAAGACATCAGCCTCATCGTCTTTCTTATCGCTTTTATCGTTAGGGAACAACACTCTCCAACCAGGTTCCAGTATCACCTTACCCGATACGCGGAACTCCACATCGCCACTCTTGCCCTCAACCACAGTACCTGCCACTTTACAATCGGGGTAGAAAACAGCAATAAATCTGCGGACTATAAGGTCATACACCCACTTCTCATCGGGGGTGAAATTATTAAAGAACTTACCTGTAGGAATAATGGCGTGATGGTCTGTAACTTTCTTATCGTTAAATACAGTGGAATCCTTACGCAGTTTCTGACCCTTTAGAGGCTCTGTAAATGCCTTATACGGTGTAAGCCCTGCAAGTATCTGAGGTACTTTAGGATATACATCGTTTGGCAGGAATGTGGTGTCCACCCTTGGGTAGGTGGCAAGTTTTTTCTCATAGAGGCTTTGAATTATCTGCAAAGTCTTTTCTGCACTGTAGCCAAACCGTTTGTTACACTCCACTTGCAGCGATGTAAGGTCAAACAGACGTGGGGCAAGCTCCTTACCATTTTTCTTCTCTACCGATGTTACCTCAAAATCCTTACCCTCAATATCCAGCAATGCTTTCTGAGCATCTTCCTTTTTATCAAACCTACCTTGCTTTACACTAAAAGTAGTATCCCGATAAACAGTTTTAAGCTCCCAATAGGGCTGTGGCACAAAATTATCTATCTCCTTCTGTCTCTTTACAACAAGAGCAAGGGTAGGAGTTTGCACCCTACCCACACTCAAAACGCCTTTACCATTACCGTATTTTATTGTATATAAGCGTGTTGCATTTATACCAAGAAGCCAATCTCCAATAGCCCTGGCACAACCTGCAGCAAACAGAGTATCAAACTTGGAAGCGTCATAAAGGTTATTAAAACCCTCTTTTATAGCCTCTTCTGTAAGTGATGAAATCCAAAGCCTTTTTACTGGCTTGGTGCATTTGGCACACTGCATAACCCACCTTTGAATAACCTCGCCCTCTTGTCCTGCATCGCCGCAGTTTATAATCTCATCAGCCTCTGAAAACAGCTTCTCTATAACGGCAAACTGTTTTTTTACACCCTCATCGTCCATCACCCTGATACCAAACTTATCAGGTATCATTGGAATCTCACTCATTCGCCACCCTTTCCAACGCTCATTGTACTCATGCGGCTCCTTAAGTGTACACAGATGTCCGAAAGTCCAAGTGACCCTGTAGCCGTTACCCTCCAAATAGCCGTCACGCCTTTGGGTTGCCCCCAAGACTGCCGCTATCTCTCTTGCCACTGATGGCTTTTCCGCAATACAAACGATCATAAAATTTCTTCAAAGAAAAGGTCAGGGTAAATTATCCTGACCTTTTACCTTTATTCTAATTAAAGCATTACGCTTTTTCTAATTGCAATGTTTTCGTAGGTTGGTCACAAACTTCAGATGGACCAAAGTATTGAATTGGACCTGGATATACGTATGCTGTCTCTATAGCCCACTTATCACGGTTTGCAGCAAAGAATTTGAATGGTGCTCCGTCAAGCTCTACAAGAGCCTTGCGGATTACAGGTTTCATCTCACCGTGGCGGCGTTCCATATTCATCATCATAGTGATAGGAACACCAGCGGCAACCCAATTATCAGATGGTTTTGTTGTGTTCTTTATAAGTGACATATAGCCTGTCTTGCCGGCACCTATAAGCTGGGCGGCATTGTAACCAAGGCTGTAGCAATAGTCAGCATCAAAGTTAGATGGAGCTGCACAACGTCCTTCATAGCCAAAGAAGTGTCCCAATGCAGAGAACTTGCCATTATATTTGCCCTCCTCTTTCATAGCGGCAAGGCGTTTCTTAACCATCTCTATAAGAAGTTTCTCTGTCTCAATAAGTGAAACCTGAACATTACCATGAGGGTCACGCTCAAGAGTAAGCTGCTTGGCAATAGCCTCTGGAAGTGATTTATATACAGCGGCACTTGCGGCAGAAAGCTGAGCGACAGCCTTCTTAACATCGCTCTCCTTAGCAAGCAAATCATTAAGCTCAGAGATAAGTATGTTCATCTCAGGTATAAACTCTATAAGACCCTCAGGTATTATGGCTACACCAAAGTTGTTACCACGAGCAGCACGTGCGGCAACCTTATCGGCAATATCGTTTACAATCTGAGCAAGAGTCATTTTCTTAGCCTCAACCTCCTCTGATACTATACATACGTTAGGTTGTGTCTGAAGACCGCACTCAAGTGCAATGTGAGATGCACTACGACCCATAACCTTAATAAAGTGCCAATATTTCTTAGCAGAGTTGGCATCACGCATAATGTTTCCTATAACCTCTGAATAAACCTTACATGCAGTATCAAAACCAAAAGATGTCTCAATCTGGCTGTTTTTAAGGTCTCCGTCTATAGTCTTAGGACAACCTATAACCTGAATACCGCACTGTTTTTGCAAATAGTACTCTGCAAGCACGCATGCGTTTGTATTTGAATCATCGCCGCCTATAATAACAAGAGCCTTGATACCCAATTGGTTACAAATCTCTATACCACTATCAAACTGGTCTTGTTTCTCAAGTTTTGTACGTCCTGAACCTATAATGTCAAAACCGCCTGTATTACGGTAATCATCTATAATGTCTGATGTAAGCTCAATATACTTATGCTCTATAAGTCCGCTTGGACCGCCAAGGAAACCGTATAGTTTGTTATTCTTATTCAATGCCTTAAGGCCGTCAAACAAACCCGATATTACATTATGTCCGCCAGGAGCCTGACCACCTGAAAGAATAACGCCTACATTCATTGCAGGTTTTGACTTAAGACTTATAGTCTTCTCAAATGTTACAACAGGCATTCCGTATGTATTAGGAAACAATTTCTTGATTTCTGCCTGGTCTGCTACAGACTGTGTAGCTTCACCCTCTTTAATGGAAACGGCACCCTTCAATGCCTTAGGTAGCTTAGGCTGATATGCAGCCCTTGCAATTTGCAACGCACTTTTGTTACTCATAATTTTATTTGTATTTAAGTTAAAAATATTTACAATTTAAATGGTACAGGCACAGAGAATGCCATAAGTTTACCCGATACAGGGTGCTTGAAACGCAACGTTTCAGCATGCAGGCAAAGCCTTCCGTATCGACTGCTCTTACCGCCATATTTAACGTCACCCACCACAGAGTGTCCAATACTTTGCAGATGGACACGAATCTGATTTTTACGCCCCGTCTCCAAGTTAAGCTTGACTAAAGAGTTACGCTTATCTGTTTGCAGCACCTTATAATTGGTTACAGCAAACTGACCGCCGTTATCAGTTGGCGATGAGTGCATAACCTTTTTTATATCCTCTTTAAGATAAGACTCAATCTTGCCCTCCGCAGGCTCTATAACTCCCTCTGCTATAGCTATATATGTACGCTCTACTACAAATTTACGCCAATCGTCCCTAAGCATTTGCTGCACCTCTTTCTTTTTTGCAAACATCATTACACCCGATGTCTCTCTATCCAGTCTATGAACGGCATACACATAATGGTCACGCCCAAGCGGACGCAGATATTGGTTTAGAAGGTGCGTGGCAGACTCCTCTGCTGTGTTGGGTGTCTTGACTGATAGCAACCCCTCTTTTTTATCAACCACTATAATATCATCGTCCTCATACAAAATGGTAAGTTTAGGATGGTCAAAAACGCCCTTATTTCCCGCTTTTGGAACACTTAACACATGTATGGCATCACCTTTTTTTAGGGGATAGTCAAATTTGGTTATAAGAGTCTGACCATTCAGCATTAACTGCCTGTGTTGTAACAATGACTTAACGGATGTACGGCTCTGCCCCTTCAGTTTCTCAAAAAGGAACTCCAATAGCGGAGCGTCTTTATCCACCTTTATAACATACATTTTCTGCCTTGAATCCATACCCTTTACCAATGTACCTTAAACCCTACGGTGCAGCAATACCTCATGTTACGTGCACCCACCGTATATGTCTGCCCATCGTAAACAACATCGTGCCTTGCCGATGGCAATTGACCTCCGTCCCAAAGGAACTCACACCCTACCACCAACGACAGCAGTTTATAAATACCCACCTCCAACGTTGCATCTACAGAAACCTGCGGCAACGGCTTTACGTTATATATACCATAAAATTCAGGACAGTACCGCTTAAGCTCTTCTTCTTCATCAGATGTAATATCTGTAGGACCTTTAAACGGTTGCAATACCAAACAATACAGGTTAAACGCCACCTTATCCCATTCTCCCATAAAGTTACATGCCACACCTAAACTTGGGTCCACCTGCCACGAGCGACCAGAAGGATCCATATCAAGAAAACGTTTAAGTATAGGGATACTATTGTAGTGGTCAAGTAGCGGTTTTAGTTCAGGCTTTCCAAGTATGTTCCAATACTGAAAGTCAGCCACTATTCCTACAGACGGCTCCAAACATAGATGAGGGTGCTTTCTTAGAGGCTGGAATGTGAGCATCAGACCGCCAAAGATTCTTGCACTCAAATCGCGGCAGAAATCATACTGACCACCGCCAATGGCACTGAAATAGAGCAGGTTTTTAGTTCTCTCGCCATTCTCATAAACCTTTTTCTTTGTTACCTTGTCCCTTACTTCATACTGATAGAAATCACCTGCAAGGTAGGCATACCCCCTATTTCCGTTATCATATTGGTTTATGAAATTAAACGCCACATTAGCAACCATACGGAGTTTATGCCTCTTAAAAGGAACCATACCCTCAAACGCCGCATCAAGTTCAAACTTAAAATTATCCGTCTGCTCCACTTTACCCGATAAGGATGCCTCTCCATGAAATTTATTTATTTTCAGAGAGTCCAATCTGGTCTTGGTAGCCATGTAGCCTTGTGCCGATGCCGCACAAGCGAACAACGATAACACAAATAATATGTAAACCTTACGTTGCAACATTACCCTACATGTAGGTTTTCAGTTACAAGTTTCATTATCTTCTTGGTGTCATTACCAAGTTCCTTACGCAGCTGAGCATCATCAAACGCAGTAAGATATTTAATCATATAATCCACTATGCTATCTGAGAACACACCTTTAGAGGTATATATAGCACGGTCTTTCTCAAGTTCCTTAGCCGCCGATACGCAAGAGTCTGGCAATTGTTCAAGAGCCTCCTGAACAGCCTTATTGCTGGCATCGTGGATATTGACACCAAGACCCACGTATGTTTTCTCTGCAATCTCAAGAGCGTTAGGAATCTCAAATCCATGACGTGCGGCGGCACACAGTGAAGCCATAAGCAAATAGATATCCGCACAACCGTCAGAGGCTCTCCACTCAAATGTCTGCTTACCGCTGAAATCCCTGCCTGATGCCTTCTCCATCGGGTTACAATCTGCAGCCATATCCTTTCCGTTATTTATCCAGCCAAGTGGCACACGTACCAATGCACTACGGTTAGAGAACGACCAGCAAAGTGATGTAGGAGCCTCCTGATGAGGAACCAAACGCATAAACGACAGCGGATTAGGGTTACCGAATGCAGGCAGTGAAGTACCTGCTTCCATATAACCAGCTATAGCCTTCTTACATTCATCTGTAAGTTCTCCGTTCTTAACCATAACAGACTCACCGTTCTTTGTAAACTTGCAGTGTACATGAAGCCCAGAACCAGCCTTACCCACAGTAATCTTAGGGGCAAATGTAAGGGTTACGCCATACTCGTATGCAAGCTGACGCATAATCCATTTAGCCACTACAAGTTGGTCTGCCGCATCCTCTATATTGGTTGGAGTGAACTCAATCTCATTCTGTTCATAAACCTTACCATCCTGTGTAAAGTTACCCACCTCTGAGTGTCCGTACTTTATAAGACCGCCAGCCTGTGCTATAAGCCTCATAGCCTCCAAACGGTAATCTGTAAACTTATTGAAAGGTGCACTCTCATGATACCCTTTTTGGTCTGGCACAGGATAAAGTTCCTCTGCATCGGCTATTATGTAGTATTCAAGTTCACCCATAGTCTCCATCTGCAAGCCTGTAGTCTCCTTAAACACCTTATGAGCCTTCTTTAGTATATACTCCGGAGAACTCTCAAAAGGCTCGCCGTCTCTATTATAGAAAGAGCAAAGAATATCTACTGTAGGTATCTCTGTAAATGGGTTTAGGAATGCTGTCTTATATTTAGGCACTACGTACAGGTCACTTTTTCCTGCCTCGATGAACGGGAATAGGCTGGAGCCGTCAACTCTCTCACCTGCAGAGAGTATGCTCTCAAGGTGTTCTGCAGAGTTTATTACAAAATTAAGGGTTTTAAGCCTGCCGTCCCATCCGCAATAGTGGAAATTTATGAACTGCACCTCGTTCTCTGTACAATATTTGATAATATCCGCACGTGTAAACTCCGATGCGGGCTTCTTTAAAAACTGAACCAGTCTGTTTGGGTTCATTGCAATGTTTGCATTCATATTGTTAAAAGTAAATTTTATTCAAGTTGCAAAAATAAAACTTTTTGTGGTATTTTGCAAAAAAACACATATCTTTGCAGAGTAAAATTTTTAAACAATACTGATTATGAAAAAAAGTGTTTTATTTTTAGTTTTGCCATTGATGGCAATTTTATTAGGTGTATCATCTTGTAAGAAAGATGACAAAGGTTCTAGTTTTTCCGCATCATTCAGCGAAAATTCCAGTGAGTGTGTTATCACCGTAACAGCAAGCAAATCCACACTTTGGCAGGTAGGAGCATTAAATGAGGATATGATCAAAGCATTAAAATTAGGTGACCCTATCAACGATAAGCAAAAAATTTGTGAATGGATTGCTCAACAGGCTCCTGGATTCTATGAAGGAAATAATGTCATAGGTTTTTACAAGAGTGACTTAACACCTAATGTAAAAACTTATTTTTACACATTTAGCGTAAATAATGTAGATGAGGCTAAGGTTACAGAGATTCTTGAAGTATTTGATTACACTTTAACATCAAACAACTAATTATCGGGGATTATCCTAAAAGTAAAACAAGCGTTATGGCAGAAAGTTATAACGCTTGTTTTGTTTTTACTATCATTACCCGTTTTTGTTGGTTCACAAGGTTGTGAACCAACAGGCGTTGACGAAAGTTTCTAGAAAGTCTCTTAAACATGGTGGTCACATTTTGGTCAAAAGAAGGTTGCAAATAGTCACCTCCGATGTCAAAATAATACTCCAAATTTTTTTGAAACATGCAAGTTTTGCGAGTAAAATTTGCGTAAATTCTTTCGTTTTACTTGCAAAAATAAGTTTTTTTATGAAAAAAAACAAAATTATTTGCATATATCAAAAAAGATGTTGTACCTTTGCAGTCGCAATCCGTTCAGGGAAGTCAGGTGAGAGTCCTGCACAGACCCGCTGCTGTGATTCGCAATCAAGTTTTCTCTCTCATAGTCACTGAGTTACATACTCGGGAAGGCTGAAAACAAGAGCGATAAGTCAGAAGACCTACAGGTTGTAAGGCTACGGCCTTTGTCATTCACGCTCTCGCGGAATAGAGCAAAAGACAATGCGACGACTTATCCCCATATTGTTTTTGGCACTCTCTGTGTGCATCCCTTTGTTCGCTGCGAATGAAGCGGATTCGGTCGTATTGGGCGAAGTAACCATTGTGGCACGACCTGCCACACATGAGGTGATAACACCACAAACACTCTCTGGTAACGACCTGCAACGATTATCTGCTCATTCGGTAGCCGATGCCATGCGCTATTTTTCAGGTGTTCAAATCAAAGACTATGGTGGAGTAGGCGGTATAAAGACAGTCGATATCCGTTCGATGGGTAGCCACCATGTTGGAGTTTTCTACGATGGTATAGAGGTGGGGAATGCCCAAAATGGTACTGTTGATTTGGGTAAGTTCTCATTGGAGAATATCGAAAGTATATCACTCTATAACGGTCATAAAACTGAAGCCTTACAACCTGCTAAGGATTTTGGTTCGGCCGGAACCCTATATATTCGTACGCGAAGACCCGTGTTTCAACAAGGCAAGAACTACAATGTCATTGTTGGTATGAAAGCCGGAAGTTTTGGATTTGCCAACCCGTCCGTACTGTATGAGCAAAAACTGTCGGAGACGGTCTGCTTAAGTATGAATGCCGAATATACTTTTGCTACGGGTCGCTATCCTTTTACTATAAAGAAAAATCTTCCAGAAGGCAGTGTG